>JBBSQD010000287.1:0-8075 GCA_038258185.1 Aggregatilineales bacterium | reverse complement strand
TGTAGAGCTTCTCGTCGTTCAGCGCCAGCAGTCCGCCAACCACATCACTGTGTCCACCCAGGTACTTGGTGCTGCTGTGCATGACGATATCCGCGCCGAAGGTCAAGGGCTGCTGGACAGCGGGGCTGGCGAAAGTGTTATCCACGGCGACAATCACGTCCTGTGGGGCGGCTTTAGCCAGCGCGGCCATATCGGCTAACGCCAGCAGCGGATTGGTCGGGGTTTCCAGCCACAGCAGACGCGTCTGCGGGGTAAAAGCCGCCTGCACCGCGTCCGGGTCGCTCAGGTCGACCCAGGTAAAATTCAGCCCATAGCGGCGGTAGACCTTCTCAAACAGGCGATAGGTGCCGCCATAAACATCATTGCCGACGATGATGTGATCACCGGGGTTAAACAGTTTCATCACCGTGTCAATCGCGGCTAATCCGCTGGCGAAGGCCAGCCCGTAGCGCCCCTTCTCGATAGCGGCGATCAGCTCTTCCAGCGCGGTGCGGGTGGGATTGCCGCTGCGACTGTATTCGTAACCTTTGTGGTCACCGGGGGCGCTCTGGACAAAGGTCGAAGTCTGGTAAATAGGAGTCATAATCGCGCCGGTGGTCGGGTCAGGTTCCTGCCCGGCGTGGATTGCTAAAGTGTCTAAGTGCAAATCATCGGTCATATCCGTATCCAATTCTAGTAAAGTCATTTATTGGACAGTATAGCATGGTGCTTTGTTACCGAAAGCTAACTGAATGCCCCTTGCACGCATCGCACATCCATTCGATAATCACAGCACGCTCAAACACATTTCAGGATCAATCATGCGGCTATTCGTCATCATTCTGAGCCTATTCACGCTGGTCGCCTGTAGTCCGGCAAATACACCAGAAACCATCATTCAGCCGACTCAAGACCCGACTTTAGAAGGCACGGTCAGCATCACCGCACCGGCTATCAGCAGTATTATTTACTCAGAGACGGTGCATCTGGCGGGTCAGGCCAGCGGCATTCCGGCGAATCAGTTTCAGGTGCAACTGGTGGGGCCGGATGATTCGGTATATGCCACAAGCACGGTTCTGGTGGATGCAAATGGCAAATGGCAGGCTGAAATCCCGCACGGTTACAGCGGCGAACCGACGGAAATCACGGTCAATGCATTACCTGTTGGTGAAACTTTGGCGACGCGACGGTATGTGGCTTACAGCATGGTGCTGGCGGGGTTGAGTTACCGGCCTGAAGGCACCTTCGGCAGCATCACCCGCCCGGTTGAAGGCGATACCGTCGGCGGTGATCTGATTGAGGTCGAGGGGCGCGGGTCGGGCATTTACGAGAATACGCTGTTGGTCAGCCTGATTACCGAAGATGGCGCGATTATTGATAATCACATTATCACGCTGGATAACCCTAATATCATGGACGATGTGCCGTGGAAAGTGGATCTGACCACCAACAATTACACCGGGCCGGCGGAAATTCATATTTTTTACCAGAGCATTACGCCAGTCGATCAGGTCACACTGGACACGATTAAAGTCACGATTAGCAACGAAGCAGGATAATTTTATGTCTGATTCTCCTAGAAAATATTTCATCGCGATTGCCGGCAATATCGGCGCGGGGAAAAGCACCCTCACCAGCAAATTATCGGATGCGCTGGACTGGCAACCTTTTTATGAGGCCAATACTGAAAACCCCTATCTGGCGGATTTTTATACCGATATGCCGCGCTGGGGCTTTCATTCGCAGGTGTTTTTCCTCGGCAAACGGCTGGAGCATCACCGTCAGTTGCTGGATCATCCCGGCAGCGCCGTACAGGATCGCACAGTCTATGAGGATGCGGAAATTTTTGCCTGCAATCTGTATAAACAAGGCAATATGTCCGCCCGTGATTATGAAGCCTATCGCAGCATCTATCAGGCCGTGAGTGCTTTCCTTCCCCCGCCCGACCTCATTATTTATCTGCAAGCCAGCGTCGATACCCTCATGGCGCACATCAACCAGCGTGGCCGCACCTTCGAGCAGCAGATCGCCCCCGCCTATCTGGAACAATTGAACCAGTTGTACGATCAATGGATTGATCACTGGTCGGTATGCCCCGTGCTGCGGGTGGATATGAATCATATTGACTTCACCCACAGCCCAACCGACTTCGAACAGATCAGGAATCGGGTCGAAGACGCGCTGGTTATGAAAACTATCTAAATATCTGGTTAACCTAAATGGACAAATTCACTAAGCTATGCTAGACTGATTCTACTTATAATCTGATAAATCCGATTAATCGGATGAATTAAAAACTGCGCATGTCAAACATTAATCTCGACTCCGATCTTCTGAATTTCATTGTGGCCAACGGCTTTGAAGCTGGTGACCGCCTACCTACCATTAATGAACTCCAACATGATCAGCATCTTGGTGTCAGTGCTAGCAAGATTCGCGAGCAATTAGAGGTTGCGCGGGCGCTGGGGTTGGTGGAAGTGCGCTCCAAAACCGGTATGCGTATGAAGGACTATAGTTTCACTCCGGCTGTCCGGCTCAGTCTGTTTTTCGCGCTGGCCTGCGATCTGCACAATTTCGAGTTATTCAGCGTGCTTCGTACCCACATCGAAATCGCATTCTGGCACGAAGCCTGTCCGCTGCTCACCGAAGAAGATATTCAGATCATGCGTGACTGTATCGCTGAGGCGCGCGCGAAACTGAATGATGAGTGGATCCGCATCCCCAACCAGGAACATCGTACTTTCCATATGACGATTTTTAATCGTCTGCACAACCCGTTTGTGGTTGGCATTCTGGAGGCGTACTGGGATGCTTATGAGGCGGTCGAGCTTAATCGTTATGCGGATTATGATTATCACCAGCAGGTCTGGGATTATCATGAGCGTATCCTGAATGAGATCTGCAATGGAGACTTTGAGGCTGCAAAAAGCGCATTTCAGGAACACACTAAACTTTTGCGCTATCAACCTCGCATGAAGGATATGAGCCACAATGATTCGCATAAGGGATAAAGGAGCTTTTATTTAATAGACCAGTTTATTGTGAATATCCCACAGTTATTCCTTAAGGGCACTTACCCAGACAAAGGTTTTAGGAAAGGAGAAAGGCGCAGCCCGCTGCGTAAATCACTATGAGTGTTGCACGTACCCAAAATAATCTACAGCCAGACACCGGAGGCAAAGGCCGGGTTATAAACGACTTTGCATTTATGGTGGCTACTAAAAATGGTTCCGGTAGCCAGACTTCAAACAATCTACTGGTGGTATCCCTGTTCAAAATGGGTATCCCGGTCAATGGTAAAAACCTGTTCCCCTCCAATATTAAGGGGCTGCCCACCTGGTACACCATCCGTGTGAGCAAGGACGGCTACACTGCCCGACGCGATACGACTGAAATCGTCATTGCGATGAATGAACTCACCGCGGCAGAAGACATTAAAAGTCTGCCCGCAGGCGGCGTTTGTATTCTCCCGGAAGAATGGAAATGGGGCCAAAGCCGCAGCGACATTACCTATTATGAAATCCCGGTGCGCGATACCATCAAGCAGTTCGATATTCCCAGCGAACGGCGCGAGCAGGTCGGCAATATGGTTTATGTCGGCGCTGTCGCTCAACTCTTTGATATCCCGCTGGAACGCCTGCATGCCGCTTTGATGGATAACTTCAAGGGCAAGGAAAAACCGGTCAAGCTCAACTACGATATTATTGAGTCGGCCTATAACTGGTCTGCCGAAAATCTCGAAAAGCAGGACCCGTATTATTTCGAGCCGATGAATCTGACCGAAGGCAAGATCATGATTACCGGTAATGAAGCCGGTGCATTAGGATCAGTTTTCGGTGGTTTGACCGTGGCAGCATGGTATCCGATTACCCCCTCCACCAGCTTAATTGATAGCGTTCTGGGTTATCAGCATTTGCGTAAAGACCCCGAAACGGGCAAAAATACGATTGCTGTCGTCCAGGCAGAAGACGAAATTGCCGCAATTGGCATGATTGTCGGCGCAGGTTGGGCAGGCGCACGCGCCATGACCGCCACCAGTGGCCCCGGCATCAGCCTGATGTCAGAGTTTGCCGGTCTGGCTTATTTCGCTGAGATTCCGATTGTCGTCTGGGATATCACCCGTATGGGGCCGAGCACCGGTTTACCTACGCGTACCAGCCAGGGTGATCTGATTTTCACATATTTCCTGGGTCATGGTGACAGCCGTCAGGTCATTCTGTTACCCGGTAACATGGAAGAATGCTTTGAATTCGGCTGGAAGTCATTAGACTTGGCCGAAGAACTGCAAACGCCGATCTTTGTGCTGAGTGATCTTGACCTGGGCATGAATAACTGGATGACCGATCCCTTCAAGTACCCGGACACCCCCATCAACCACGGTAAAACTCTGGACAAAATTAAACTGGAAGAGTTTTTCGCCGATAAGGGTGAATGGGGTCGCTACAAGGATTATGACGGTGACGGTGTGCCCTATCGCACCATCCCCGGCACCGACCACCCCCGCGCAGCCTACTTCACGCGTGGTACGGGTCACAATGACATGGCGGTCTACAGCGAACGCAGTGAAGACTGGATCCATAATATGGAACGCCTGCACCGCAAGTTCGAAACCGCGCGCAGCATCGTCCCAGCACCGATTGTCCATTACGATGCCAGCAAGAAAATTGGCATTATCTCGTTCGGGTCAAATGATGCGGCTATCCTTGAAGCCCGTGACCGGCTGTCTGCCGATGGTATCGAAACCAATTACCTGCGCGTCCGTGCCCTGCCGTTCAGCCAGGAAGTCAAAGATTTTATCGCCAACCATGATCAGGTGTACGTCATAGAAAACAACTTCGACGGTCAGCTTGCCCAGTTGATCCGCATTGATCTGCCAGAAGTTGTGACCAACATTCGTTCGCTGGCGTTGGGTGATGGCCTCCCCATGACACCCCACTGGGTACACCAGAACATTTTGAAACAGGAGAAGAAGTAATCATGGCTAAGGAAAACGTACTCGGACTATCACGCGAAGATTATAAGGGTGGCAAAAGTACCCTTTGCCCCGGTTGCGGGCATGACTCGATCTCTAACCAGATCATCTCGATTGCCTTTGAACTGGGTTTGGAACAGCACAACCTCATTAAGCTGAGCGGCATTGGCTGCTCCAGCAAGACCCCGGCTTACTTTATGGGACGCTCCCATGCATTTAATACTATTCATGGGCGTATGCCTTCGGTAGCCACTGGAGCGACCCTGGCTAATCATGATCTGACCGCATTAGCAGTGAGTGGTGACGGTGATACCGGCAGCATCGGTTTCGGCCAGTACAAGCATCTGATTCGCCGCAATGTGCCGATGGTTTATATCATTGAGAACAACGGTGTTTACGGCCTGACCAAAGGCCAGTTTTCCGCAACTGCCGATGAAGGCCAGCAGTTAAAGTATTACGGCAAAAACGAGCTCCCACCCATCGACCTGGCGCTGGAAGCCATTATCAGTGGCGCGACCTTTGTCGCACGCAGTTTCTCCGGTGATTCCAAGCAGGTACAAACCCTGTTGAAAGCGGCCATCGCTCACAAGGGTACCGCTGTGGTTGATATTATCAGCCCGTGCGTGACCTTCAATAACTCGCCGGAATCGACCAAAAGCTACAGCTACGGCAAAGAGCATGAGATCGCACTGCACGACATCACCTACTATGCACCGGACTATGTCGTCCCGCGTGAGGAGATCACTGTCGGCGACTACGATGCAGGTTCCATCATTGAAGTTGAAATGCATGATGGTTCGCACATCCGCTTGCAGAAAACGCGCGAAGATTATGACCCTCGCAGCCGTGGGCAGGCCATTCAGGTACTGGAACAGGCGCAGCGTGAGATGCTCTTCCTGACCGGCCTGCTGTATTACGAAGAGCCACGCATGACCCTGGGGGAAACACTGCACATCACCGATACCCCGCTGGCTCACCTGCCCGACAGCCATCTGCGCCCGGGTAGCGAAGCACTCGAAAAACTTATGCAGAGCATGATGTAATTTTTCGATCAGTTTGAGTTGATCAGAACGACGTGAGCACAAAGTGCCCACGTCGTTTTTGTTTCTTGCATTTACGTTGTATAGTGAATAAATTAAGCTAGCAATAACACAAATCTATGATACCCCAATTCGTAGGGGTATTACCTACCCCTGAGTCGGGCTAGAATTACAGACTAGTTTACAGTCCAGCTAAAGTCAGTTAAAGCTAACTATTTTAATCCTATTGCAATCATACACTTCAGGTGAGGAGCGAACACTATGCCAGATTTTTATAGGCTTGATATTGATCAGGTGCTGGCAGAAGTCAAAAGTGACCCTAAAACGGGACTGAGTGAGGCAGAAGTTCGCACTCAACAAGATCAGTATGGCAAAAATGTTTTGCCAACTGAAGAAGGTGCTGGCTGGTTACAGCTCATTATCAGCCAGTTTACCGACCTTATGGTGATCATTCTTCTGATCGCTGCGGGGATTTCTTTTTTCCTGGGTGACACCAAAGATGTCATCGTTATTCTGGCGATTGTGATCCTGAATGCCGCATTGGGTGTTTATCAGGAATATCGCGCAGAACAGGCGCTGTCAGCCCTCAGCGCGATGCAGGTGCCGATGGTACGTGTCCGCAGGAATGGCGATATTCATCAGATCAGCGCGGAGGATATTGTCCCCGGAGATATCATTATTCTTCAGGAAGGCGACCGTATTCCGGCAGATGGGCGACTTGTTGAGACGGTTAATTTACAGGTCGACGAATCGCCTTTGACCGGTGAATCTACACCAGTCGATAAAAATACCAAAACTATTTCGGCTGAAGGCAATATCGGTGTCGGCGACCGTACAAACATGGTTTTCATGGGCACAGCGGTTAATTATGGCCGTGGTGAAATAGTAGTGACTCAGACCGGCCTCAGTACGGAACTGGGCAATATCGCTGCGATGCTGCTCAAAGTTGAGCAGGGCATCACGCCGTTGCAAAAACGCCTGAATCGCCTGGGGCAAATTTTAGCGATTGGTGCGGCGGTAGTGGTCGCGATTGTGTTTGTGGCAGGCATTCTGCAAGGCATCCCCGCACAGGATATGTTCCTGACCTCTATCAGTCTGGCAGTCGCGGCTGTGCCTGAAGGCTTACCGGCGCTGATTACCATCAGTCTGTCACTGGGCGCATCACGGATGGTGCGGCGTAATGCACTGATACGACGCTTACCCGCCGTTGAGACGCTGGGATCAGTCACGGTCATTTGCTCGGATAAAACCGGCACCCTGACCAAAAACGAAATGACCGCTACCGAAATCGCCTTACCCAACCATCCGGACATTAATATCAGTGGCATTGGCTTTATCCCGACTGGTAAATTCCGGCAGGGAAACGGCGAAAATGATGAAACAATTGAGGACATTCACGGTAATCTGACTTTATCCAGAGTTATTAAAGCCATTTCACTGTCCACAAACGCCTATCTGGAAGCCAATGATAACGATGAAAATCTGAATGTGGTGGGGGATACCACAGAAGGCGCACTGCTGATCGCTGCGCAAAAAGCAGGTATCAAGCGCGAAGATATGGAAAATGAGTTGCCGCGTGTCGCGGAACTGCCCTTCAGCAGTGAACGTAAGGCCATGACCACTATTCATGAAGTCAAAAGTGATGCCGCAAAAGAAATATTCACTGGCACCAAATATATTTCTCTGACTAAAGGCGCACCGGATCAACTGGTGCGCTGGGCGACGCATGAGACTGTAAGTTCCGGGCCGCGCGAACTCACACAGGAACGGCGGGATTTATGGCAGCAGGAAATTGATGAAATGGCCGCGCAGGGCTTACGCGTGCTGGGTATTGCGTATCGACCCTTAGATGAAATACCCGCAGAAATCACGGCGGATATCGAACGCAACCTGTACTTACTCGGTCTGATCGGCATTTTAGACCCGGCACGACCCGAAGCCAAAATGGCCGTC
This sequence comes from Aggregatilineales bacterium, assembly GCA_038258185.1. Lineage (GTDB taxonomy): Bacteria > Chloroflexota > Anaerolineae > Aggregatilineales > Phototrophicaceae > JAIOHN01. The sequence goes on along the minus strand of JBBSQD010000287.1, from coordinate 131 downwards.
CAGACCGCCCGTGAGGCCGGTATCCGCAGCATCATGATTACCGGTGACCACGCTCTTACAGCCGAAGCGATTGCTCGTGATCTGGGTATTCTGCAAGAAGGCCAGAGGGCTATCACCGGCAGCAAACTGGA
>JBBSQD010000286.1:0-8124 GCA_038258185.1 Aggregatilineales bacterium | reverse complement strand
TATCGCGTTGCAGGGTGAGTTGACCGCTGCGCTTCTGCTGGAACTTGCGCAAATCTGTGCCAAAAACCTCGGCTGGACTGAGGATCAGATGCAGGTCGAGCTTAAACGGACACAAAAGATTTTACAGGAACGGCATGGTGTGCACCTGCCGCACATTGAAGGAGTAGCCTGATTATGCGTGACTCACATAAAGTCCGCTTAAATCGAATGTTCAACGTCTCTGGCAAATGCCTGGACGTAGCCATTGATCACGGTGTATTCAATGAATACAGTTTTCTGGATGGGCTTGAAGATGTTGAACAGGTTGTACATCAACTGGTAGATGCTGGCCCAGATGCTATCCAGATGAATTACGGACAGTGTGATGCGCTGCAAACGCTGAGAGGCAAGCATAAACCTGCGCTGGTGCTGCGGACGGATGTGGGTAATCCCTATAACCCACAGACGCATTCGGTCATGTTCAACATTCTGCAAAACGCGGAAGAACCTATTCTTGAGGCGCTGCGGATGGATGCGGCCTGTGTGGTGGTTAATCTGCTGTTATTACCCGATGAACCTGATCTGCATCGTCAGACCATTGTCAATATCAGCCGTTTGCGTGCCGCTTGCGACAAGTATGGTATGCCATTGATGATCGAACCGTTGGTCATGCAGCCCAACAGCGGTAAGGGTGGCTATATGGTCGATGGAGATAAAAAGAAGCTCATCCCGCTGGTGCGACAGGCCCGTGAACTAGGTGCGGACATCATTAAAGCTGACCCGACCGATCATCCCGAAGATTATCACGAAGTTATTGAAGTGGCACGCTGTCCGGTACTGGTACGCGGTGGCGGCAAAGCCGATCTTAAAGAGGTCTTCGAGCGCAGCCATGCCTTCCTCCAGCAAGGCGCGATGGGCCTAGTGTATGGGCGTAATATCTATCAGCATCCCAATCCCCGGCAGGTTGTCCGGGCCTTTATGGCAATGATTCACGACGATGTGACATCGGATGAAGCGTGGGCAATTTATGAAGGAAACAGCGACGCATAAGTCCGAGTTGAATGTTATTTAGCTTCACCCGGTTACTCAAAAAAGTTTTTTGAAAAGAGGTTCTTATGGTAACTGAAACTGCTTTTACAATGGATACGTCCAGCATTAAATATGGCCCCGGTGTGACCCATGAAATCGGGCAGGATATGGCGCGTTTTGGTGTGCGGCGGGTGTTGGTGGTCACAGATGGACAGATGGCACAGTTGGAACCAGTCGCGGTTGTGCTGGACGCATTGCGCGAGGCTGGTATTGAAGCCGTGCTTTATGATCAGGTGCGCGTCGAACCCACGGATGAGTCTTTCAAACAGGCGATTGCTTTTGCGGTGCAGGGGCATTTTGATGGTTACGTCGCGGTGGGGGGTGGTTCCTCTATGGACACCGCCAAAGCTGCCAATCTGTATGCGACTTACCCAGCGGATTTGCTTGATTATGTGAACCCACCCATTGGCAGGGGTTTGCCTGTTCCGGGGCCGCTGAAGCCCTTAATCGCTGTACCGACCACCGCTGGGACAGGCAGCGAAACTACCGGTGTCGCCATTTTTGATCTGGTCGAAATGCATGCCAAGACCGGCATCGCGCATCGTGCGCTGCGTCCGGTAATGGGCATTCTCGACCCCTGTAATACGCGCACACTGCCGCCCATGGTCGCGGCCAGTTCCGGACTGGACGTGCTCAGTCATGCGCTGGAGTCGCTGACGGCGATGCCGTTCAGCCAAAGACCTGCCCCAGAATCACCGTCTATGCGCCCCGCCTATCAGGGCGCGAATCCCATCAGCGATATCTGGGCCTCCAAAGCGATTGAGATGGTCGCGCAATATATTGTCCGAGCCGTAGCTGATGCGTCTGATGAGGAAGCATCCAGTCATATGCTGCTGGCTTCGGCCTATGCAGGCATCGGATTTGGCAATGCCGGGGTGCATCTGCCGCACGGTATGTCTTACCCGGTATCGGGTGCGGTACGGAATTTCCAGCCAGAGGGCTACCCCACAGAGCACCCCATTATCCCGCATGGTATGTCGGTGATTTTGAACGCCCCTGCAGTATTTCGATTTACAGCCCAGGCTAATCCGGAACGGCATCTGTATGCGGCTCGATTAATGGGCGTGAATACGGAAGGTGTGCCTGCGGATAAAGCCGGAGATGTACTGGCTGATGCCATCATCGAGTTGATGAAACAAACGGGCGTTCCTAATGGCCTGAGCGCGATTGGCTTTACTGCGGCGGATATAGACAAGCTGGTCGAAGGGACATTGCCGCAGCACCGTGTGACGAAATTGTCTCCGCGTCCGGCTGATGCCGATGATCTGCGCGCGCTGTTTCTTGATTCGCTTACGATCTGGCAATAGGGTAGGGGCATCTGATGGGACGCTATCTGCTTGGGCTGGATAATGGCAATACGGTGTGCAAAGCCGGTCTTTTCGACCTGAATGGCCGCGAAATCTATACCACCAGCCGACGTATAGAAACCCTGCAATCACAGCCGGGTTGGACAGAACGCGATATGCACACGGTGTGGCAGGAAACGGCTGATGTGATTCGCGAAATTATCCACGGAGCCGCTATTGATCCGCACGAAATTGCAGGGTTAGGCTGTACCGGCCACGGCAATGGCCTGTATCTGCTGGATAAAAGCGGCCAACCTCTGCGCAATGCCATCCAATCGCTGGATACACGCGCGGCAGGGCTGGTGGATGAATGGCTGACCAACGGCGTGGCTGAGAGCATTTTTCCGCATGTCTGGCTGAAACCCTACCCTGCTCAAGTGCCTGTGCTGCTGGCGTGGCTCAAGCGCCATGAACCAGCAAATTACGCGCAGATTGGCACGATACTCATGTGTAAAGACTACATCAACGCCTGTTTAACCGGTGAGCAAGCGACAGATTACACCGATATGGGCACGACCGGTCTGCTGCGGATGCCTGAAAAAGCCTACTCGAACGATCTTCTTGAAATTTACGGCATCTCTGAAGTTTACGATGCTTTGCCCCGGTTGGCGCACAGCGCGGAGGTTATTGGCACTGTAACCGCGCAAGCCGCACAGTCAACTGGCCTTGCCCCCGGTACACCGGTTGTTGCCGGGATGATTGATATTGATGCCGGGGCCATTGGCGTAGGGGTGAACCACAGCCGGCAGGCGTGTGTGATTGTCGGCAGTTGGAGCATTAACGAAGTGATCGTTGATGAGCCTGTAGTCTCACCCGATTTGTTCCTCACCGCGCCGTTTGCTGACCCGGAGCGCTGGCTGATTGTCGAGGCCAGTACCGCTGGGGCGACTAATCTGGACTGGTTCGTGCGAAATTTTTGCAGTGAGGAGCAGCGCGAAGCTGAACGGCGTAATATCTCTGTGTTTGATGTCTGTGGGGAGCAGGTGGCGAGTATCCCGGTACATGATTCTGTGCCTGTTTTCCATCCTTTTCTCTACGGGTCGAATGTGCAGGCCAGCGCTCAGGGTGGATTTTATGGGCTTGTGGGTTGGCACACACGTACCCATATGCTGCGCGCCATGTATGAAGGCGTGGTTTTCAGCCATTTGACACACGTTGAGCGCCTGCGCCGTGCCGGGGCGGGGTTCGACGTTGCCCGTCTAACCGGCGGTGGAGCGCGGAGTGAAGTCTGGTCACAGATGTTTGCCGATGTGTTGAATGTACCTGTCGAGGTGACCGACAGTTTTGAAAGTGGTACCCGCGGGAATGCACTGGCAGCCGGTATTGGCGCCGGGATTTATGCAGATTATGCCGAAGCTGCTGCCCAGAGTGTCTCTATCCTGCGGGTGCATGAGCCGGATATAACGAGCCATGAAATGTATATGCAACGCTACAGCCATTACTGCGAGATCGAAATTGCCATGCGTGAACCGTGGCGCAGTCTCAACCCGAGTAAGGAGAATGAGTCACTATGAGTGCTGAATTATCACCCGTCCGAACAGCATCATTTCCAGCACAATCCCGCCTGAGGTCGCTGCTCAGCCGCATGTGGAAGGCACGGGCGCTGTATGTTCTGCTGCTGCCTGCCATAATTTTTTTCTTGGTGTTTCGCTATTATCCCTATTGGGGATTGTCGCTGGCCTTCAAGGATTTCAAACCTGCGGCGAGTGTGTTCGAAATGACCTGGATTGGCTTCGAGAATTTCGAGCGACTGTTTTCGCTACCAGCATTCTCCGAAGTGTTTATGAATACGCTTATCATCAGCGTGATGAAACTGCTGATTGGCATGCCGGTGCCGATTATTTTCGCGCTGCTGCTCAATGAGATTCGCTTCGTGGCATTCAAGCGCGGCGTTCAAACGCTGACTCTCTTTCCACATTTTCTATCGTGGGTGGTCTACGGCGGTATTATGGTTTTGTTTCTGGCTCCGGGCGGCATTATCTCAGACCTTGCGGCTACCTTTGGCATCAATGGCAACACGCTTTTGGTGGATAAGCGTTTCTTCCGTGGCATTCTGGTGATTACGGATATTTTGAAGGGTTTCGGTTTCAGCGCGATTCTCTATCTGGCCGCGATGACCTCCATTGATACCGAACTGTACGACGCGGCGCGGGTGGATGGCGCCAATCGCTGGCAGCAGATGCGCTTTATCACGCTGCCGGGCATTACTGGCGTGATCGTTATCGTGCTGATTCTGAACATGGGACATATCCTCGACGCGGGTTTTGAGCAGGTGTTCGTCATGTATAACCCCGCTGTGTATTCCGTCGCGGACATTATCGATACCTACACCTATCGCATTGGGCTGGTTGAGGGACGCTTTAGTATTGCGACCGCCTTCGGCCTGTTCAAAGGCGTGATAGGCTTCATCCTGATCGTGACCTCGAACCAGATCATCAAACGTCTGGGTCGCCCGACTTTATGGTAAAGGAGCGAATATGACACTGGCTCGTATTTTTCGGATTGAAGAAACCCACCTGGAACGCAGCGAAAGAGGCCGCGTCTCGCAGATAATCATTTATATTGCTTTGACCATTTTCGCACTGGTCAGCCTCATTCCTATTCTGCATGTGGTCAGTGTGTCTTTCAGTACCCCCAATGCTGTGGCACGTTCTGGACTGATGCTGGTTCCACAGGATTTTACGCTGGATTCGTACACTTTTGTGTTTAAGGGCGGGGCGATACAGCGTGCATTTATGATCACCACGTTTATTACGGTGGTGGGAACAGCGCTCAGTCTGCTGGCGACGACGATGGCGGCTTACGCGCTGTCGCGCGAGGACATGCCGGGACGCAACGTTCTGATGATTTTCGTCATCATCCCGATGGTGTTCAGTGCTGGCATTATCCCCGGATATATGCTCATCCGTGATCTGGGCATGATTAACAGTGTCTGGTCGATGATTCTGCCAGCACTGGTGAATTCGTTTTATCTTATTCTGATGCGCAATTTCTTTGAGACGATTCCCATCTCACTGGTGGAAGCGGCACGGATTGATGGGGCAGGGGAGTTTACTATTCTGTTCCGCATCATGATCCCGCTCGCACTCCCAGCCATGATGACGATTGGCCTGTTCTATTCTATTGCTTATTGGAACGAATTTTTCCGCGGCGTATTTTACATTACCGATCCGCAGAACTGGCCGCTGCAAGTGCTGGTGCGTAACGTGGTTGTTCAGGCTGACCTCAACGAACTGGGGATGTCCAACCGTGACCTGTATGGCAGCCAGACCGTAAACCAGTTGACGATCCGTGCGGCAACGATTGTCGTCACGATGGCTCCGTTCGCCATTCTCTATCCATTCCTCCAACGCTTTTTCATCAAGGGGATTGTGCTTGGGGCTGAGAAGGGCTGATAGCGTTTCGTCAGAGAAACTTAAAAAGGGGGTGATGCTGAATAACACAAAACCAATACCTAAATTTGTTAGTAAACAAGTTCATAAAAGAGGGAAACTATGAAAAAGCTTTATTTTGTGTTGATTATGCTTCTGGTTCTGACATCTGTCGGTTCTATCAGCGCCCAGGATGACGGTGTAAACCTGAATATCCTGGCACGTGGTGATAGCTGGGACCCGGACAATTATTATAAAGCGCAGATTGAGGAAGCGGTTGGTATCACGCTTGAATACCGCATGATTCCAAGCTCGGAATATGTGGAAGTTCGCAACGTCACAATGGCCAGTGGTGATCTGCCGGATTCGATCCGCGTCAGCCCACGGGAAAGCGTCTACGCGGAATATGTGGATGCTGGTCTGCTGCGTCCACTTAATGATCTGCTGGATAAATATCCTGCGGTTCGCGATGCTTACTCACCAGAAGTATGGGAAGCGAATACCTACTCGGATGGCAATATCTATCACCTGCCCCGTATCACTGGTTTTTACCCGACTTCAATTGCCTATCGCAAAGACTGGGCTGATGCTTTAGGGATTGAACAGCCCACCACAACCGCTGAATTTGAAGCGATGCTGCTGGCCTTTAAAGAGCAGGATCCCGGTGGCCTGGGTGATGCGATGATCCCATTTGTCCCCAATCGTCTGAGTGGGACGGGCTTTATTGCGTGGATAGACCCCATTATGAGTCCGTTTGGCGCCAATTATATGGCGTGGGTTCCGTCACCAGATGATCCCAATACGCTGGTGCTGTCGCACACACTGGACAGCTTTAAGGATGGGTTGGCCTATGCGCACAGCCTGTATGAGCAGGGTTTGCTGGATCAGGTCTGGGGTGTTTCTGAAGAACGCGGCCTTTTCAAGTTTTATGCAGGTATTGTCGGCGCGACCACAGATTGGCCGCAGTTTGATCATCTGCGCCTCGAAGCCATTCAGAACGCCTTCCCGGATATCACTCCTGAAATTGCCTATATCACGGGCTTAACCGGCCCCGATGGCACCCAGGGTGGCCCGTTACTGACTCCTAACGCACAGGATCTCGGTGTGGCGCTGACGACTGCGGCTACCGATGAAGAGGCTGATGCCTTTTTCCGGATGCTCGAATGGCAGTATACAGAGGGCTATGAGCTGATGACGATGGGTGTGGAAGATATTACATTCGATGTGGGTGAAGATGGTATTGCGCGTCGACGCGGTCGTGACGCAGTGCTGGAGAATAACCCAGAATATGACCTGTATATGCTTGACCGTGTCTTTTTCGCCGAACCGCCCTACTACTTTGACTACACGCGTCAGAATCCAAGCTGGAATGATGTCAGCGATGAGATGTTTGACTATGTCAGCAGTGTGCTGAGTGGGGTGAGTGATGTTCAGGTGGTGAACTACTCCGTCGATACCAATGATCCTGCTATTGCCGATAATCTTCAGGCTATCCAGTCAGTCGTGGATGAATTCATCGTCCAGGCGATTCTGTCACCGGGCTTTGATGTTGAAGCGGAGTTTGACGGTTTTCTGGACAAGCTGGAACAGAACCGGCTCTCGGAAGTGACTGCCGCCATTAATGCGCTGAATAGCATCGAGCAGGTTAATACGCTGGTCGACTAATTCACCATTTTAAGTATGAAAAATAGTCGGGTGGTCACTAAAGGCTGCCCGACATTTTACCTTTTGAACTGTGATTTAGGATAATCTGATGGATACATATGAAGCGGATATTCTCATTGTGGGTGGTGGTTCTGGTGGATTTGGCGCGGCCATCCGTGCAGCACGTCAGCATCCCGGCGCAAAAATTCTGCTGATTGACACATTACACCAGCTTGGCGGTACATCGACGGCGGGCGGGGTCAATAACTGGGAGCCAGGGATTGGCGGGCCGGGTGTCCATTATGAACTTTATGAACGCTTATCGCAGCAGCAACAGGCGATTGGTGTGGGTAAATCGGTTCATCTCTATAGCCGCGAAGAACCTTATGGTTTGTCGGCTATTGACCCCACCAGCCCTTATGAAAGCTCGCTGCGACGGTCAGCTTTGGCGCGGAGTGAGTGGCGGCGTGTTCATTTTGAGCCGGACATGATGGCCGACCTCATGGTTGAGATGCTGACTGAAGCCGGTGTCGATGTCCGTTTGCGTTCGCGCTTTACGGATGTACGTGTTCAAGACAGAGAGATTGTCTCGGTGGTGGTGCAGCCTTTGGATGGTGGTGAAGCCTATCAGGTACACAGCAAGCTGTACATTGATTGTTCAGGTGGCTGTCATCTTGCTCGTGCGGCAGAATGTC
>JBBSQD010000285.1:0-8153 GCA_038258185.1 Aggregatilineales bacterium | reverse complement strand
GGTATTCTTGCGCACACCACCTGCCAGCACACTCAGTTCATGTACGGGCATTGGCAGTTCGCCCAGTTCGTAAGCGGTAATCGTCTCAACCGGGATCCCACAGGTCGCGCTCACGTCTTCAGGCGTCAGCTCAGCATCTTCGCGTGCCTGGCGCAGTAGTACGCCAATCATGCGATCCCGCAGAGCCATATATTCCGCCTGTGAGTCACGCCGTGCCTGCCCCTGATCGCCCTCCAGGGTTTCAATACCCCAAAAGTGACTGACCGGCACATCCAGGTAATAGGCCAGGATTTCAAGCTGTGGCAGGCTGGGAACACTATCGCCAAATTCCCACGCTTCCAGTTGCTCCGGGGTAATCCGCAGCAAACCGGCACAGTCCTGGATACTACGCCCGGCTTTTTGCCGTGCATCACGCAGCAGCACACCAATCATCTTACCGCGAAGCCGGTAGGATTCTTCATAATCCATCGGTTGCTGCGTGCCTGCCGGTTCCTGCCCTTTATTGGCTTTTAACCGGGAAGAAATATCTTTAAAATCCATTGTTGACCTCCGCGCAGCTCAATATTACAAACCCATTATAGTATTGAGATTAGCGTTAGAGCAAACTTATCCGTACACAATTTTCATTATACGGGTGATTTTTACCTGTACCCTTAACGAATCACGGTTTTCAAACCTCTAACCCGACACTATGAATACAAGGTTATAATTAACTGGAGTAGTATAATAATCATCCTGATTATAAATCAGCGGTATTTTGTAATAATTTAGGACTAGCTACACAAAAGGCCAATTATGACGGAAAAATTTCAGGTTCCGCTGCCCGAAGATAGCCAGGCTGCTGAAACGCATCTCGAAGCATTGCAGGTTTTTCATGACTTCGCGCTGTCAATTAGCCTGATGCTGGATCAAACCACACTTCTGCCAGAGATCACCGCACAGGTTGCGCAGATTGTGGACAGCAAACGGGTCTTATTGCTGATTAGTGACCCGGAAAGTATCACGCTGAAGTATGGGACCATCAACGCACCGCCCGATGATCCTATCCTGCGCGATCAACTTGAGCGCTTTTCGTTGTCGACGTTCAACAGCCAGTCCGACACGATCATTGCCCAGTGGCTCAATAATCAGGCTGTCCAACTGACAAAGGACGCGGTTCAGCACCATACCGCCCTCAACTGGCTGGTCGTCAACCTCGAAACTGAAAATCTGTATAGTGTTCCGCTTTTCGCCCGTGGAAAACTTACCGGGATATTGATTATCGACACGACGGATGGTGCGCTTAATTCCAGCGCACAGGCACGCCTCGACATCATCCGTCCGGCAATCGGAATTGCGCTGCTGAACGCCAGCATCTATACCGATACCGTTCATAAATCATCATCTGGCATGAATGAGTTATACATCCTGCGCCAGATTGACCGTGAACTCAACGACACGATTGAACTGGAGCATGTCTTTAATATCGCCCTGGACTGGACTTTACGCTTCACCAGCGCGCAGGCCGCGTCACTCTCGCTTTACGATCAGGGCAGCGACGAAATGCGGCTGATGCGTCATTACGGTTATGACATTCTAACCGAGGAGCTTCAGGATACGCGGCCCTACCGGGGCGGTATCGCGCATCGCGTGGCGCTGGCTGGCAAGTCTGAGGTCATACCCGATGTCGCGATGGATAAGGATTTTATCCGCGTGACGAGTTTCACCAAGTCGCAGATTTCTGTGCCGGTGCTGCGTGAAGATCGTGTGATCGCGGTTATCACGGTGGAAAGCCGCAAAATCAATGGCTTTAGTGATGAGCACATGGAATTCGTGGAGAAATTAGCCGCCCGCGCTGGAGTCGCCATCGACAATGCGCGTCTGTTTGCCGAAACCAAGCGCGAGCGCGAAAAACTGTCGCATATCCTCAGCAATACTGCCGATATCGTTATCGTCACCGCGCTGGATGATCGCATCATCCTCATCAATCCGTCAGCCTATCAGGCGCTGCGTCTGTACCCGCATGAAACCTATGTCGGCCTGCCTTTCGCTGACGCGCTGGGACACACTCAACTGGTGGATGTCTACAAAAAAGCCAGGGGTGACGATGAAGTGGTCATGGAAGAAATCGTCCTGCCCAATGAGCGCACTTTTCATATCAACCTCACCAAGCAGGATAATATCGGCACGATCATCGTCATGCACGATATCACCCCCTTCAAAGAGATGGATCAGCTTAAAAGTGAGTTGATCGCGACGGTTTCGCACGACCTTAAGCAACCGCTGAGTGTCATGAATGGCTATACGGAACTGCTGCTGCTGCATCGTCAGTTTGACGCAACGGGAATCAGCTTTATTGATATGGTGCGCAAATCAATCCAGAACATGCGCCAGTTGATTGACGATCTGCTGGATCTGGCTAAAATCGAGTCGGGCATCAAGCTCGATATCAAACCGATCAGTCTCAAGCCCATGATTCTACAGTCCATCGAATCGCTTGAACCTACCGTTAAAACCAAAAATATGGATGTCAGCGCAGATATCCCTGATGACTTGCCATCAGTACGCGGCGACTCGATGCGCTTACAACAGGTGCTGCACAATCTGATTGGCAATGCCGTCAAATATACGCAGCCGGGTGGCACGGTTCTGGTTCGGGCTGAAGTGCGAGAGCATGTGCTGCGCATCAGTATTCAGGACAATGGCATGGGTATCAGCCCGGAAGATCAGGTGCATATCTTTGATCGCTTCTATCGTGTCCGCAGGCCGGAAACTGACAGTATTGAGGGGACAGGTCTGGGCTTAGCGATTGTCAAAAGTCTTGTCGAGGCGCATGAAGGCAAAATCAGCCTGGAAAGTCGCCTGGGTGAAGGCACGACCTTCATCGTCACCTTACCTGTCTACGTGACCGAAACACCGCTGGAAGCCTGAGCTTCTAACCGGCATGATGCAGAATCAAAAAGGGCGCATGCAGCGCCCTTTTATTTTGCTCATTCTAAAGCGGATTAGGACTTATCAGGAGTCGAATCGGCACCCGGTTCCGGGTCACACACGAAGGACATCGGCTGATAGCGTTCATCGCCAATCCGGTACGGGACGTTCACCACCGGACGACCGCGTCCGCGCTCAATCTGATCGTGATACAGCGCGGCACGAATAGCGACACTGGTCTGATTATGCAGGTAGTTACCCCACCAGTTTGAAACCACAAATTCCGGCAGCACAACCATCGTCGGCACCGTGACGTTAAATTCCTCGTCAATTTTGTGCAGATATTTAATCAACGGCGTGCCCACTTCACGATAAGGCGACTCGACCACATCCAGCGGTACGGTTAAGCCCCACTGTTCCCAGCGTGCCTGAAGCGCATCGACACTTTGCTGATCCACCTCAATCGCACAGACGCGGACGTTATCGGACAGACGAACCGCATATTCCAACGCCTGTAACGAAGAACGGTTGAGGCTGTTCATAAGGACCACAACCGGCGCATGACCACGATCCACGCGCGGTTCACGCAGCGGGCCGGGATGAATACCATCCAGCGTCAGTGAGGCAGCTACTTCTTCGTAATGTTTATGAACCCGCGTGTACAGGTACACAACAATCGGGATAGCCACAATGACCACCCAGGCGCCTTCACTGAATTTCGTAACCATCAGAATGAGCATGACGATGAAGGTACAGAGCGCGCCAAAGCCATTCAGAAAAATGCGGGCACGCCAGCCTATTGTAGCCACGAAATTGGGTTTCGTGCGCTCCCGCAACCAGTGAATAACCATGCCGGACTGGGACAGCGTAAAGCTGACGAACACACCAACCGCATACAGCGGCAGTAGATTATGTTCACGCGCATCAAAGATGATAATGAGCACACTGGCGATTAAAGCCAGCGAAATAATACCATTGCTAAAGACCAGACGATCACCGAGGTTTGTCAACTGGCGCGGCAGGAAGCGATCCTTCGCGATCAGTGAGGCCAGCCGCGGGAAGTCGGCAAAGGCAGTATTTGCAGCCAGTGACAGAATAAACAGGGTCGAAAACTGCAAATAGAAAAACAGCAGATTCTCGCCGCCGAATACTTCACGGCTCACCTGTGAAAGCACCGTCGTTTCTGAGTGGGCCGCTACCTCAACCGGGAAATTGTTCGCCAGGAAGGTAATGCCGATAAACATGGTACACAGCAGCGTGACCATGACAATCAGTGTCTGGCCGGCGTGTTTGCTCTCCGGTGGCTTGAAAGCCGGGATACCATTCGAGATGGCTTCAACACCAGTCAGCGCCGTACAACCGGCAGCATAAGCGCGTAAAAGCAGGAAAAGCCCTAACCCACTGGAAACAGTCGCGCCTTCCGCTAAAATCTGGCCTTCTTCCGGCGTGGGGACATTGCCAGTCAGGACGCGGACAACGCCGACACCAATCATCACCAGCACCCCAACCACAAACGCATAGGTCGGGATAGCGAAGAACGTACCGCTTTCCTTCACACCACGCAGATTCATCACGGTGATAAAGACGACAATAAGCAGCGCGATTTCAATACGCAGCGGCGCTAAAGTCGGGAATGCCGATGTGAGCGCGGCGACACCTGCGGAAACACTCACCGCAACCGTCAGAATATAATCAATCAACAACGAAGCCGCTGCGACCAGACCCGGCATCGTGCCCAGGTTCTCTTTAGCGACAATATAAGCACCACCACCATTGGGATAAGCGTGGATGGTCTGGTAATAGCTGGATGCCACGATGAGCAGCAGCGCTGAAATGCCGAGTGCGATCCACCACGACAGGCCAAGAGCACCTGTCCCTGCGGCGATCAACACCAACAGAATCGCCTCGGTGGCATAAGCGCTGGAAGACAGCGCGTCGGACGAAAATACTGCGAGCGCTTTTGGGATGTTCAGGCGCTGATGGATGGCTTCATCCGTCGCCAACGGTTCCCCGATCAAAATCCTACGAAAATCGATACCTTGCATACTGGTTATAGCCTCTGTAATTCAAACTAGATGATACACGTTAAAAAGACACCCATGCGCCCCAGGGTAAAAGCCCGCAGCCGGGTAAGTCATTAGAAACAGTTAATGGCTTATCAGGAGAGAAAAGGGTTGAGGGACGGAGGGGAGTGATTATGCGTGAGCTTGCGAGTGAGTGCCATACTACGTCGCGCCAGATATCGGGCTGCTGCGCTGACGAAACAGCATAATATGTGACACCGCACAGGAGGCATTGTGTATTTCGTTTATCCTATTATGAGATATTGATGAAAGAATCATACACCTGTGAATTTATACGTGTCAAGGATAATCGCCTGCGTTAACCTTGTCTTCATAATGTTCGTCATAAAAATCGTTAAGATCATAGTGTAGTCTTAATCAAAAACTCACAAATTGCAATACTGAGCGTAATAAAAAGTCCGTCCCAGCCGAATTTTACAAGTCCAAATGTCGAATCCCACAGGAAATCATGAACGCACTGGCAACCGAAACCCGCTGGCCCGAAAATTTATTTGTCCTGCACCGCCAGCACTGGCTCTATCTTAATGGTGACATGCGGGACATTGAACACAGCCGACTGACTTCTACTGAGCGCATACTTCTGATCGCACTCGTCCTGTTCACGCTGACGGTAATCGTGCTGACCCTCTATTTGTCATTGATCTCGCTGCGGCTGACCGAATACGGCCAGATCACCAACGCGCAGATTACTGAACATGGCTCCAAACCCAATCTGCCCGGCATCAGTTATTATGTGGTCTACGCTTTTACGGTGGATGGTCAAACGTATCAGGCCGAACAGGCAGTCACCCGCCCCATCTATCAACGCCTCTCACGCCGCGGTGCAAGCGCCGAGATCGCTTATATGCCGGATGATCCGGCCATTTCCCGACTGGCAGGCGATAATCAGATTTATACTGAAACCAGCATCGCGATTTTTTTGGTGTTATTATGTCCGCTGTTGATCGCGGCGCTTTTTATCCGTCCGTGGCGCACCCGACGGCTGGCGCGGGACGGGCAGATAATCCTGGGGGAGATCAAGACCTATCGCAAGGTTGAAGCGAACATTCACCTGCGTTTCACCCTGCTTTCACCTGAAGGCCGCAGACTCAACGGAATTGGCAGCACCACCCTGCATGAAAATGATACATACCCTGAGACGGGTCTGCCAGTCGCCGTGCTTTATCTGAACGAAAACTTTTATCGCATGCTCTAAACACGCGCAAACCAAGGATGGTGTTATGCAATCGCCTTATAAAACTATTCAGATCATCGTCAACCCGGCAGCGGGTCAGGATGAAGCTATTCTCAATACCCTCAATCGGGTTTTCAGCAAACACGAGGATGTGACATGGGACACATCCATTATTCTCAAACACGGTGACGGTGAGAAATGGGCACGGGCAGCAGTCGAGGCCGGTGTGGATTTAGTCGCGTCGTATGGCGGGGATGGCACCGCGCTGGATGTCGCTAATGGGATGGTAGGCAGTGGCATCCCGCAGATGGTTTTGCCCGGTGGCACCGCCAATGCGCTGGCGCAGGAGTTGAATATCCCGCTCAATTTAGAAGCGGCTGCCGAAGTCATTTTCAACAGTGAAACCCGCGTCATTGACCTGGGCAAAACTGATGATCGTTACTTTATTTTACGAGCAGATATGGGCGTATCTGCCCAGATTGTCGATGAAGCTTCCCGCGAAATGAAAGATCGTTTCGGCGTTCTGGCCTATGGCATCAATGCCCTGCGCGCCGTAACCACCAACGACCGCACCCATTTCACCCTGACCCTGGACGGCGAAACGGTCGAAACCGACGGCATCGCCTGCCTGATCGCCAATGCCAACAAACTGGGCACGATGGAACTGACCCTGAGCCCGAATGTCGATATGACGGACGGTCTGCTGAATGTATTTGTCTTTAACAGTGTCACGGAGTCACTGCTGTCCGCCGCCGCACAGATCATCAGGCTACAGGATGGCGCAGCGGCGACCCTACAGCACTGGCTGGTCAAAGAGGTGACTGTGGTCGCTGACCCACCGCAGAAAGTACGCGGGGATGGCGAATCGCTGGGTGAGACTCCGTTAACGATCAGCATTGTCCCGCAGGCGATGACGGTACTGGTACCGCGCAACCCGGAACCCGCATAAAAGCGGTAAGCCCGGCATGCGGTCAATTATGAACACTTGATGAACAGGCTGTATATGTAAGCAATCTTACAGAACATTTGTTAGACTATAGGCATAGTTGAGGGGATTAATCACGCCTGCACAAAAGTGATTAATCATCTTCGCTATTTCACCTTTTTTACACTTCATAAAAATCTCTCAGGAGGGATTATGTCACCGAATAATCACCGATTACCCGTTCGTACGGGTCATACCCATCGGGTGGCCGTTGCCATTATGCTGATTGTTTTACTCATGGGCGTCTTTGGCAGCGCCAGTGCACAGGACGAAGCTGTACTACGCGTCGGTATGGAAGTACCGGCTGTGCTCGACCCCGCTTTGGGTACAAATGATCCCGAAACTGCGCTGAACCGTGCTGTTTATGATTATCTGGTCGAAGTGAAACCAGATGGCAGCATCGCCCCCAGCCTTGCCAGTGATTGGACCATCAGCGATGATGGCCTCACCTACACCTTTAATCTGGTGGACGGCGTGACCTTCCACGATGGTTCAGCTTTTACTGCGGCAGATGTGGTCTATACCTTCAATCGAATCAAGGAAGTTGGTTCACCGGCGCTGAATCTCTTAGGTGAATACGAAATTTCTGCGCCAGATGATAGCACGGTGGTCTTTACCATTCCGCAGCCGTATGCCGATTTCCTGTATGGTGTCGGTTCCCGCTTCGCGCTCATCGTCAAAGACGGTGTGGAAGACCCGACTGCCGATTATAATGGAACCGGCCCGTTCATTCTGGAATCAATCGATGCCAACCCCGGTGGCCGCGCGGTCTTCAGCGCGAATGCCGATTACTTTAAGGGCGCACCTTCCCTGACCGGCATGGAACACATCTACTTCTCCGGGGATGCCGTCACACAATATGACGCGCTCCTGAGTGGTGATGTCGATCTGGTATTCAAAATTCCGATTGCTCAGATCAGCGAAGGTGTGGCCGATGGCTTCCAGGTCATTGAACAGGAAACCAGCCAGCACGGTGTGATCCGTCTGCGTACCGATGAAG
>JBBSQD010000284.1:0-8218 GCA_038258185.1 Aggregatilineales bacterium | reverse complement strand
TTTTCGATTGGCGCGTTTATCATCAAAACGCACAGCGTCTGTGTGTGGGGGAATGATCTGGCGGCGGAAATACCGCCTTATCGTGTAAGTGCCGCCATCTCTAATGATGACGTGGTGCAAATTCTGGACGATATTGAAGAAGCCATCGCCGAAATTAACGAAGAAGACAGCCCGGCGAATGTCCGTTACTGGTGCAAGCGCGTCATGAAGAATATTCTGCGCGCAGGCTTTGGCTTGGTCATGGTGCAGGAAGGCCGACATACCCGCGATCTGGATTTGTGTGCAGCGACCTTTAACCAATATTATCCACAGCATGCCGCCATGATGGATCAGGCCTTAGCATATGCCTATAAGCCCAGCGGCAAAGCGCAGCAGGTCATGCGGTTTCTGGATGACACCAATGATTGGCTGTTGCCCCTAACCCATCAATGGCTGGAAGCACACAATCCCGATCAGGATGTGGCCTTAAAAGTCGATGATATCGCGGAAGCTGACGAATAGCGCGCGCTATAAAACATCCAGCAGCGTGGTCAGGTCATTCAGCAGAATATCGGGCTGCATCGCCTCCAGCGCTTCGCGCTCCGCAAAGCCTGTCAGCACAATAATCGACCGCGCGCCGAGGGCCTGCGCACAGGCAATATCATTTTCGGTGTCGCCAATCACCGTGACCTGCTGCGGCTCAATTTCAAAGCCGCTATGCTGGATCGCCCGTTGCAGCGCCAAAACCGGCAAATCATTGCGGTCAGCAGATTCGCTGCCATATGCGCCGATTGGAAACCAGGCCGGGTCAAAACCGGCCACCTGCAATTTGAGATGTGCGGTCGCGAGGACGTTGCCTGTGACCAGTCCCAACAGCACATCCGGCTGATCCCGCAAGGCCAGCACCGCTTCCATTGCACCGGGGAGCACTTCAATTTCAAACTCATGCAGGCGTTCCTGCATCGCTCTGGTAATCGCGGCTTCGTAGGCGATCAGTTTTTCGCCGATCTGTGGCGCGGTGTAACCTGAGTCGATCAGTAGTTCGGTGAGAACCTGCCAGTCAGTTTTCCCGCCAAAATGATGTGTATCCACCTGACCAAAAGTACCAAACACTTCGAGCATCGCCGCCCGTGTCGAGGCCCGGCCCAAACCGCGACTCCGCAGCAGCGTTCCATCAATATCAAACAGGATTAATTGAAAGTTGTTCGTCATACTGCGGTGGCTAATCCTTCGAGTAAATGGTTGCACATCCGGTCAAATACGGCCTCATTGTCGTCCATATATTTCTGCGCTGCCCTGGATAACCGGTCAAGATTCAACTTGCTGGCATCATCCATGCTGTCTTCACCGGCGTTAAGCTCCACCTGAAGCCGGTAATACCGATGTTCAGTTTCCGCGCTTTCGGCCTGCTGGCTCATTTTGTTTAAGACCTGCTGCATCTGGTAATCAGCGGATTCGTTCGCGCCGGTTTTGAGAATGTCAATTGCTGGTAAACCCCAGCCGAGCAAACCCCAGTTACGCGCCTGTTTGTAAGAAATGCTTTTCTCGCAGCGCCCCGTACCCATCGAGATGACCATAATGCTGTCATAACCAGTGTCGGAATACAGGCTTAGGGCATCAACGTAGGCGACCATCGCCGGATTATTAGCGAAAACGCCGCCATCCACCAGCGTATAAGCGGTGCCATCCGCGGCGTGGATGCGCGTCGGGCTGAAGTTGGTCGGCGCGGCTGAAGTTGCCCGGGCAACCTCGACCAGCGGAAAGTCATAATCGGCGCGGCTGCGCGCGCGTAATGTACGGAAAAACCACGGATCACGCTTCTCGATATCGTAGCTGGTGATGATAATATCGGTCAGGGTATCACTGAGATAGGCTTCGCCAAAATATTCGCGCAGCACTTCCATCATTGGCGTTTCAGAATATTTCGGCCCCATCAACCCACGGGCAGTTCGCAGGGTGCGCCTCAGAGTCTTTTCAAAGATGCGCGGCCCTTCATCGCGATACAGACGAATACCATCGTCCACGCGAAATTTGGCTTCGCTGCTGCCTTTGGCTGCCGGGACGGTTAAGCCCATGGTCAGAATACCGCCGGTAGAAGTCCCGGCAATAAGATCAAACAACTCATGGACAGCCTTGCCTGTGCGTTCCTCAATGCCTTTCAGAAATGTCGCGGGGATCATCCCACGCACGCCTCCGCCATCAATTGAGAGTATCCGGAATACCTTGCCCATTGATTCACCCTCGTTAATCATCAATTCTGGCCTCCAAATATAACACACAGATTGCATACGAATGAAATGTTTGTGGCAAACCCAACAAACATTTAAACAGCCGAAAACAAACTTTGTCTACAATCTGTGGGGGAGATCAGGCGGAACGGGCGTGCACCTGCATGGTTTCCAGCACTTCTTTGTGGCGGCGTTCTTCACGATGCAGGAGGGTTGCGCGGCGGTAAAACGCCAGAAAAATCCACAACAAAGGCATGCCAGAGCATAAAAAGATGGCGACACTTACAGCAGAGCTGACCGCATCTCCAGCGTCCTGCGCGGTTTCAGTCACACCGGGGCTGACCTGAACCTGTTCATTGACGGAGCCAGTCACGTTGCTGATAAAGCCAGAAATCGCTTCGCGTACCTGACCCGCAATCGGGCTGCTATCGGTCACCGTGCTGTAGATGCCGTAAAAAATCCAACCCGCTGCGATCAGCGCCAATCCCCCCCAGATCAGGCGCCACAGCATTAACCAGCGCAGCCGCCAGCGGGCACCTTGCAAGGCCGGTGCATCGGATAGCGGCGTCTGTTCCAGTTCTGGGAAAGCCGGTTCTGGCTCATATTTTGGCAAAGGCGTGATGGGTGGTGATGCGGTTTGAGGCTGCTGCTGTGGATTAACCGGCAGTTGGCGAATGGACGACGGCGGTGGTGGCACGGGGTAACTGGGTGCCTGGGATTTTACTCGCACCGTAGGCGACGTTTCCGGTGCAATTTTATCGAGTTTTGCCAGCCATTCCTGCGCAATGGGATCATCAGGCAGGGAGCGTAAAATCGCCCGTGCGGCATCATAATTGAGTTCGTTGATGAGTTCACGTGCTGCCTGAAGTTTTGACCGGGACATGTACGGGCATCCTACTCGATTAATGTCTTGCAGTAGAATGGTAGCACGTTGCCCCGGTTGAGGAAAGCGGGAGACATGTACTCCCGCTCAGCGTAAAATCTGTTTATTAAGGCAGTTCGACTTCAAACACCCACGGGCCAGCCAGTCGATCACCCAGTTTTTCACGGGCGCGGTTCATAGCGGCCTGCAAATCAAAATCGTCCGGCACGTCCACTTCTTCGATGCTGATGCCACCGCCGCCATTTTCGCCCTGGGAGAAAATGACATCAATATCAATGCCCTCCTCTGCCAGCACGGCTTCAATACGCTCCCAATCCTGCGGACCTTCAGCCATCGACGTGGTGAGATAATCCAGACTGAGAGTCAGGTTATCCGCTTCGTCATTATAAAACAGATCAAAACTTACATTCCGACAGCGACGCTCCGCATTTTCAAACTGTGCCATATCGGTAATGCCCATGCCAGTTACCTGCCCCGCGACACCCTCGATTGAAATACTCGCTTCGGGTATCCAGTCACGTTCGTCGGGCATATCGTAGCAGATGCGCGCCTCAGCCGCTGTCGGCGTAAGTGACAAAGTTTCCAGCGTCATCTCAAGGTCATTGACGCTCACACTTTGCATCGGCTCCAATTGGATGGAGTCGTAGACGGGTACGGTAAAATCGAACACAAATGGCCCAATACCTTCAACTGTATCGCCGACCTGATAATCACTCGCAGTGGCGTCAATCGGCATCCAGTCTTCGATTTCAAAGCTTTCGTAGTTGAGTTCCAGTTGTAAATCTATACTTTCGGGCACAGATTCAAAGCCGTTGTGGAAGTAATCATCAACGACCTCTATCGTGCCATCATCAGCTTCGATAACGCCCTGATTGTAGAATTGCGTCAGAAAAGTCGCTTCCTCAGGGGAGGCTATATTGACATTTTGTGCGGTGGCGATGGAGAAACTCACACCAGCACCATCCCTCAGAACCACAGGATTCCGAAATGGGTTGCCAAAGACCTCAGCAGCAGCACCCACGATTGTATAATTCACCATAACCTTCTGTGTATCGACATACGCCCAGTTTACGGTCACCGTCACATCACCAACCGCCTGGCTCTGATCGATTTGGGTAAGTAAACCCTGGTCGAGCGCTGCCTGTACAATCGGGTCAGGTTCAGGTACTCCTTGTGCAAATGTGGTTGGAACTACGATCAGCAATACCAGCAAAAAACTCAAAGTTAAGCGATAAGATTTGCAAGTCTGAAGCATAGACTATCCTCCTCTAAGTTAGCACAGTGGATTATCCTATCACATGCTGTAACGTAGTTTGCAAGGTTCAGTTTTGTAAAGAGTTCAATCCCTCCTTTTCCCCTCCCACCCGGAGGGTGACCACTCATGCGGATAAGCGTAGAGTAAAAATATCAGCAGGAAGGGAGATGAGATATGAATTACTACTATCACAAAATGGCTGAAGTACACATCAAAGAAACGCATCAATCAGCCGCGAATGATCGGCTGGTTCAGGAATGTCGCAAAGAGTCGCGCATCGCATTTGGAAGCTATCTCCAGCAGCTTGCAAACCATCTCCATCACGCCTTTGCTGTGAATCAACCAACCGCTGATACCATCCGCATCACCAGTGAATTACAACGCGCAGAAGTTTAAGCTCTCTGTTTTAATTAACAAAAACCCCGGTGATTTCAGCCGGGGTATTGGGCTTTACAGGATAGGTTATGATCAGGCAGCAACAATGGGCTTCCGTTGAGGCTTGAGTTTCACGCCATAACTACGCGTCTGCACACGTCGCACCAGTTCCACACCGGGTTGATAGTCCGGGTTCTGCCACACAATCGTGACACCCCAGCCCAACGTCCACGGATCATCCTTCAGATAATCGGGAATCAAGGCAACCGCCTGAAAACCCTTATGTAATTGTTTGCTCAGGTTGGTATCGAAACGTTCGCGATCAATCACTTCCTGCACATACTGCTCAACAGGAATCTGATCGGAAACTTTATGATAATCGATTATGGCACTCCCCGCGACCATGCCATGCAGATTTAACCCACGCACAATATCAAAACGGGCGTCCATCAACTTACTGCCAACGCCCCGGCCACGATAGTCCGGGTTCACACACGACTCTACGCCATACAGCCATTCGCCATCCGGCTTGTGTGTCGTCAGTCAGCCGTAGTCGATAGCATCTTCCCAGGGTTTTAAGACCGGGCTTTTCAGATCAAAGTGGGTGCGCATACTGGTTGTCGTGCCCACCACGCGATCCATCACCGGATCAAGTGCCATAAACTGACCTTCGGGGAAAACTTCCATGTGGCTGCGAAAATGGTCGGCATGCAGAATATCTACCGGTTCATCTTCGGGTATGCTGTAGGTCGCTCTTTGAACCATCTCCATTTGCGTAGCATATTCAGACACACTGGGGATGACGATAATGTCGCTGCCCATTAAATTGGTATTGGCAGGCTTAATGTTGGTACTCATAATTGGTTGCGCGATGCCGCGCTTTCTCCTTCTCTACATTTACAGTATGGGTGTTTTTATCTGCTGGGAACAGCCCAAACCCTGGGGTCATACTGGATAATTCACTTGCGTTGTTTTGATCCGTCTCCTTCATGCTATGAACCTTCCGACAATTCCCCGACGCGCGCACTTATCGCGGCATCAGGCTGATAATCCGGGTTGTGCCACACAATCGTGACTCCCCAGCCCATCGTGAATTCATCATCATCTTCCAGAAAATCCGGGATGAGATTATGAAGCTGAAAACCCTTATGCAATTGTTTGCTTAAGTTGGTATCAAAACGGAGACCTGCGGCCACCTCGCGGACATAATCCGCGGCTGAGATCTGTCCAGCAGCCAGGTGATAATCCATGATAGCACTACCGGCAACCATGCCGCGCAGATTTAAGCGTTGCGCCAGTGCGAAACGCGCTTCCATCAGTTTGCTGCCAATGCCCTTGCCACGATAATCCTCGTGGACGGCACTTTCCACGCCATAGAGCCATTCCCCATCAGGGTGATGAGTCGTCAGTCAGCCATAACCTGTGGTGGTATTCCACGATTCAAGCAGCGGCTGAGCAGGGTCAAAGTTGATGCGCATGGAGGCGGTTAGCCCAATAACCTGCTCATGAGCCGCATCCAGGGCGAGAAACTGCCCTTCGGGGAAAATTCTGAGATACTCACGGTATTTAGCCGCGGTGATGCAGTCGTCGTGCTGTGCAGCCACGACATGATAAACGGCGGATTGTAATGCCTCCACCTGTTCGGCATATTCTGGTCTGCCCGGTATTATGCGAATACTGGCGGGGTCGCTCTTTGTTTCCATGATAACTCGCCCAATGGCGCAAACTCCTTTTACTTCATTTGTAAATCATATCGATTCAGCTTCTCCCGGACTATATGAAAAGGGAGAAGCTGATCGTAAATGCCTACTACTTGTTCTGAACCCCTTGCAAGAGTCCCTTCATATAACCGATAGCGTGTAAACGCCCCATAACCATATAACCGGGGTTATCGTTCAACTCACCCTCTAAAGTCGGTGTGTGATCGGGGCGCATCGGGCCATCAAACCCGACATCGACATAGGCCTTCATAGCCGCTGGCATGTCATTGTCGCCGTCATCATGGAAGGTTTCTTCAAACTTCGGCACCGTACCGCGCACATCACGGAAATGCACGAAGAACATTTTGTTCTGGTCGCCAAACTGTTTAATCGCCGCCGGGATATCCGCATCCATCGCGGCAAAATTCCCCTGGCAGAACGTGATGCCATTATTCGGGCTGGGATAGAGATCAATCAGACGCTGGAAATTATCGACACTGCGCATAATCCGCGCGACCCCACGCACCGGGGACATCGGCGGATCATCCGGATGCATCGCCAGTTGCACACCAGCTTCTTCAGCCACCGGCACAACGGCTTTCAGAAAGTATTCCAGCGCTTCCCACAACTGATCTTCGGTCACTTCATCGGGATAAGCGGGTGGCGCATTCTTCAGCAAGTCATTATCAAAACTGCTGACGATGGCATCCCCACGGGTGCGCGACGTAAACGACGTGCGGAACCAGCCAAACACCGCCATCCAGTTGTAGCACAGGATAGGGATGCCTGCCGCGCCCATATTGCGCACGGACTGAATAAAATAATCCAGGTCTTCATCACGACCGGGCAAACCCAGCTTGATCCGATCTGACACGGGCACCGACTCTAAAACGGACAGATTGATGCCCGAATCCGCAAAGCGCTGTTTGAAGCGCAGCAGCGGAATATAATTCCAGACCGGCCCCTCATCATCTGCGGGGCGACCCGCTACCGCGTCGGTCACGTCAATCTGACGCGCCATCCGCATGTTAGTCTCGCTGGGATCACGAAAAAAAAGTGCAAAGCGCATTTTTATAAACCTCTTTTTTTAAGAATTTCTGTCGCAGCGCGGCGACCGCTGAAATAAGCGCCATGAACCGTCGCGGCCCAGGCATTGGGCGCTGTGGCTTCACCCGCCCAGAATAACTTATCTTCAATCGGTTCGGCCAATTTCTCGCGCAGACCCATTTTGCCCGGTGGGATGACGCTGTAACCCCCGCGCGTAAAGGGTTCATCCGCCCAGCTCATCAGGTAGGCAGCAGTGGGAATAATTTCCGGGCGATTCAATTCGAGCCGTAAGGTGTTCAAACCCTGTTCCAGCGCACCCTGTTCGCCCAATGCCAACAGTTCGCGTGCCCAGTCACCAGTCGCAAATGCCGTCCAGACCTGATAATCCGTGATGCCGCGTCCGAACGAGGGTGACCACCACATGGGCGGATTGTGAGCGCTGTAAATCGCGCCGATGTCATTCGGCACAATCGCCTCATCAAAGCGATAAATCATCTTCAGCCCCGGCCCCATCACCATTTCAGCAATGGTCGCCTGTTTTTGCGCAGGTAAAGCCGGCGTAAATTTGATCGTATCCGCCTGAAGCACACCCAGCGGCAGCGTCAGTAGAATCTGATTGGCTTCAAATACCGTGCCATCAGACGTGCGGATAGCTACGGTGTCACCTTGCCAGTCCACCGCGACGATCTCGGTATTCAGGCAAATATCCAGCCCGTCAGCCAGTTTGTTCAGCAAATGATCGTAGCCATCG
>JBBSQD010000283.1:0-8283 GCA_038258185.1 Aggregatilineales bacterium | reverse complement strand
TTGTGCTTGCCTTTATATTCCCACGCGAAATGCCCCTTGTACCACACATCCGCTCGTCCTTTGCCGCCGGTCGCTTTTTAAACGTGGTTTTCAAACACAAAAAACAAGCCTTTGGGGTCAAGGTCGGTTGGGTTTTTGTGTCCCACCAGCGCACACAAATCATTAAAGTGCGATTGAGCAGCCTGCTGTTCCCGCAGTTCACTCTGCGACCACTTTTCGACAAAATCATGGGGGCTGATCGGTGGCATATTCCGGCTCCATTTCAGGTGGAAATCTACCCTTTATTATAGCACACCTGTACCATCCCCACCCCCTGCTTGCCAACGCCATTCTGACTTCCCCCTCTGTAGGGACAACGCCTGCGTTGTCCACCCTGCTAAGCGTCCTTTAGGGTGGGGGAGATTTAGAGGGGGTCTATCACTCCGTAGGGACGGCAGTGCGTTAGCCTCCCTATGGGATTCTTGCCGTCCGCTTTTGCATGCCCTTCGTAGGGACAACGCCTGCGTTGTCCGCCCTATGGGATGCCTCAAACCCTTTGCATCTTAGCGACTTGGCGGTTAATTTTTCTCCCTCTTTCCACCTCCGAAAGTTAGCAAACTCTTACCGCACAAAACGAACATTTGTTCTATAATAAAGAGTGGTCAAATAGCAGGAGATTGCTTCTATGTCTCGACGTTACACCCATCAGGAAAAAACGCTTGCCCTCCAACGGCTCGACGATAACTTCGGCAATGTCAGCCTCACCGCCATCCAGACCAATATCTCTAAGCGCACCCTTCAGGAATGGCGCAACGAGCGCCGCGTCATGGCCTTCCAGAGCGGCCAGCCCGACCCGGAGACTTTGCTGCGCGAAAAAAATATTGCGCAGCAGCAGCAGCAAAACCCCGACCCGCTGTCCTATAAAGAGGAGAACGAATACGCCTTCATCCGCAACCGCCTCTTGCAGCACATCCACGCCATGCTGGAAAATCTCGTGGATGAACCCGACAGCGCCCACTTGCGCGTCATGGCGCTCACCCGCCTCTTAGATCGCGTCATCAAGCTCGAAACCCAGGTGCAGTTTCACCGCCACGAGCAGGTCATCCGCTTTGAATATTCCTATGACAACGCCATTCACAGCGTCCCACCCTGGCTCAACAAACCAGAATATGTGGAAGAAGAAACCGACCCCATTGGCCTTACACACCCTTCGTAGGGACACGGCCTGCCGTGTCCGCCTTATTGACCATGGGAGATTTAGAGGGGGTCTTGGTTGTGCCTCCGCCAATCGTAGGGACAACGCCGTGCGCCAGCCTCCCTGTGGGATGCGTTGTCCGCCTTTCTGCCGGGGAAATTCCAAAGGGATTTTACCATCTATCTCTTCTCAAAAACTTTGCCTCTTAGCGTCTTGGCGGTTAATTTTTTCACCAACCCTGCGGGATTTATGACGCGTCTAATCCCCGCCGCTGGCATTGACACTCGCCAGCACAAACGGATACACACGCGCAACCCCGCGCTGTTGCAGCAAATCCCCGATGACTGTCAGCGTCCATTTGGAATCCGCCAGGTCATCGACCAGCAGCACCGGGCCTTTGGGCAGCGGGCCATCCACAGCAAACGCGTCCAGCACATTCTGCGCCTGCTGATAACTGTTGCGCATCGTCCCCTGCGCCAGATGCTGCTGCACATGCGTCACCGCCGGGCAGTATTCCAGCCTCAGCGCCTGCGCCAGCCGTTGCGCCAGTTGCGGAACAGGTTGAGGTCGTCGTAAAGACGGCACCGGGGCAATCCAGGTGGGCGGCACCTTCAGCCCGCGCAGATAATCGCGCAGGATCGTCACCGCCGCCGCGATCACATCATCACTGTACGGGGCTGATGCCATCCGTGCCTGTCGCACCTGCTCCCCCCAGCCACTTTCGTAATACTGGCACAGCGCGATGCCGGGTTCGTTGGGACGCAGGCTGGTGGTCTTGACAATACCCGGCAGACCAGACGGCCAGCGTTTGCGCGCTTCCAGCGTGATCGGTTTGCCGCCGCGCAGAAAGTGCCGCGCCGCCTCCACCGCGCTGATGTCCGGCTGGAATTTACTCTGGCTGTGGAGGCAGTTTTTACACCGGCCACAGGTTTTCGCCGGGGTGGGATCATCCAGCGCACTGGCGATAAAACGCATCAGGCAGTCGTCATGCTGGATATACGACCGCATCTGCGCCAGCTCGTCATAGCGCTGCTGCGTCACCAGCCCCCAGCGCGCATAATCCAGCGTCCGGTTTTGGCCGCACAGCTGATAAGTCGAACCCTGCTTTTCGATAATATCCTCGACTTCCAGATGAGTGAGGATTTTCTCCAGGGTCGAATAACGGATATTCACCCGCTGCTGGATCTGGCTGCGGGTCGCCGTCTGCAGGTCATCAATCGCGCTCACCGTTTCCTCGACCTGTTCCGGCCTGGGGAAAGCGGTCTCAATGAAGTAGTTCTGAATATCCTCATCCCCCGGCCCGTGCATCAGAATGATGTGCGCCTCATCAATCCCGCGTCCGGCACGGCCAATCTGCTGGTAATAGCTGATGATATTCCCCGGCTGCTGGTAGTGGATCACAAAGTGTAAATCGGGCTTATCGAAGCCCATACCCAGCGCGACACTGGCGACGAGCGCCTTCACCTGGTTGTTCTGAAGCTGATTTTCGAGGTCAACACGGGTTTCTTCCGTGTTGCTTTCCACATCAGCATAATAGGCTTTGGCGTTAAAACCTTCGGCCTGCAACCAGTCGGCCACCTGCTGGCAGTCGCGCGTGGTGGTGCAGTAGATAATGCCGCTGCCGCGAATATGCTTCATCAGATGCGACAGCAGCGTCAGGCGTTCGGCGGCCTCCATCGGCTCAGGATAGACATACAGCCGCAGACTGTCGCGTGTCAGTGGGCCGCGCTGAATGTTCATGCCAGCACCCAGAATCTCGCCGACATCTGCCACCACCCGATCATTGGCCGTGGCGGTCGTGCCGAGTACCGGCGTGGTCGCGGGGATTTCGTCCAGTATGCGCATGATACGGCGGTAATTGGGCCGGAAATCATGCCCCCAGTCGGAGATACAATGCGCCTCATCAATCACCATCAGGCCGGTAAGTTGCTTAAGTCGCGGCCAGACAGATTGCTGAAATTTATCATTGGCGAGGCGCTCCGGCGAAATCAACAGGAGGTCAATTTTGTTAGCGAGCAGGTCGGACTCAATGCGGGCATGATCGTGAGGGTTGGTGCTGTTGATCGTCTCGGCAGATAAGCCCCAGGTGCGCGCCGCATCAATCTGGTTGCGCATCAGGGACAGCAGCGGACTCACGAGGATGGTGGTGCCAGCGCCTTGTTCCCGTAACAGCCGTGTCGCCATAAAATAGACGAGACTCTTACCCCAGCCGGTGCGCTGTACCACCAGTGTTCGCTGGCGTTTCTTGACCAGGGCTTCAATCGCTTCCCACTGACCATCCCGAAAATAAGCCTCGGAACCGAGCACACTTTTTAACAGAACTTCCGCTTTTTCCCGCATTTAATCTCACTGACTGGTTAGCTGACATTACTTTCAGAATATGAAAAATGGCTTTTGAATTCGATGGAACGAGGACTTAAAAACATAAAACCTGATCTGAAAATGGAGGGATGAAGTTTTCCCCTTTCACCATCTGCGCGAAAGGGGAAATCAATCAGATTATTCTTCGGTGGCCTCGGCAGTCGCTTCGGCTTCTTCGGTCACAGCCTCCTCAGTCGGTTCAACCGTGGCATCTTCCTCGTCGGACATTTCTTCGGTCGGTTCGGTGGTTGCTTCCAGCATGTCATCGGTGTTGCTGTCTTCTTCAGAGGCTTCGCTCATCGGCGCCATGCCAGCGCCCAGACCTTCGCCGCCCCATTCCCGTGCGGTCTCCGCAGTGACGCCGAAATGACCGGAAAATGGGCTGAAGTCCGCTGTCGAGTTGATGACAAAAACGCAGGCCGCCACCGTGATAATGATTAACACAATTGAAAAGATATGAATCGCACGCATAAGTGTCTTCCTTGAGTGTGAATAGGTGATATTCAGCCTTATTTTACCCGATAATTCGCTGTCGGCTTATAAGTTGGCGTCCTGCTGGGCAATCGCCGCCCTGCCGATGATCTCCAGCGCACTATCGCCCGATGGCGGATGCGCAATCCCGCCGCGTGCATCGCGGAAGTAACGCTCGAAGGGTAGTGTGTGCGCGATGGCATTCCCACCAGCGATGCGCATCACCTGATCAGTGGTCGTGATTGCGGTTTCCGTCGCCACATGCTTCGCGGCAATCACTTTGGGATAAACCGTCTGGAAGCTGGCCGCATCGCCATGCCATTGACCGGCCACATCCAGCAGATAAGTCTGCGCCACCTGCAGAGCTAAGTCCACTTCACCGATCTGCCGCTGGATTTTCGGCAGGGTAGCAATCGGCTTGCCCAGCGCGGTCGGCACTCTGTCCAGCGCATAGCGGATAATGGCATCCCGTGCCGCGATAGCCGCCCCTAGGTAGGTGGCCGACACCATCATCGGGAACCAGGCATTGGGCAGGCGTTTTTCGTTCTTGCCGCGCTGCACCAGATTTTCTGCCGGGACAATCACGTCGCGGAAATATACGTCATGACTGTCGCTTGCCCGCAGACTCAGCGAATCGCCCCAGGTTTCGACCCACTCCACACCGTCGATATTATTCGGTACCAGCATCAGCGCAGTCTCGCCCTCAATGCTCAGGCCGACCAGTAGATAATCCAGATGCCGCCCGCCAGTTGACCAGTTTTTGTGGCCGTTGATACGCCAGTGGTCGCCTTCCTGAATGGCATGCGTATGGAATACTCCCCCGCGTGACGGACTGCCCATGCTCGGTTCACTGGCGACCGAGTTAAACAGCGCGTTTTCTTCCACCGCCGCCCGGCAGAACTGCTCGTAATACGCCTGCGGCCACGGGTGAGTTTCACGGGCATTGCCAAAAATGTGCAGTTGCATCGCCGCAACAATCGCCGTCGAACAGCTTCCGGTAGCCAGCGCAAGTTGAGCCTCCAGACATTCGCGCAGAGACAAACCCTGTCCGCCAAATTCTGCCGCGACACTTAGTGTAAAATAGCCGGCTTCGCGTAACGCCTCGATATCCTCCGGTGGCAGCTTACCCGCCCGATCTGCCGCGTCTGCCCGTGGGGCAATTTCCTCCGCCAGTTGTTGCCCAAGCTGCGCCGGGGAAAGGGAAGTCATCAATGTCATGGGTGCTTTGCCTTGAACTTGTTTACTTAATGGCCTGATTATAACGTCTATAGACGGATATGCGGGGAAATAATTTATGAGTAAAGCAGGCAGGGATGCGGTGAAAGCCATCTCTGCCCGAAGCAAAACACGGGCTAATGCGCGGCTTTGACCGAAGTCTGGCGGGTTTCGATTCCAGCCAGTTCCGCGACCGGCTGACCATCACGCTCCACCCAGACACCACAGCGGCCACCCTGCTCGCTGACACCCAGTTCAACCTCAGTGCCATCCATGCGCAGTACCGGGTGATACCAATGGGCCACCTGCTGGGCTTCACCCACCAGATAATGGCCGATCAATGCGCGCCGGAAACGATCCGGGCTGGTGTTGGGGAAACTGCCATGCACCAGTTGGCCGTTAAAAAAGAGGACATCACCGGCTTTCATGATGACTGGCACGGGAGTCATGCCTTCCGGTAAATCGACGGTATCGGTGGTAAAGCTCTCCTCAAGGCTGGCTTCCTTGCTGCACAACACCGGGATATCGTGCGTTCCGGGGACTACCTGCAAGCAGCCGTTTTCCTCGTCGCAATCATCCAATGCCATCCAGGCAGCCATGCAGGTGCCGGGGTTGACCCGCAGATAATACTGATCCTGATGCAGCGCCTGCCCGCGTGAACCGGCGGGTTTGTAGTAAACCATCGTCTGTACGGCGTACGGTTCTGATCCCAGCAAACCCGTCAGGCAGTTATTCAAACGCTCATCGAGCAGCCATTCCAGGCTGAGTGCGTCGGAACGATGCGGTTGCATCAGGCGCGAATACTGTTTTAACGGATCTCCCACGTCAACATTATTGTTGCGGCCATCCGTGGTGGTCGGTGGTGCAGGCCGGAAGGTCATATAATGCTCGCTATACATTTTGACTTCCGCAGGGGAGAATAAATCGGAAATAACGACATAACCTTCGGTCTGATAGCGCTGGCGCTGTTCGGCAGATACCATAAGAAATCCTCATCAGGGCTACTTTTACGGTGTATAAATTATAAAAATGATAACCCAATTTTACACCCTATTTTATAGCCAGCCCAAACCATGTGCCACATTTTTGGCGGATATAGTGGTGATGCAACCCGAAAGTTTAGCATAAAGGATTGCAGTTTTATGCTATAACTGAGTTTGAGAATATCCGTACGATGCTCTGTTTTGCTTTAGCCAGCTTACCCTAGAAGGAGTCGTGTTTGTGGATTTCACACGCGCTTTTACCTATGTTTTTGATGACCGGCAGTGGACTGAAAAGCTGGTTATCACCGCGATTGTCGCTTTTGTAGCAATAATCCCCTTAGTAGGCTTGATCGCCGTCGCGGCGTTATTGGGCTATGTGGTCGAGATCATGCAGAATATGCGCGCTGGCCGTGCCGACCCGCTGCCGCGCTGGGATAATTTCGCCGAAAAAATCGCGCTGGGTGGCAATGTACTGGTAGCGATTATCGTCTACAACCTGCCCAATCTGCTGCTGGCCTGCTGTGCGTTCAGCATCCCGCTGATGAGCGGCGCAGGTCGCAATGAATTTTTCGCCGGGACATTTACTGTCGGTCTGGTGTGCTGCCTGATTCCGCTCCTGCTGATTTATAACCTGCTTACAGTGCCGATGCTGGCATTAGGCACAATCCGCTATGGTGAAGCGCGGCAGATTGGCGTGTTTTTTCAGTTTGGTGATCTGTTTTCGACCATCAATGAGCAGCTTGGTGTTGTCGGTCAATGGATGCTGTTCAGTTTCCTTGTCAGCATTATTTTTGGCTTGATCAATAGCATCCCTTGTCTGGGCTGGGCTGTTTCGCTGGCGCTGTCTTTCCCGGTTTATGGTCACCTGTTGGGCCAGTTGGCATTGGCCTTAAAGGATAAGCGCAAGGGCAAACCCAAGCGGTATAATGTCTGATTGATCTGCAAGGCTAAATGGACATCGGGAAAAGTCCCGGTGTCCATTTTCAGCAGTTGAACCATCAAAATTTTACAGCCAAAAATTCTTCATTTCTCAAATTCAAAAGGATTAAATAATTATGCAAACACGTACAGGTGCTTTTCCGATTGGTTTCCGGCGCGGCTGGTCAGACTGGCAAAAAGACCTCACCGGAGCCATCGCCTGGGCGAAAGACGCCGATGTCAGTGTGATTGACCTGGGCAAAGATGGCGATACGACCGCCAAACAGGTGATTGATGCGGGCTTGCAGGTCGGCTCGGTTGATCTGGCGGAGTGGCAGGGGATGATCTCGGCAGACAGCAGCACCCGTGATCGCGCTATCGAGACTAATACAAAATATATCGAAGCCTGTGCCGCCCTGGGCGTGAGTAATTTCTTTCTGGTGATGCTGCCGGAAAAGCCGGAACTGTCCCGCGCCGACAATTTTAGTTACATGGTGGAAGGTTTTGCCAAACTCGCGCCTGCGCTGGAAGCCAATAATGCGCACATCGTGATTGAAGGCTGGCCGGGGCCGGGGGCATTATGCTGTACGCCAGAAGGTTATCGCAGCCTGTTTGAGCAGGTTCCATCTTCCTCAATGGGCATTAATTATGACCCGTCGCATCTGATCCGCATGGGGGTTGATCCGCTGCGTTTCCTGCGCGAATTTAAGGATCATGTGTTTCATGTGCATGGCAAGGATACGGAGCTGTTCCCGGAAAATAGCTATAATTATGGCACCGAGCAACCGCCGACTTTTGGCAAGCCCTATTCCTTCGGCAACATGCACTGGCGTTATACCATCCCCGGTCATGGCGTGACCAGTTGGACAACCGTGTTTGAAATTCTGCGCGACAACGGTTATCAGGGTGCGGTATCGGTTGAGCTGGAAGATCAGAACTTTAATGGCACCGAAGCCGGTGAAAAAGCGGGCATTCTGTACGGTGCGCAATTCCTGGCAAGCTGTTAACTGACCCTATATCCCAGGGCAATCGCATCAAAGTTGAGTGAGTAGGTGAAACAGGAAGTCATTGTCCATCGCGGCACGGAAGCGTTTCTGTCGCAAACTGCTTCTGGATGTATCCTGCTTCAACAAATTCAGCGCAACGGCTCGCAAAACCGCC
>JBBSQD010000282.1:0-8392 GCA_038258185.1 Aggregatilineales bacterium | reverse complement strand
GAAGCTCACGCCTCACCGGGCATGATGCTCAAACATTATTCACCCAATGCCGAGGTGCTGCTGTTCACTGGAGAGCTGGCCGCGGTTAAAGTACGCATGATTGAATTGGCACGGGCTTACGCGGCGGAAAATAAGCGAGTTGGCTTGCTGGCGTTAACCGAAGATCTGGCGGAGATGGCGCATATCGCCCCGGTGAATGTGGCGCTCGGTTCCGGGGATGCGTTGGATAAAGTCGCGCAAAACTTATTTGCGGCCCTGCGCAAGTTGGATGCACAGGGCGTGGATGTAATCTTGGTGCGGCAGTTCGCAGCGGAGGGGTTGGGTCGCGCCGTGGCAGATCGCCTTCTCCGCGCGGCAGAAGGCAAGGTCATCGACGTTTAAAACGGCTTGCTAAAGTTTATCCTGCTCATCCGGTTCGACATCTGCAATTTTCGACAAAGCAGACTCAAACTTATCCCGGCTTCCTTGCTGCGCCCGTTCAGAGAGATATTCTTCGGTCATAAGTGCAGAAATTTTCTCAGCTAGCGCCAGTGTAATAAACTGATTGATCGAGACATTATCACGCTGGGCAAGTTCGCGTACCGCATTATGCAGCGAATTGGGTAAACGCACATTGATTGCACTCATTACAATACTCCTAAACGTTCTAAAAAGGTCTTTGGGGTAATAGACATCATATCACCCACGGTGTGTTTTTGAAACGACCTATGAATAAGCGAACGCAACTTTCAAAATTTCTCTCGCTGATGCTGCGCCACCGTCCAGCCGATTTTGGCCTGATGCTGGATGATAATGGTTTCGTGGCTGTCGATATCGTCTGGGGACAGGTACAGAAGCGCTTTGGTGATGCTTATACATTTGATGAATTTTCAGCCGTCGCAAGACAGCCCGACCCCACAGGCAAACAGCGCTTTGAAATCGTGAACGATAAAATCCGGGCACGCTATGGTCACACCGCCGCGACGGTGACTTATCCGCCGGTAGAGCCGCCAGAATTTCTGTATCACGGCACGACCCCAGCCGCGCTGGATTCCATCCGTGAACAGGGGCTGACTCCGCAAAAACGCCAGTATGTCCACCTCTCGCTTGATGTCGACTGGGCGCAAATGGTCGGCCAGCGTCACGCACAAACTCCCGTTGTATTGCGCATTCGCGCTGGCGAGATGCAGCAGGCAGGTTATCACTTCTATCGCCCCGAACCTAAACACTATCTGACCGACTCTGTGCCCGTACAGTTTATTGACTTCCCTGATGCGTGAATCAAAAAGAGCGCTTGATTATGCGCTCTTTGGATCGGGTTAAACTCTGCTCTAGGCCGCTTCGATCAGATCCGCCGTGAACTCGATTTCGAGAATCACCGTATCCCCTACACCCCCAACCTGCGGCGGCGTGTTAATCGTGATGCCATAATCGGCATAGACGATTTCTGTCTGAGCCGTGCCGGTGATCTGTTCCGCAGAGGCCAGCGTCACGGTCGCGTCAAAGATGGCCGTTTGCGTGTTGCCTTTAAGGGTCAGATCGCCTTCAATCTGGAACTCGACCGTTTCGCCAACGGCAATCGGGCTGTCTGGCAAGCCGATTAAGCGGGTAGGCATAAAGGTCGCAAACTCGTTGCCATCCACCGATGTTTCCAGAATTTGACCGCGAATGGACTGATCGCGGAAGTCCTGATCGGTCTTTAAGGTACGCACATTGACCGCAATTTCGCCCACCTGCGATTGCGCGGGAGTCTCAAAATTGACAATCAGATCACCCGCAACGCGCCGTGTCGTCCCGACCACTGTCGTCGGGTTACCCAACAGCACCTCTTCAATATAGAAATTCGCCAGCGATTCATCTTCATTAATACGGAACAAGGCGCGGCTGGGGCCAGTCACTTCTGCAGCGGCTTCAGCAGTCGCTTCTGGCGTGGCTGAATCTGCTTCGCTATCAACCTGAGCAGATGCGCCGGGATTGGCCGCGACCACCGTGCTTAAACTATCGATCTGCGCAGCCACCGAGTCGACTTTTGCATCCAGTCCGGCGATCTGCGTCACCAGCGCATCAGGTACCAGCGTTGGTTCAGCATTCAGCGACAGTGTCGCCACCATTTCGCTGGTATCACGGCTGGCTTCGGATATACCACCTGTTGACCATAACAACCCCAGAACGCCCGCGCCTGACCCCAGCCCGAAAGCAATCAAAACCAGTAAGACTACAACCCATCGTTTCATCATTTCCCTCCTCTTCCCATAGCTCTATTAAAGTAGAGACACAGTGCCAATCGCAAAATCAGCGCTGTGCCTCCGGGGAGATCAAACCTGATCGAAACGAATTACATCGTGGCAGGCAGGGCCACCACTGTGCCCTGATCGCCGCTGACGCTGCCGATGGTCACATACAGGCGCCCATCCGGCCCCTGGGTGATGCCATAGGGTGATTCCAGACCTTCAGCCACGACCACCGGGCCATCACTGGTCACCTGCACTACACGCGCCGGTGATTCCTGATTCAGACCCGCTTCAACCGCATAGATCGAACCGTCATCGGTCACTACCAGACTGGTAACGGCAGTTAAGCCAGTGAAGGTTTCAACCAGTTCACCACCACTCCATTTTTCGACACGGGCTCCACCCACCGGCCACGGGAATCCGGTCAGGAAGGAGACATAAATATCGCCAGCGTCATCCACCTGCACACCGGTCGGAACCGGGTTGTCACCGTCAAACGGCCACACAGCCGCGACTGCTACACCGGCATCTGGTGTCCAGATCAACAGGCAGTTGCAACCCGCATTGGCGATGTAAATCGTGCCATCCGGTGCGACATCAAAATCCACCGGGTTGGACTGCATATTTGCGTTACCATCGGGATCAGACTCCAGCTCAATGCTGAGCAAATCCACAAAAGTTTTAATGCGTTTTGTATCTTTGTCTAATTCGATCAGGGCGTGGGTGTAAGGGTCGCGGAAATCAGAGCTTTCGCCCACCAGCACCCAGATCGATTCATCCGTGACAACCACATCATGCGCGCCTAACGATTGACCTTCACGATAGCTGGTCAGGCCAAAGACTTCGACGGAGGCTTCACCATCGGGTGTCACCATCGTGATCTGGCTGGAATTACCCAAAGCATCATCACTTTCGGTCAGCAGCGGGCCGCCATTACCAGCCTCAGCCACCCACAGGTTACCTTCGGCATCAAAGCTCAGATTACGTGGATTAACCAGCCCATCCACGATCACTTCGTTTTCTTCCTGGGCGAGAGCGGGGGCTGCCAGTAAAACCAGCGCGACACTAAGCGAGAGAACTACCAAGACTTTACGAAACATTTATCCTCCTAAGATAAGTTAAACGTTACTGCGTTTATTCGGGGATCTGACAAATAGTATACAAAATCCCTGACAACGCATACGTGTTTTAGACGCAAATCAGATCTACGCTTTTCATGAGAGAAAGATGAGTTCAATTGGGTAAATTCAACAAAATATCAAGGTTTTCCTTGACGCTTGTAACTATGATTTATATAATAAGGTCAAGTATGGAACCGGTTCCATGACACAATTACTGGCTAACGCAGAAAAAGTACAATCGATATGCGTTTACCAACAATTCGTGATGTTGCCAGAGAAGCCGGGGTAGGTGTGGCGACTGTTTCGAGGGTGTTAAACAACAGCCCTCAGGTCAGCCCAGACACCCGCGAACGCGTTCTGGAAACCATCAAAGCGCTGGGCTATCGTCCCAATAACCTGGCAAGGCAGCTTTCAAAAGGAACACGAGTCCGAAATATCGGTGTGATCTCGCCGTTTGTGACCGATCATTCATTTGTCGCTCGTTTACACGGGATGCAGATGGCGGTTACAGCCAGCCGCAGCGACTACGACCTGATCCTCTATAATGTCACCTCAGCAGAACGCTACCGGCAACGACTGGTATCTATCTGCGACCAGGGGATGATTGAGGGGCTGGTGGTTGTGGTCATGACGCTGACCAAAGGGCAGCGAGATATGCTGGATGAGAGTGGTGTTGTCTTCGTTGGCATTAGTGATCGTATCATCGAAGACTGGCCGTCAATCGGCGCTGACAATGTAAGCGGCGGTGAACTGGCGACCGAATACCTGCTCAATCTGGGGCATCGGCGCATTGCCTACATGGGAGATCGTTTCCCATTTATCAGTGAGCATCAGTTTTCTGTAGGTGAGGCGCGTTATGAGGGCTACAAACATGCTTTGCAAACCAGGGGTATTCCGCTGCAAAGTGAATACGTGCAGCTTGGCCCACATGGCCGGGATGTCGCTTATAGTCTGACATCGACCTTGTTATCACTGCCAGAACCGCCCACAGCTATTTTCTGTATGAGTGATATACAGGCGCTGGGGTGTCTGGCCGCAATCCGTGATTGCGGCATGCAGGTTCCTGAAGATGTTTCAGTAATCGGTTTTGATGATGTTGAAATCAGCCGGTTGATTGGGCTAACGACTGTTCGTCAGCATCTGGAACAGGGAGGTTATCTGGCGACCCGCCATCTTTTGCAATTACTCGGTGATGTTTCGTTTGGGCAATCGCCCGCATTGCTGGAAGTGCCAGCACTACCGCCATTTGAGATTATCGAGCGGCAAACGACACGTTACATCTGAATTTCTTTCGGGTGGTCTATTGACTAACAGGAGGTGTACAGTCCTTAAAATGACAAATCCTAAGAGTCAATTTGTAATACCAGCAAATCTATATTTATTAAGGAGTAGCAACATATGATTTCTAGAAAATCGATCAGCCTTTTTCTTGTGCTGGCCGTAGCCATCAGCGCCTTTGGCGTTTCGTTGGTGAGTGCTCAGAATGAACTTTTATTCCCTATCGGCGAAGGTGAGTTTCAGTGGGGCGATCTGGATCGTTTCAACGAAATGGATCTGAGCGGCGAAACCGTTCGTCTGTTCACCCCCTGGCTGACTGTTGATGAGGAAAATGTCGTTAATGTGATTTCCTATTTCGAAGAAGCCACCGGCGCGGATGTGATCCATTCCGGTTCAGACAGCTTCGAACAGCAGATCTCCGTGGATATTCAGGCTGGTAGCCCGCCGAATATCGCCGTGTTCCCGCAGCCTGGTCTGGCAGCGAATATTGCCTCTCAGGGTGGCCTGGTTCCGCTGGGCGATGACCTGCGTCAGGCCGTGCTCGATAACTATTCAGCCGGTCAGTCCTGGGTAGACCTGGGGACCTATGAAGATGCTGATGGCAATTCCGAATTCTTCGGTTTCGCCTTCAAAGTCGATGTAAAGAGCCTGGTATGGTACGTCCCGGAAAACTTTGAAGAAGCCGGTTACGAAGTTCCCGCCACCATGGAAGAACTGCTGGCCCTTAGTGAGCAGATCGTTGCTGACGGTGGCACCCCGTGGTGCATCGGCCTGGGTAGTGGTGATGCCACTGGCTGGCCCGCAACCGACTGGGTTGAGGACATCATGCTGCGCACTGCTGACCCCTCGGTCTATGATCAATGGGTGACCAATGAAATTCCGTTTAACGATCCGGCTGTTGTAAATGCCATTGAAACCTTCGGTCTGTTCGCCAAGAACGATGCCTGGGTAGATGGTGGCGCCACCGCCGTTGCTGCGACTGATTTCCGTGATAGCCCCGCCGGTATGTTCACAGTGCCGCCGACCTGCTATCTGCATCATCAGGCCAGCTTTATCCCGTCCTTCTTCCCTGAAGGTACCGAAATGGGTGTGGATGCGGACTTCTTCTACTTCCCTCCCTTCGAATCAGAAGACCTGGGTAACCCGGTTCTGGGTGCAGGCACCCTGTGGACAATCACCGAAGACAGCGAAGCCACTCGTGCGCTGCTGGACTTCCTGACCACACCGCTGGCGAACGAACTGTGGATGGCACAGAGCGGTTTCCTGACACCGCACAGCGGCGTCAACACCGACCTGTATGCCGACGATACCCTGCGTGGTCTGGGCGACATTCTCTTGAATGCAACCACTTTCCGCTTTGATGGTTCTGACCTGATGCCGGGTGCCATTGGTGCCGGTGCATTCTGGCGCGAAATGGTGAGTTATGTCAGTGATGCTGACCTGACCGCCGAAGAAGCTGCTACAGCTATTCAGACTGAGTGGGATGCAATCAAGTAACAAGAACTACCTATGTAACAAGTTTTAAGTTAACAACAAACAGGGTGACTCAGTGTCACCCTGTTTAATATCCCCTAATATTGCTTTAGGAGAAATAAAGCTAATGGACCAAATCATTTCCGCATTTGTTGCCGTTGCCATAGGCATCGGTGTCATGGCGCTGTATTTTTACGGCGTTAATTTCCTGCTCGACGCATTGGTCAGAGACAGTCCCACCAGCACCGGGGAATTTGTCAGTAGAGAGAAGCTGCGCGAGACGATCCGCCCGTGGCTGTTTATCGCTCCGGCTCTGCTCATTCTCGGCCTCTATCTGGTTTACCCCGCAATCCAGACCTTTTTCCTCAGCTTTTATGATGCAAATGGCCGTTCCTTTGTCGGCCTCAAAAATTACCAGCG
Organism: Aggregatilineales bacterium; assembly: GCA_038258185.1. Lineage (GTDB taxonomy): Bacteria > Chloroflexota > Anaerolineae > Aggregatilineales > Phototrophicaceae > JAIOHN01. The sequence goes on along the minus strand of JBBSQD010000282.1, from coordinate 1,890 downwards.
GGCACTGACAGATAATAACTTTATCGTGTCGATTCGTAACAATCTGCTCTGGCTTATTTTTGTACCGAGTTTCAGCACAGCGTTTGGTCTGCTTATCGCCGTTCTGGCGGATAAGGTCAAATGGGGCAACATTGCCAAATCCATGATCTTCATGCCCATGGCGATCTCTTTCGTCGGTGCCAGCGTGATCTGGAAATTCATCTACACCATTAACCCCAACATCGGTTTAGCCAATGCGATCATCGTCGGGCTGGGCGGTGAACCGGTAGATGTGTTGCAGATTCCCTTCTGGAACAATTTCTTTCTGATGGTTATTCTTGTCTGGATTCAGACCGGTTTCGCTATGGTGCTGCTGTCGGCAGCCCTGCGCGGTGTCCCCGACGAAACCCTGGAAGCCGCCAGCATCGACGGTGCCAACGCGGTTCAGATTTTCTTTCGCATCATGGTGCCGCAGATTATGGGGACGATCTTCGTCGTGTGGACAACCATCGTCATTACCGTCCTCAAGATTTTCGATATTGTGCTGGCAATGACCAACGGTAACTGGGACACGCAGGTGATGGCCAATTACATGTTTGATCAGATGTTCCGCGCTTTTGACAACGGTTATGCCAGTTTGTTAGCACTCGTGATTATGGTTGCCGTTATCCCCATTATGTATATCAATATCCGCCGCTTCCAGCGTGAGGAGGAAAACCGATGAGTGCCACTGCGAGACCTTCTATCAGCACCAAACCTCAAAAAACCGTTGCCAGAACCAAAGTGCCTTTTTTCAATATGACGATTGGTGCTTTTGCAGCGCGTGCTGCCCTGCTGTTTCTGGTCATCATCTGGACAATTCCTACCTTTGGCCTGTTCATCAGCTCATTTCGCGACAAAGATCTGCTCCCGATTTCGGGATGGTGGACCAGCCTCAGCACCAACGTCCGCAGTCAGGCAGCCCGAACGGGCACCGCCGCGGATCAGGTTGAACAGGATGGCGAGTTCGTCATCAGCGGCAACGTCTTTGAGGAAGGTGAAGAAGCCCCTGTTCGGTCATTTGGTCTGGTAGCCACTAACCCTACCGCTTTTACGGCAGGAGAAGTCACCCAGATTGAAGGCGGTGGCAGCCTGGTCGTCAATGAAGACGGCACCTACGAATTACGCTCTGCCGAACCGTTCGAAATGGAGCGCGGCCAGCGTATTTATTACGAAGCGGCGATTCCGCCTTCGTTCAGTCTGGCTAACTATGCAGAAGTGCTGAATTCCGAAGGGATTGGGCAGTCGTTTATCAATACCTTTACGGTGACTATTCCGGCCACCGTCATCCCGGTTGCCATCGCGGCCTTCGCGGCTTATGCGTTTTCATGGATGGAGTTCCGTGGAAGACAGGTGCTGTTTGCAGTTGTGGTCGGCCTGTTGGTCGTGCCGCTGCAAATGTCCCTGATTCCGCTGCTGCGCATGTACAACTCATTTTCGACTATCGTGCCATTCTTCGAACCCAAGTCGTATGTGGGTATCTGGCTGGCGCATACTGGTTTTGGTCTGCCGCTGGCGATCTTCCTGCTGCGTAACTATATCGGCGGTTTACCCAGAGATCTGATCGAGTCTGCTAAGATTGATGGCGCCAGTCATTTCCAGATTTTCACCCGGCTCGTCCTGCCCCTGTCCATCCCGGCGCTGGCTTCGTTTGCCATTTTCCAGTTCCTGTGGGTGTGGAATGACCTGCTGGTTGCGCTGGTATTTTTGAGCAAAGACCCCAATCAGATTGTTCTGACATCGAAGATGCGCGAACTTCTGGGATCACGTGGGGATAACTGGGAAATTCTCACCGCCAGTGCGTTTGTCTCCATCATCGTGCCGCTGATCGTCTTCTTCTCGCTTCAGCGTTACTTTGTGCGCGGTCTGTTG
>JBBSQD010000281.1:0-8420 GCA_038258185.1 Aggregatilineales bacterium | reverse complement strand
TGCGCGGTCTGCCGCCGCGTTTAGCAGCGGGAATGTGCGGTTTCATTATTTCCCACTCGTCATCGGTCAAATCGTTGGGGTAAGGTTTTCGTTCCATTCCCCCAGTCTATTTCAGTTTTCTCTACTTTTCAAATGGCCTCTAAATAACCAATGGTGCAGATTGAAATCGTCATGAGAAAAACCGACAATAAAGGTGCTGAAACCAGATTGAAGGTGACTCATGACGACGGAAGAGATTATCATTCATATTTTTTGTGCTGTCGATGATGGATTGGGCTTTGTGGCGAAAGAACGGAATGCGCGGTTGTATCCCAGTGAAGTGGTCACCATCGGTATTTTGTTCGCCTTGAAAGGTGGTCGATTTCGCGCCTTCTATCGCTGGCTGAAACGGGATTGGGATGGGTTGTTCGGTGGGTTGCCGGATCGTACCGCCTTGCTGCGCCAACTGCGGCGCCATGAACAGCGAGCTGACCAGTTGTTGGCTGAGCCCAGCTTGTTGAATGTCATCGACACTTTTCCAATTGAATTGTTGTTTCCCATTCGGGCAGGCCGCTCGGCACAGCAAATGGGTCGCAAAAACCGTGATAAAGGTCGGTGGTCGATTGGGGTGAAATTATCGCCAGAGAAACCTATCGGATAGCGTTGATGGCCTTCGTTACCCCACCGCGAGAAAATGAACGGACGCCGTGCACGATTGCGACCCAGATCCTGAAAATGCAGGTGATTAATCAGCCACAGCGGATCAAGGTCGGGGATTTTGCAGTCCAGACCCTGCTGCCAGTCCAACCACCAGAAATCGACACCCATCGCTTCATACGGATGATGCAGCACTTCAAAATAGGCATTCACAAACGACTGATCGGTAATGTCAAATTCAATCGGTTGTTTCGATTCGGGGTCAATGCCCATGCGCCGTGCCATCTCAGGATATTGCGACTCATGGGGGTGAATCCCTTCTGCCGGGTGGAGATTCAGCGCGGTACGCAGGCCTTTTTGATGGATAAAGTCGATCATGCCTTGCGGGTCAGGGAATAAGTTTTTATTCCAGCTATACCCTGTCCAGCCCGTGCTGGTATTGCCTGTTTCGGTCACATGCCAGTCCATATCGACGATGCATACCGACAGCGGAATTTCGTGAGACTCAAAGTCATTCAGCAGTGTTGTGAGTTCATCCTGGGTATAGGCCCAGTAGCGGCTCCACCAGTTGCCCAAAATCCAGCGCGGAATGAGCGGCGCGGTTCCGCTGACCGCACAGTAATCGCGCAGACCAGCTTTATAGTCATGCCCGTAAGCGAAGAAATACCAGTCCACGCCCTGACCCTTACGCGCTTCCAACCAGTACTCATCATTGAACACAAACGAACGCGAATCATCCAGCAGTGACCAGCCAGAACGGGATATCAGCCCATCATTGAGTGGTGTTGCCCCATTCACAAAATCGAGCGTGCGCATCGTGCCTTTAAGATTGGCGGTATCCACTGCACCGGGATGCCAATCCGCGTTTGTCGCTTTGACCTGAATCGTTAGGCTATCACGGGTAAAGGTCTGCCCAACAGCATACTTCAGCACAAAGGCATCCGTTTCGATAATGAGCTGGTGATCTGTGCGCTGCACGGTAAAAGCTGGTACGGGCTGCTCACGATACCACATGGACTGGCTGGCACGGTCTTCAAATTGACCCGACGGGTCATATTCCAGCCGGATTAAGCGCTCAGTTAAAACTGTGAAACGTGCGTTGCCCTCCTGGATGACCGCATCACAGGCGGCCATAGGTTGGACATCTAGCGTAAATCGTTCAGGAAGCATCCGGAATTCTCCTTAACTAACCCTTCACACCACCCAGGGTTAGACCGATTTTCATATAGCGCTGCAATACAATGGCAATCGCAAGCGGCGGCAGCAGGGCCAGAAAGGAAGCCGCCATCTGTAAGTTAAGGCTGTAGTCACCGGCAACATAGAACAGGCGCACCGTGACAGGTTGGGTCTGGGGATCAGTCAGCACCAGATAGGGCAGCAGGAAGTCGCGCCACAGGGCTACAAATGCCAGCACACACAACACAATCAGAATTGACCGCGACAATGGCAGGATCATATAGGCCAGCATTTGTAATGGATTGGCGCCATCGACACGGGCGCTGTCGATTAAATCTGCCGGGATGCGATCAAAAAAGGTTTTGAGCACAAAAATAGAAAAGGCATCCACACAATACGGCAGCCATAAGCCCCAATAGGAACCCACCAGGCTGATATTCAGGATCGGGATATTGGCAATGGTGGTATACAGCGGGACAAAATAGGCAATTGAGGGAATCATCAGGGTGACCAGAAAACCGATTGTGATGAAACGTCCGCCAATAGGCTTGAGCTTGGACAGGCTAAAGGCCGCGGCTGCGGACACAGTCACCCGGAACAAAACACCACCGCCGACAATCACAAATGAGTTGGCGAACATCCGCGTCATATCGAACAATGTCCAGGCGCGGCTGTAATTACCCCAATCGGGGCTTTGCGGAAACAGCGTCAGGGTATTGATTACTTCGGTGCTGGTCTTTAAGCCCGATGTAAAGGCGAAGATAAACGGAAATATCGTGACGATAGCAATCACTAATAAGACGATGACGCCCAATACGTAGAAAAAACGCCCTGAAGGGGTACGCAATTCCACATCAGAAAGAAAACCACGATCCATGATTTTAGACCTCTAACGATCTGCTGTGAGACGGGAGTTAACCAACTGGTAGATAATGGAGAACACACCCAATACCACGATCATGGTCACGCTCCACGCTGAGGCATAGCCTAAGTCGAAGCGAATAAATGCGCGATTGTAAATGTGCATCGCCGGGGTAAGTGTTTCACGCCCGGGGCCACCATTGGTCAGCAGGAAGGGTTCAGTAAACACCTGTACAACCGCAATCACCTGTAAGACAAACATCAGTGACATAATCGGGTACAGATGCGGCAGCGAAATATGGATAATCCGTTGTAACGGCGTGGCACCATCCAGTTCTGCCGCTTCATAAAGCTCCTGTGAAACGTCCTGCAAACTGGCGAGATAGATCAGCGCCGTGGTGCCGAATGCGCCCCAGGTCATCACCGCGACCAGTGCGGGTTTGGCCAGTGAGGGGTTTTGCAGCCATAATTGCGGCGGTAAGCTGAACACCTCGAAAAAATTATTTAAGACACCGATATCAGGGTCGTAAATAAAACGCCAGATGATGACTGCGACAGCGGCAGGAACCACTGTGGGCAGGAAATAAACCACCCTGAAGAAACCCTGTCCATGACGCATTTCTCGCACCAGAATAGCGATCACCACCGGCGCAAAATAACCGAGGGCGAGGCTCCACAGCGCGAATTCAAGGCTGTTTTTCCAGGCGATTTCAAAAGCAGGGTCTTTCAGCATCAGCGCGAAGTTATCCAGGCCGACCCATGTCCATTCACCACCGAGGCGAACATCATGAAAGCTCATCTGGATCGACTTGATAATCGGCATCCAGGCAAACAGCGCATACAGGATCAGGGCGGGTAACAGGAAGAGATACGCAGAAATCTGCCCCGGCAGCGCAGCGCGGATTCTGGCCCAGTTGAGTCGGCGTTTATTGGGCTGCTCCAGATTGGTTTCCAGAGTATGAAGTGGATTCATAATAAATAACCTTAAAGAAAACCGGGTGGATGGTTCCACCCGGCATCACTATTTCAAATGTTGACTAGCGATCTAATACGAATGCCTGGAATTCTTCGGCGACTTCAGCAAGGCGGGCAGGGATGTCCACATCTTCGACACTCAGAACTTCACTGACCAACACGCCCAGTTCGGTATAATAATCCTGAACATTGGGGCTGGGCTCGGCCTGAATAGTGACTTCACCGTTGGTCACCGCTTCGATAAACGGCGCGTAGTTCTCAACCGGCAGCTTGTTATACGGCTCACGGAATGCGGCGTAGGCTTCCTGATAATCACCCACGAACATGGGCAGTGTTGGCATGCCGATGGCTTCAGTGGTGACTTCGATAGCAGTCTGCAATTCCACAGGGTCGAATTGACGCCACAGTTGGAAGTAAGCAGCGGCTTCTTTCTGATCGTCGGATGCGGCATTGCTGACCATCCACAGATTACCACCTGAAAGGGTGACACGACCATCAGGGCCAGCGGGGGCAGCAGCATAACCCAGCACACTCAGGTCAGCATCGGGGAATTGGGTGTACACAAAGTTGAACTGGTCACCCGCATAGATGGTCATAGCAACACGGCCAGAGACGAATGCTTCGGAAATGCTGCCCCAGTCGAGGGTTGCACCGGGCAGAACGTCCTCATCCCAGCGCAGACTCTGAATGAATTCGAGTGCATCCACGGTCGCACCTTCACCGAAGGTCGCTGTGAAAGTACCATCGCCATTATCCTGAATAATGTCCTGGGGGGTGGCACCAAAACCATAGGCGATATTGGTGTACTGCCAACCGGTCGCGCCACCACCATCATTGATGAAAGCGAAACCTGCCACATTGTTATCACGGTCGGTCAGGGCAGCGGCCATTTCAGCCAGTTCTTCCCATGTTTCCGGTGGGCCATCATAACCAGCGGCTTCCAGCAGAGGGATGTTGTAACCCAGACCTAAAGCATAAGCATCACGCGGGATCGCATAGATCGCGCCGTCTTCGCTCATGACATCGAGGATGGCGGGATTGAACACATCCGCCACACCAGCAGCTTCAAAATAAGAGCTCAGGTCAGCCACAGCACCCTGCTGGATGAATTTGGGGGGTTCAGTAAAATAGCTGCGGAACAGGGTTGGCAATTGGTTGCTGGCGATCAAGGCAGCGAATGCGGCAGGATCATATTCCAGTTCCACCCCTTCAATGGTGACATTGGGGTACAGCTCCATGAAACGCTGTGCGGTTGCTTCCCATGTTGCCAGCGCTTCTGGCTGGTCAGATGTGGGTCTTTCGGAAACCACAATGGTCACATCACGACCACCGGCAATTTCTTCCGGGAGGGTCAGAATATCAGGAACAGGAGCGGTGTCTTGTCCTAATGCCGAAGAAAGCGGGATGCTCAAAACGACAATGAGCCCTACAATAGAAAAAAACAATTTGCGAAACATTTGATATTCTCCTAAATTCTCTATTCTTGCTGCCTTGACTTTATAGTTGGAGCAACTGGCAAATACTTTTTTGAGACGTCTCAAAAAATATTGTATAATACCCGGGAAGCACTGTCAAGAAACTAATTGAGACGTCTCTAAAATGACCCATGATAAATTCGCAGGCAGGCACACTGCCTCAAATAGATACAAGAGGAAGGTTCTTTAATGGCATCACTTAAAGACGTTGCAGACCTTGCCCAGGTTTCCATGCTTGACGCCCTGCATGTGCTTAAAAAAGACCGTGACATGGACGAAAAAACCAGACAAATGGTCGCGGAGGCCGCGGCAGAATTAAATTATGAGCTAAAAATCACGCAGATTGATGTGGCTGATTTTGCAGGGGTGGGCAAAGGCACTGTCTCTTATGCGCTGAATGGCAGCGAGCTGATTAAGCCTGCCACACGTCAGAAAGTGGTTGAAGCCGCGGAAGCCCTCGGTTATCGTGCGAATACTATGGCGCGAAACCTGCGCACCAACCGCACCGGAATAGTCGGTTATTCCTGGCATGTTCATGACGACCCCAGCCGCATGAATAACTTACTGGACGAATTCATCTACCGGGTTACGCTGGCAGCGGAAGAAAAACACTATCACCTGCTGACGTTCATCCAGCCCCAGGAAGATGCCGAGCGCGTCTATGATGAACTGATTTCGACCAACCGTGTGGATGGTTTTATCCTTTCCGATGTGACCTACGACGATCAACGCCTCAAGCGCCTGGTGGCTCTCAAGGCCCCGTTTGTGGCCTTTGGCGGCATGTATCTGCAGGACCCACCTTCTGCTTATGTCGATGTGGACGGCAAAAAAGGCATCGAAATGGTCATCCAGCATTTGCTTTCGCTGGGTCATGAGCGAATCGGGTTAATTAACTGGCATCCCGGTGTGCTGATTGGGGATACGCGTAGTGCGGGTTATCATGACGCCATGCAAAACGCTGGCATCCAGGTCGAACCTGATTGGGTGGCGTATACCCCCAATATCCTGCGGTCTGCGTCCGAAGCAACCGCCCACCTGATTACCGCCAAACACCCCCCCACTGCGATTGTCTGCACCAATGATGTGATGGCCTTTGGCGCAAAAGCCTGTCTGGACGAAATGGGTTATCGGGATATCGCGCTCACGGGTTATGATGATGATCCGACCGCACAGTTCTTAGGGATCACGTCGGTGCGCCAGCCCATTGATGCCGTCGCTAAAACGTTGTTTGATATTCTGCTGGGCGAAATCAAGCATGAGCCGCGTCCGCAGCGTCAGATCGCCTTTGACCCTGAGCTGATTGTTCGCAGCAGCACTGCGTTTTAAGCGGGCAATGGTATTTGCCAGTTGTTTAAGCACAGAGGGCGCATACGCCCTCTTTTTGGTTAAGGAAAATCTGCTGGAAATCCAATTGCGACATCCCGATTTTGGAAAAATGGATCACAATACGCCCCACATGGGCCATCTGGATTTGATATGTTTCATCAGCCAGGCAGCAGTTGACCAGACCCCATGTAAACTGTGTTACCACCCACCTGAACACGCTTAATTGCCTGGCCATCATGCTCGACCTGAATACTGACCTGGCTGGGACGGCCAATTTCATAACCCTGTTCGCTCACGATCTCGATATGCTCTGCTGCTGGAACGATACCATAGGTGACAAGGTAGGCTCCAAGCGGGCCGCTGGCCGCGCCTGTCGCCGGGTCTTCAGCGATGCCCATCGCTGGCGCAAACATCCGCGAGTGAACCGTTCCACCTGCGTCCTGTGACTCTGGAGTGAAGACGAAGAAATGCGGTGCTTCAAAATCCTGAAAGGTGCTGGCCCACACATCCTGACGGAACTGAATCCGCTTGACCGCATCCAGACTGGAAACAGGAACATAGGTAAATGGCACACCGCTGGATACGGCCTGGACGGGATAATCGCGAATGAGGTCGTCCACGGTAAGCGAAAGCAACTGCGCAATAGCTGCGCGGTCTTCCCAGATCGAACCGAAGCGCGGCAGCGGTTGCTCCATATAGATTCTGTCACCTAAAGTGATGGGAATAATCCCCGCACCTTCTTCGAATGTGACTGCTCCGCTGCGTGGAATGATCCCCTCACGCTGAAGCACATAGGCTGTTCCAACGGTCGGATGTCCCGCCAGCGGCAATTCGACCTGCGGGGTAAAGAACCTCACGCGAAAATCCGCCTTGTCCGAAGGCAGCACAAATGCCGATTCCGACAGGTTGAGTTCCCGCGCGATTTTTTGCATCATCTGATCCGATAAACCGCCTGGATCGAGGAATACCGCTAGCTGATTACCTCCGAATGGTGTTGTGGTGAACACATCCACCAGATGATAATTAAGCGTGTCCATTTTTACCTCCTTATGTTTGCTGGACTCGACTGAAAATAAAGTGAGTCATTAGATATCTACCTGCAAGGATAACACTCTGCGGCAGGGGAGTCGGCTAAATCAGCGTGTAAAGAGACTCAAAGGCATGTGCATCGACACAATCCAGTTAGGCGCATCGACAATCTCGCTGATTTTCAGGTCGCCAGCCACACTGCACAGTATATAAGCCTGACTGCGGCTGAGGTTTTGCTCGGCGGCCAGCCAGTCGATCATATAGCGCAGAGCATTCTGTGCATTTTTCAGCAGATCGGGGCCGTGTGCCGTCGTGATGTGATAACCTCTGCTTGCCAATTGGCTGGTCACAGCCGGACGTTGTACCTGCACCTCGCGGATATTCATATTTTTACGAACATTGAAACGCATGGTCACCACCATTGGCGATTCGATGCCTGTCCCGCAGACTTCACCCTGACCCTGCGCGGCGTGACAATCTCCCGTGCCAAACAGCGCCCCTTCGACCAAAACGGGCATCCAGATAATATTCGGCCATGATGTCCTTCTCTGTCGGTGCCTCTATGATACCTAATTTCGTGGTTTGAGCACCAACAGCATGCACAAGTTGGGCAAATCCCATCCAACCGGGGCGAACCGGATGTCAAAGATAATCCCTGGATTGTGGTTCTGGGGCAAAGTGGAATGTGTTTATATTGAACAGAAAGAGGGTATAGATGCCTCATATATTAGCTTATGGCACTCTATTTTTCTTTCCAGTCGAAGGATGGACTATCTAGAAAACTCAGGATGTATCTGTTCTTGGTGGTTTTTAGAGCCTGATCGGTACCCCATAAAATAAGACAACAGTCTGAGGTAAAATCGGTGGAAATGGGGTAAGAGGAATGGGTCATCGCGTGAGCAAACCAATCAAGGAAGAAATCCTGCGCAAGGTGCAGGCAGG
>JBBSQD010000280.1:0-8439 GCA_038258185.1 Aggregatilineales bacterium | reverse complement strand
GGGGGTCGTGTGTAATCGTCGCCCCGGTATCTTCCACAGTCAGTTTCAAATTCGCTAAAACCCGATCCACGATATCCTCTACATTGATATGAGCGTAATCGCTCTGATCGCGCTGGACGCGGGAATAAGTGAGCAGGTCGTTAATCAGGCGTTTCATGCGCGACGAGCCATCTACCGCAAAGTCGATAAATTCGCGACCATCATCATCCAGTTTATCAGCATAACGCTGTTCTATAAGCTGAAGATAACTGGTGACCATCCGTAGCGGCTCCTGAAGATCGTGCGAAGCGACATAGGCAAACTGCTCCAGGTCTTTGTTCGACCGTTTGAGATCTTCTGCCTGCGCTTCCAACGCATCTTCAAGATACTTGTGTTCAGTAATGTTCATGACCACACCACAGGTGCCAATCGCTTCACCTTCTTCATTCGTGAGTATGGTGGTGTGCGATTCGACAGAGATAATCTGCTGATCGCGGGTTATACAGCGAAAGCGGATCACTCCGGGTTTGCCGGACTCATAAATTATTCTGGCTTCCTCAGACGCAGTATCCCAATCTTCGGGATGAATCACCTGTCTCCAGAAGCCCGGTTCATTCGCCCAATTTTCTGCAGAATAGCCCAGCATTTTCTCCGCATAGTCACTCACGAATGACATCGCCCGACTACCTTCACTGCGTTCAGTCTTGCCCTCGAATACAATACCGGGGATATTATTTAAGATAGTGGCTAGACGCTGCTGCTCATGAACCAGTAACACGGACAGACGGGTGCGCTCATTGACATCAATACCCGAAGGAATTAAATATTCAATCTCTTTATCCGGGCCAAACACAGGCGCCAGTGTAAATTCAATCAGAATATACTCGTAGTTACTCAGGCGAACACGGGCATTATATTGTACGGTTTCACCCTTCAGAGCACGCTGAATTGCGTTTTTTAAGCGCTGTTTGGATTCGTCTGAATAAGACCACCAATACGTCTCATAAAAAGGTTTACCAATCACATCCTCAGGTTGCAGATTAGCCGCATCCAGTGCTGCCCGATTAACCTCAACCAGCGTACCATCAGGCGACATGACACCGACAAACGTTGTTATCGTATCCAGCACTTTGCGCAGCCGGTCCTCAGTCTGTCTTTGCATGGCCTGAATTAGATAACGCTCGGTTACATCACGCATCACATTGACAATCAGACGAACGTCACCGCGCTTGTCAAAGACCGGTGATGATTTGACCAGGATCCAGCTTTCTTCTCCGGTTGCGCTTACGCGCATTCTGAATTGTGTCTGAGCAGGCAGGCCTTCGGCCAAAACCTTGAAGCGCGGCAATTGCGCCATTGAGAATGGCTCACCCTGTTCATCAAACAATTCAAAGCGTTGTTGCATCGTTTCTATGGGCGACTTCACCAACTCAGACGGAGACAATTGCCGCGTAATCTGCGCCGCAGCTTCATTCGCGAATAAAGTCTGGCCTTTGATGTCCTGCGCAGTGATCCCATCTGTGACGGTATTCAGGATTACTTCCAGTTCTTCCTTTATATACAGCAGAGATTGCTCGGTTCGTAAGCGGCTCTCCTGCAAAACACTGATGAGAATAGTAATCATGCCGAAGCCGACCAGCAGAAAAACCTGTACCGAATTGGTGGAAAACAATTGCGTCGGTTCAAGCAGAAAAAAATCGATAGCCAGAATCGACAGCACACCGCACAGCAATCCCGGCCCCAGACCGCCACGCCATGCACTGATGGTCACTGCTGCAATAAACACAAGCAGGGGAGCGTACTGGACAAAGTCCCACAACAGGGCAGAGATTATTAAAGCAGCCAGGGATAAGAAAATCCCTAAAGCATAACTATAAACGAGCGGTAACCGTGTTTTAGAATTCCACATCATTCCATCAGCCAGTATGTGAGCGTAAATTTGTCAGATCAGGATGTTCATTCTATCAGAGTCAATTGTATTGGGCAGAATCTTAGCCTATATACGTGGATTACCCTGAGTATAGGTGAAGTTGCAGGTTTCTTCTTAGGAAACCCAGTCATAATAAGCTACCCACTTGGCCTATTATACGAAATTGCCCATAAATAGAAGCGTTTAATCAGCAATGAGTCCTTTATGAGCTTTAATAACCCATTGTAATCATTAAATTGGGTGTTACCTACCTTTTAATTAGCCACCTGACCTAACATAATATGCGCTGGGCGGCACCTCTTTGAGGCATGAAATTCTTATAGAATAAATTTAGTCTTTATAAAATTGAAAGGTAACACAGATGTCTAGCGGACTTTGGGATCGTATTGCTGGCAATTGGAAGCAAGTTAAAGGTGATATTCGTTCCCGTTGGGGCGATCTGACCGACGACGAAATTGAAGAGATGGCCGGCGAGCGTGAAAAACTTGCAGGCAAAATTCAGGAACGTTATGGCATCGCCAAAGACGAAGCCAATCGCCAGATTGACGAGTGGGCTGGCAAGCTGAAATCGTGAAATTGAAGCATTTTTATTATGGTGATCTATAATATAGATCACCATAACGGTAAATGGCTGTAATTTACCGCGCTTCCAGCCGGCGCATTTGGAGAAGGAAAGATGGACCTCGTAAGTATTATTATCTGGATCATTGTTGGTGCAATCGCTGGTTGGCTCGCTAGCCTGGTGATGAAAACCAACCGCCAGCAAGGCCTCGTGATGGATATCATCGTGGGTATTGTGGGTGGTTTTATCGGCGGTTTTCTACTGAATGCCCTCGGTGTGGGTGGAGCAGTCACTGGCCTGAATATCGCCAGTATCCTGACCGCCTTTATTGGTGCAGTGGTGCTGCTGGCGCTTTTGCGACTGGTTGCCCGCTCAACATAAAACTGTAGCTAGGAAAACGCGGCTTATGCATGCATAAGCCGCGTTTTTTATTCAGGTCGGTAGCAAAATTCTGTAGCCCACGGGTGATCTTAGGAGAATAACATGGTCGTAAAGGTCAACATGATTGGCAATGAAGAGCTGACAGGTATTCTGGAACATCTGATTGAAGTCTGCCACCAGAGCCAGATGAGTTATCTCGATGCCGTAAAAGGGATGCGTTCGCTGATGTATCGTGCCGCTTGCGCCCAACATGCACTCCAGCGAGAGAGCTTTGTGGCTCATCTTCGCCAGCAGGTTCACTGTGTGAGTGGTAAGCCTGCTTTGACCTATGGCGCTTTGTCCAAACGCCATTGCCAGCATAACATGACCATACGCGCCTTCCTGCAAAGCAGCAGCGAAGAAGCCATATTAAAAGAGTGTCTGCTCCGCGAAGAAGCCGCGCGAGTGGTTTATGAAGAGATTCTGGAGATGATGGATCTGCAACATCATCCAGTTTATGACATTATTGAACAGCAATACGAAAAAATCGTCATGGCCTGTAGTGAAATCACTGATTGGTTATTATCTAACTGATTTGTATCCGTTTCGATGTTTCATTGACAGCGCATCATCGTGGCACCCCTGCACTTGATGCCCGACAAGAACCTCTTTTATACCCATATCATCCATTCATTATTGATTTATACGATCAGCGCTAGCCACCAGGACAGTCATTTCTATGCTGGTGGCTGGTTCCTATCATGTCGATCAACTATATGCTCTGCGTAAACTAAACACACTATAACGCGGCTTTTCATGAGCCGCTTTTCTATTTATTGGGTATTAGGTCGACTCATCAGGGCTGATGATCTGAATAATCTGGGCAACTGTCTGGTACAACATAACCACGACCATGACAATCAAACCAGAGACGGTCGCCACGAACAACACCAGGGCATAGTAAGCCAGCGTAAACCACGGGCGCAGATTTTCGGCCTCAACCAGCGGCATCGTCAGCATCAGCAATAACACGACTGACAAAATCAGCGACGTGGAACTGATAAACACCACGCCCTTGATCTCCACATAAAAGCCTCTGTCAAATTCCCGATCAATCTGATGAATGAAGCTCAACATCGTCAGCATCAGGGGGATAATGGTGGCAGAAGCCGTGATAATGGCGAAACACAGCGTACGTGTTGAGGGAGCCATCGCTTCAATTAAGCTGCGTGCCTGCGTATCAGTGTAAATATTCCCGATCAGGACCGCACTCAACACCGTAATACAAAAGACACTGCCTCCGCTGAAAAGAGCCAGACGGCTGTGCATAATTCGCTCAATGAGATGACGCATAACGACTCGCTTATGATTGGATTCACAGACAAATAAAAAGAGATGATATGTTGAATATCATCTCTTCAAAAGTGGTAAGATTTGCGAATTAAGCCGTCAAATCTCCTGGAACAGGTGCTTTAGCGTAGGGCGCTGCGACCAAAAATCAGCGATACCACAAACAGCACCAGAAAAACGACGAACAGAATCTGAGCAATACCGGCGGCACTACCTGCGATACCACCAAAACCCAGAACGGCTGCGATAATTGCGATCACGAAAAACAGAATAGCAAGGTTTAACATATGGAAGTTCCTCTTTCATATAACCAAAGTTTTATGTCAATACACTTATGATAAACCAAACATGACTTCAGCTCATGAGCAGGGCGGCGTGACTTAGGATAGGCCGGATGGGGGATATGGCCGTAGGCTGAGAAGCTATACGGCCATAAAATCAATCGTGATAAGAATCCGGGCGAGAATTTCAGGATGTGGGTTGTGTATTAAGCTGGGTGCGCCGGAACTGGCTCATATACAGGTGGTGATAAAAACCCTCTTGCGCGATCAGCTCATCATGGGTGCCACGTTCAATCACGCGATGATCGTTAACCACTAACACCAGATCGGCATTACGAATGGTGCTGAGACGGTGCGCGATCACGAAAGCAGTACGGCCTTCCAGCAGGCGCAGGAGTGCTTCCTGAATCTGAATTTCGGTACGCGTATCGACGCTGCTCGTAGCTTCATCGAGAATGAGAATGCGCGGATCGGCTAGAATCGCGCGGGCAATGGATAACAACTGGCGCTGTCCCTGGCTGAAATTATGACCCTGTTCCGACACCACCGTCTTATACCCCTGTGGCAGCAGCCGGATAAAGCGGTCCGCATTCGCCAGTTTCGCAGCGGCGATCACTTCGTCTTCAGTCGCGTTCAAACGCCCGTAGCGGATATTCTCCATGATGGTGCCGGAAAACAGGAACGTATCCTGAAGTACAATCCCTAACTGCTCACGGATGGACGCTTGCTGCACACTGCGCAGGTCGTAACCATCAATCGAAATCGTGCCTTCGGTGACATCATAGAAACGGCTGAGCAGGCTGATAATAGTGGTTTTACCGGCACCCGTCGGGCCGACCAGTGCAATCGTCTGTCCCGGTTTGGCTTCCAGATTGACATCGGTCAGGATCGGCTTGCCAGCTTCATATTCAAATCTGACATGGTCGAATTTTACCGCACCCTGAACGTTGGGCAGGGGAGGGGCATCCGGCGCATCCTGCACGGTCGGGTCAGCATCCAGCACGACGAAGATGCGCTCAGCACCAGCCAGCGCCGATTGCAACTGATTGTAGAGCATAGCAATGGCGCGCATCGGCTGGAAGAAGTTACGGATGTAAATAACAAAGGTAGCGATCACACCGACCTGCACAATATCCTGCAAGGCCAGCCAGCCACCCAGCAGCGCGACCGCTGCAATCACGATAATATTCATGGTGTTAAACATTGGCCCCAGCGAAGCGGTGATAATATCGGCGCGGGTACCAGCCTGGCGGTACTGGCTGTTCACGGCCAGAAATTGTTCAAAGGTATCAGCTTCACGTGCAAAGGCTTTCACCACACGGATTCCCGCGATATTTTCTTCCATGACACCGTTCAGATTACCGAGATTGGTCTGCACTTCCCGAAAAGCCTTACGACTGTACTGAGTTACCCATCCGGTGATATAGAGCATGATCGGCAGCAGGGTAGCCGTCCCCAGTGCCAACTGCCAGTTAAGCGCAAACATGGCAATCATGATGCCACCCAGCAGCAGCACATTGGTGGTGAATTCGATCAGGCCGTTAGAAATCGCCTGATTAATCGCGTCGGTATCATTGGAGACGCGGCTCATCAGATCACCGACTTTATGATGATCGTGATAGGCCATCGACAGAATCTGAATGTGACTGAAAAGGCGGCTGCGTAATTGCGCCACAAAACGCTGGCCGATGCCGACCATAATCTGCCCCTGAATGACTGCCGCTATCCCGCCACCGAGATAGACCAGCAGCATCAAAGTAATCATGCGGCCTAATTCGTCAGCATCACCTGTAGAGATGGCGCTATCAATCGCGCGTCCGAGCAGAATCGGGCCAGCGAGATTAAAGAGAGTCCCAGCCAGCGCCAGCACGGTCACAATTGCCAGTGAGCGCCAGTAGGGTTTTAAGTAACTGAGCAGACGACGAATTGTCGAGCCGAGATTAGCCGCGCCCTCGCCAGTCAGGTTGACACCGCCTCCATAGCCGAGGCGAACAGTCGTTTTTTGTGAGTTAGACATCAATCATAATCCCTGGAATTAGCCGATATTCAGCAGGTCACGCGCTTCGGTGCCAAATTGCGATTGGTAAATTTCCTGATAAACCTCACTGGTTTGCATCAGTTCCTGATGGTTGCCCTGTGCGATAATTCTGCCGCCATCCAGCACCAGAATCTGATCCGCATCCAGCACGCTGTTGATGCGTTGGGCGACGATAAAAGCAGTGGTTGTGGACATATGCTCATCGAGCGCATCCTGAATTTTGATCTCGGTTTCGAGGTCAACCGCGCTGGTGCTGTCATCCAGAATGAGGATGTGCGGGGCTACCAGCAACGCGCGGGCAATCGCCATACGCTGCTTTTGACCGCCGGAGAGATTTGCCCCACGCGCTTCGATCACGCTGTCATATTGTTCCGGCATGTTCATGATAAAGTCATGCGCCTGAGCCGCATTGGCCGCCGCGATCACATCCTCTAAAGTGGCTTCCGGTTTGCCATAGGCGATGTTCTCGCGCACCGTGCCGCTGAACAGAATCGTCTGCTGCATCACCGTGCCGATCTGCGAGCGCAGCGCTTCAGGGTCCCAGTCGCGCACGTCCACACCATCCACGAGAATGCGGCCTTCGGTCACATCATAGAAACGCGCGATTAAATTAACCAGCGTACTTTTGCCGGAACCGGTCACACCCAGAAGGGCAATCCGTTGACCGGGGCTGGCCTCAAAGCTGACATTTTCCAGCACGACCGCCTGCCGATCCGTATCGGACGAGTCCATATTGTCCGACACGCGCACTTTGCTGGCCGCGCTGCTGTTATAACGAAACGAGACATTCTCGAAAACCACTTCACCGCGCATCGTTTCAGGGCTGTAAGCCTTCTCACCGCCGCGACTCTGTGGGTTGGTATCAAACACTTCCAGCACACGCACCGAGGATGCTTCCGCGCGGGAGGCCATTGTGACCATGTTGCCGAGCAGCAAAACCGGTGCCATGCCGATCATCAGATAATTGTTAAAAGCGACCAATTCGCCAATCGAGAACTGGCCGTTGATCACATCAATGCCGCCGAACCAGACCACAGCCACCAGCCCCAGATTGGTGATGATGGTCAGCAGGGGCATAACCAGCGCCAGAATACGTCCAACGCGGATATTGCGATCCATGTAATCGACATTGCGCTCTTCAAAGCGGTCGATTTCAAATTTCTCGCGCACAAACGCCTTGACCAGATGCGTCCCGGCCAGATTTTCCTGAATGACGGTGTTTAAGCCGCTCAGCTTTTGCTGTACCACGCCAAATAACGGGCTGGCCGTGCTCATAAAACTCCAGATCAGCACACTGGCAATCGCCAGACTGATGACCATAATCAGCGCCAACTGGACATTCATCAGCAGCACCAGCACCAGACTGCCGATAATCATCGTCAGCGCACGCAGAATCAGCGACAGGCCGTTGCTGGAAAACATGCGGATCACATCGACATCGCTGGATATACGGGTCATCAGGCCACCCGTGCGCAGTTGGTCGAGCGTCGCGAAGGGCAGGGACTGTATATGATTGAACAGGTCATTGCGCATATCAAAGGCCATGCCCTGTGAGATGCGCGCCCGAACCAACCCCTGACCCAGTGTGGTGATGGCGCTCAGCACTGCCGCGCCGATCATCACCAGTGTGCCCTGAATAATGGCATCCATATTCTGCTGCCGAATACCATTATCAATGACAAACTGGAGCATACGCGGCACCAGCAGTTCCATAGATACCGGCAAAATCACAGTGAAAATGCCGATAATCATCTCCAGCCGATAGGGGCGCAGGTAACGCATCATACGGAAAAGTGAATTCATTCGGTGTCAGTGACCTCCATCAGTTCGATGATATCTGCGAGTGCTTCATCAATGCGGCGTACGCGGTCTTCCGGTAAAGCCTTGAGCCTGCGCCTTAACAGCGCGATGCCAGCCACGCGGGTGTTTTCGACTGCTT
>JBBSQD010000279.1:0-8462 GCA_038258185.1 Aggregatilineales bacterium | reverse complement strand
TGGATTGAGCACTCTGAGGGATAAAGTATTTATTACAATTAAAATTCTCATTACGAATTTATGTAAAATCAAGGTTAGACTCATGTGCTCCGCCTATACTAATGGCATCGGAAACAAAAACGGAGGATATTGAATGAACAAGACACAGACTAATCTGCGAGTTCTTTCTACATCCACCCTGGAACGTACCAATGTTGTGAATACAAAGGGTGAATCACTCGGCACGATCGAAGAAATTATGCTCGATCTCGACAGTGGGCGCATTGCCTATGTGGTGGTAGCATTTGGCGGTTTCCTCGGTATGGGTGATAAACTGTTTGCTTTCCCGTGGGATATGATGCGCGTCGATACTGATCATGAACGCGTTGTGATGAACGTGGACAAGCAGAAACTGGAAAATGCGCCGGGGTTCGATAAGAACAACTGGCCGACTGCACCCACCCATGAGTGGCTGAATGAAATCCACACCTATTATGGTGCGCAGTCGTATAACCGCTAAACGACATTTAGCGTAAAATTCTATAGCACGATCATTCGAGAGGGCGCACAGCCCTCTCTTTGCGTTTACAGGCCATAATCTTACATGAATTCAGCTTTTGTTTTGGCGGGCAGACCGTTACAATGCAGGCTATCCATGTTCAAAACATCGAGAGTAAATCATGACCTATATCCTGGGTATTGAATCTTCGTGTGACGAAACCGCGGCAGCAGTGGTGATTAACGGCAAAACGATTGCCTCCAATGTGGTCGCGTCACAGATCGACCTGCATGCGCAGTATGGCGGCGTTTTTCCGGAACTGGCCTCACGGGCGCATGTCGAGGCCATCAGCACCGTGGTCGATCAGGCCATCCGCGACGCGGCTATCAGTTATGATCGGCTGGATGCGATTGCGGTGACACGCGGACCGGGGCTGGTCGGGTCGCTGCTGGTGGGGCTGAATTATGCCAAAGGTCTGGCGCTGGCGCTGGATAAGCCGCTGCTGGGCATTAACCATCTGGAAGGCCATGTCTATTCGCTGTGGCTGACCGAACAGCATCGCGAGATTGTCTTCCCGGTGCTGGTGTTGATCGTCTCCGGTGGGCACACCGAACTTTTGCTGATGACCGGACACGGTCAATATGAGCGACTCGGCGGGACTTTGGACGATGCAGCCGGTGAAGCCTTTGACAAAATCGGGCGCTTGCTGGGGCTGCCCTTCCCCGGCGGGCCGAATATCGAACGGTCTTCGCTCAACGGCAACCCGAAAGCCTTTCAATTTCCGCGTCCCAAACGCGATGAAAGTTACGATTTCAGCTTTTCCGGCTTAAAAACCGCCGTGATGCGCGAAGCCACAGTGATGCCGTCTGCAGATGCGCGGCGCAAGCGTGGCTCGGACAAAAAAGCACAGTTGCGTTCCGGCATTTCGGTTAATGATGTCGCGGCCAGTTTTCAGGCGGCACTGGTCGAATCACTGGTGAGCAAAACTGTCCGTGCGGCCAAAGAATATGGCGTCACGGAAATCCTGATGGCGGGGGGTGTCAGCGCGAATCAGGCGTTACGCCAATCCATGCGCGCGGAGTCCGATCTGCCGGTGCGCTATCCACCGCTGAACCTGTGCACGGATAATGGCGCAATGATCGCGGCGGCGGGACATCATCGTTATCTGGCGGGTTTACGCGATGATTGGGACATGGAAGTCGTCCCGATGTGGCCGCTGACCAGCGATGCTTATGAAAATGTGCCCTGAACAGCGGATTAAACGAAACTGTTCCCCTTGAGAGTTGCCATTTCAGAGTGTGACGTTTAGGATTCGCCGCTATGAGACGAATCCTGTTAATTTCCCGCTGTCCGCCATACCCGCTTTATCTGGGTGACCGGCTAATTATCTGGCATCTGATGCGTGAACTGGAAGCGCGTCATTACGAGATTGATCTGCTGGCTTTCAGTGACCGCCCTGAAGATGCGGCGGAGATCGACCAGTATGACGGGTACTTTGGCGAGGTGCGGTTGTTTCCGCTGCCTGTCAACCGTCAAGCGACGTATATCCAGCGGATACTGCTGCCCTCCGCACGTTTTCCGCGCCGCGCAGAACAGGCATCATCTCCGGCGATGTGGCAGGCTATCCAGCAGCAGATCGCGAATAACAGTTATGATCTGGTGCATGTTTTCGGCGGTGTGCAGGTCTATGAATATTTTCACGCGCTGGGTAATCTGCCGACACTGATCACACCGTATGAGTCGTACAGTCTGTATCTGCGGCGGGTTCTGGAAAACAGCAGCGGCAATGTAAACCGTATGGCTCAAACCCTGCAATTGCGGCTGGCGCAGCAGTTCGAGTCGTGGATGTTCGCGCCCTATCAGCAGGTGGTGGTGCTGTCCGATCAGGATCGTGACGCGTTGCACGAACTCAATCCCGCGCTGAAAATCACGGTGATTCCCAATGGCATTGACCTGTATAACTTTCGGCTGCCGAAGGTTCGGAAACGTGCCAAAGCGCTGTTATTTGTGGGCAATTACGACTATGCACCGAATGCGGACGCGGCCTTGCTGCTGGCGCAGGAAATTTTGCCGCAGGTGCGCCAACAGGAGCCGGATGTCAAACTGTGGCTGGTAGGTAATGCCCCTACTGCTGCGATGCAGGCGCTTGCCAGCGACCACATCAAAGTGACCGGACGCGTGCCGGATGTGCGTCCTTATCTGGCGCGAGCGAGTGCGTTTGTGTGTCCGCTGCGCTTTGGGGCCGGTATTAAAAACAAGGTGCTGGAGGCATTGGCGCTGAGTCTACCCGTAGTGGCAACACCCTTAAGCGTGGATGGCATTCACGTGCAGCATGAAGAGTCGGTTTTGATTGCCGATGTGGATACGTTCGCTGCTGCGGTGATCCGTCTGCTGCGGGATGCGCCATTACAGCAGATGCTCTCCGCACAGGGGCGCAGCCTGATCGAACGTGAATACAGCTGGTCACAGGTCGCCCAGCATTATATCGCTTTATATGATGACCTCGTATAATCCTCACCGTGTTCATAATAGCCAAATAGTCATCAATCCTGCCGAACAAGCCCAGTGAGCCTTGACGTGCAACCAATTAGACGGAAGAATTAGAAACTATTACACCTGAAAAGAGCGTAAAGATGCAGCCTGCTGTGCCTTTACACGGACAAACTATGTCTGCGAATACGCACCCCAAAACGCTGGTGATTATCCCGGCGTTTAACGAAGAAGACAGCATCACCCACGTGATTGCGACCCTGCGCCAGTATCTCCCCTGGGCAGATATTGCTGTTATCAATGATGGTTCAAAAGATCATACCGGCGAACTGGCAGAAAGTGCCGGGGCGATTGTGCTGCATCTGCCCTATAACGTGGGCATTGGCGCAGCAGTCCAGACTGGTTTTATTTTCGCGGCGGAACAAGGCTATGAAGTCGTGATCCGCAGTGATGGTGACGGACAGCATCTGTCGCAGCAGGATGTGCAGCGTTTAGTCGATGCGCTGGATGGCGGTCATGGGGATATGATCGTTGGGTCGCGTTTTATCGAAGATCGGGGTTATCACACGCCGATGCCGCGCCGAGTGGGGATTCTGATTTTGTCGAGCCTCATCACGACCATTACCGGACAATCCATTACCGACCCGACATCGGGCTTTGCCGCGTTTAACCGGCGGGCGATTCGGCTGTTTGCGCTGGTCTACCCGCATGATTACCCGGAACCAGAAGCACTGGTGGCGGCGCATCGCGCTGGATTAAACATTTTCGAGATTCCGGTGACGATGAAACCGCGCTTCGGCGGACGCTCTTCTATCACCCGACTGCGCTCTGCTTATTATATGGTGAAAGTGATTTTGTCGATTCTCATCGGCCTGCTCCGTCCTGCTATGCTCATCGAAAACGAGGCGTGAATTCGTGTCTGTCTGGTTAAATTCTGAAACATACCATCCCATTCTCATTGAGGATGAAACTGAACCGATCCGTGTGCTGATGTTATCGAAAGCCTGTGTCGTGGGCATTTATCAGCGCAAACTGGAGGAGATCGCACGCCGGGATGTTGACCTGATGGCGCTGGTGCCCCCCACGTGGAAAGATGAGCGCGGGTCAGTGGCTTTGGAACGCGCCTATACTCGTGGCTATCAACTGGAAACCACGCGGATTGCTTTGAACGGCCATTTCCATCTGCATTTTTATCCCGAATTTACACGTTACCTGCGTGAGTTTAAGCCGCACATCGTCCATATTGACGAAGAACCCTACAATCTGGCGACCTGGCATGCGATGTATCACGCGCGGCGGGCGGGGGTTAAAACGCTGTTTTTTAGCTGGCAGAATATTTACCGCGATTACCCTCCGCCTTTTCAGTGGGGTGAACAGTGGGTTTTAAAGCATATCGACTATGCTGTTACAGGCACAAGCAGCGCCGCTCGTATCTGGCGCGAAAAAGGCTACAAAGGCCCGCTGCATGTGATTCCACAGTTTGGGGTCGATCCTGATCTTTTCATCCCTGCCGCATCACGGCCAGAGCGCCCGTTCACAGTCGGTTATTTTGGCCGATTTGTGTCGGAAAAAGGACTGGATGATCTGCTGGAAGCGTTGGAACGGTTGGAAGATGGTCACTGGCAACTGCGTCTGATCGGCAGCGGCCCCCAAAAGGACGAGCTGAAAAATCATGCCCGGCAGCTTGGCATTGAGGATCGCGTGCAGTTTATCGACATGCTGCCCTCGACGCAGATGCCTGACCAGTATCAGGCGCTGGATGCCTTTGTGTTACCGTCACGGACGCGACCTAACTGGAAAGAACAGTTTGGGCGGGTTTTGATCGAGGCGATGTCCAGCGGTGTGCCGGTGATTGGCTCCGACAGTGGCGCAATCTCCGATGTGATTGGGCATGCGGGTCTGATCTTCCCCGAAGGGGATGTGCTGGCACTCTCCCGGCATCTGGCCGAATTACAGTCGAACCCGGACTGGCGGCAGTGGCTGGGCGAACAGGGTCGGGCACGGGTGCTGGCGCATTTCACCCACACCAGCATCGCCCAGCAGACGGTGGCCGTCTACCGCGAGATGATTATGCCCCGTTAGTAAAAGCGCACACGCATCACACCCAAATCTAACATACTTTTTGTGTTCTTATGCTACGCTGTTAAGGTTCATAATTGATGGTTATGATTTTGTCATGTCTCCAGCGGCAGGCAAATATAAACCTGGGGGATAGCGTTGCATAAGCAGTGGTTAAGATTCGTTGCCAAGCCCGGCAATGCAGTGATACAATAGGGATTAATGAAAATAATGTTCGATTCCTACTCCCAATCTAAACCTCTTCTTCGTCTGACAGTCGTTTTATGCCAGCACGTTCATCCGCTTTTGTCTGCCAACTTTTTCCTGGTCGCTAGAAAAGAGGGGCCTTATGCCGCAGTCTGAGGTCGAGACACGGGGTGTCAAACTGGTTGATATTCCACTGGTCAAGCGTCTGGTGGAAAATGGAATCGTTCTGGATAGTGAGCAGAGCTTTACGCAAACCGTCCACGGGCCCAAAACCTCACTTTTTTCCAGCTTTTTTCTGCCACAGCGCGGGTTACATACCCTGCTGGCGCGGATGGAATCGCAGTATGTGGTTGGGCAGTTCCGTCTGAAACAGGATGAGAATCAGGCACGGATTGTCTATATCGCACCCGGTCTGGATTACGGTATGGATGATACGGCATGGTTACACGTGCTGGATGCCATGACCGCCGAAGCCGGGAAGCGTGGGGCCTACATGATCAGCGCGGAAATTGACGAGCACATGGATCTGTTTCAAACGATGCGGATCTCCGGTTTTTCGATCTACGCCCGTCAGGAAATCTGGCACCGTCAGCCCGACATTCCGCTGGATATGCCACTGTTACCGTTGACCAAAGAATGTGAGGCAGACGCGCATGGCATTCAACTGCTCTATTCCAACATTGTGCCGCGGCTTGTGCAGCAGATTGCGATTCCCCCGACACACAGTCAGGGGTTGATTTATCGCAAGAATGAACGTATAGAAGGATACATCGCGGTGTCGGAAGGCAAATCCGGCATTTACCTGATGCCCTATCTGCATCCGGATGTGTTCAGTGAGGCAGGCAGCATTATCGCTTCTGCCATTCAGTTTGCCGATCATCATGACAGAGTGCCGGTTTATGTGTGTGTACGGCGCTATCAGGACTGGTTAGAAGATGGTCTGGTGGATCTCGGTTTTGAACCGCTGACCCGTCAGGCATTAATGGTGCGGCATATTGCCGCCGGGATACGCCAAACATCGTTTACGTCATTGGCGAAACGTTGGGAAGTCATCCCTAATCCGATTAAGTCACCGCCGGCTACTGAGCCGATTGTCGAAATTATCGATCAGGAGTAAGTATTCCTTTTGATGGAACGAAGAATTACCGACGATATAGATAAGTTACAACAAGTTCTGCCTGCTGAGATCAATGAAGCCCTGAACACGTTGGGCAACTTTGATAATTTGCTTGAAATCGTCCTTGACCTGGGCCGTATACCTACTACGCGCTATGTTGACGGCGAAGTTGAACTGCTGAAGCGGGAAGTCACTCGCGAAGATCTGGATACGATTATCGAGAATATCGGTGAATTTGATGCTGATAATCGTGCTGGTCTGGAGCGTACCCTGCATCGTATCTCCGCCATTCGCAACCGGCGAGGCGATGTTGTGGGTTTGACATGCCGTGTCGGACGTGCCGTGTATGGCACCATTGCCATCATTGAAGACCTGATCGAGTCTGGTCAGAGTATTCTGATGCTGGGGCCTCCCGGTGTGGGTAAAACCACTATGCTGCGTGAAGCTGCGCGTGTGATGGCTGAGAGCAAGCGTGTGGTGATTGTCGATACCTCCAATGAGATTGGCGGTGATGGGGATGTGCCGCACCCGGCAGTGGGTAAAGCCCGCCGGATGCAGGTTTCGCGCCCGGAACGTCAGCATGAAGTGATGATCGAAGCGGTTGAAAATCATAACCCTGAAGTCATCGTCATTGATGAAATCGGACGTGAACTGGAAGCGATGGCCGCACGAACCATTGCCGAGCGTGGTGTGCAGTTGATCGGCACGGCGCACGGTAACGCGCTGGATAACCTGATGCTCAATCCGACGCTGTCTGATCTGGTGGGTGGTATTGAATCCGTCACCCTGTCGGACGAAGAAGCTCGTCGGCGCGGCACGCAAAAAACTGTGCTGGAACGTCGCGCGCCTCCGACTTTTGACGTGTTGATCGAAATTCAGACACGTGACCGTCTGGTGGTGCATGAGGATGTTTCCGCTGCGGTGGATGGTATCCTGCGTGGTCGGCCTATGCCGGTCGAGATTCGCCATCGCAACGAAGAAGGCGAAATCATCATCGAAACTGAGCAGCCCGAAACCAGTATCATCGCTGAACAGCAGCGTAATACCAGTACGGGTGGTAACGGCGGAAATGGCAATGGTAACGGAAATGGTGGCAGCCGATACAGCCGCCTGTCCCGCAAAAACAATCGCTATGAAGGCGATATGTCCGAGCCAAAAAGCGCAGTCATTAATGGTCAGATGCAGCCGATGACGGTGTACGCCTATGGTGTCGCCCGTAACCGGATGCAGCAGGCCGGACGCCGTTTGCATGTGCCGCTGTCACTGACAGACGATTTCAGCCGTGCGGATGCGATTGTCACACTGAAGAATTACTATCGCCGCCGCCCCAAGCTGATTGTCGATGCCGAGCGTCGGGGTGTGCCGATCTATGTGTTACGCGCCAATACCGTCACCCAGATGGAAAACTTCCTGACGGATGTGTTCCAGTTAGATGATCAGTCTGCGGGTGTCGATAATTTTAGTCAGGCCATGCGCGAAACTGAGGATGCGATTGAGCGGATTGTCGCGGGTGAAGATACCATCGACCTGATGCCGCAGTCCTCGGATGTTCGCCGTTTGCAGCACGAAATGGCCCGCAAAGCCAACTTACCGTCAGAGAGTCACGGCAAAGAACCACAGCGCCGGGTACGGATTTTGCGCGAAGCTTAACCCAGGAAGCGGAGCGGGTATGTTCATTACATTTGAAGGCCTGGATGGGAGCGGTAAAACCACCCAGGCCAGACAAATCGCGGCTTATTTACGGGAGCGCGGGCATGAGGTGTTGCTGACCCGGGAACCCGGTGGCACCGCCATTGGCGACCAGATTCGCGAAATTCTGCACCGGCTGGATAACACCGCGATGAAACCCAACGCCGAGCTGCTGCTGTATAACGCTTCCCGCGCGCAACTGATCGCTGAAGTGCTGCAACCTCATCTGGAAGCCGGGGGTATCGTCATCTGTGATCGTTTTTACGACTCGACACTGGCTTATCAGGGCTATGGTCATCAGCTTGACTTAAATGTCTTGCAGACGATTATCCTGTTTGCGACCAATGGACTGCGCCCTGACCTGACCCTGTTTATGGATATCACGGCAGAAGCGGGTCTGCAACGGCGCAAACAGGCTTCCCT
>JBBSQD010000278.1:0-8543 GCA_038258185.1 Aggregatilineales bacterium | reverse complement strand
CGGGCATGGCTGGATTCGGTGAAGATTATGAAATTATCCTGTGTGAAAATGGCAGCAGTGACCACACCCTCCCGCTTGCCCGTCAGATCGCGACTGGCTGCCCGCAGGTAGTCGTGCTCACCAGTCCAGAGGCCAGTTACGGCGCGGCTATCCGGCGCGGAATTCTGCACAGCCGGGGTGAACGCATCGTCGTGTTTAATGCTGATTTGTGGGATATGGACTTTCTGTTCAAAGCCAATACGCTGCTCAGCCGTTATGATATGGTCATCGCCTCCAAACGCCACGTAGAGTCGCATGATCAGCGGCCGTTTAATCGCCGGCTGATTACCTGGGGCTTCAATTTCATTCTGCGCATCATGTTCGGTTTTGATGGCACGGATACGCACGGCATGAAAGCCTTTCGCCAGGTCACGATCACGCCGATTGTGCGCCGCAGCATTACCGACCGTGAGATCTTCGACACCGAAGTGATTTTACGGGCGCGGCAGGCCGGACTCACCCTGACCGAATTACCGACCACCGTCGAAGAAACGCGGCCATCGCGTTACAGCACCTTTGCCCGGGTGCCGCGTACCTTTAAAGACCTGTGGATACTCTATAAAGATATGCACTTTAGCCCGCAATCAAAACTGGACGAGGCCTAGCGTGAAACCAAAAGTTTTTGTCAGTCGCATTATTCCCGACGCCGGTTTGAAACGCCTTCAGGTTGTCTGTGAAGTCGACCTGTGGGAAGAACCGCTCCCGCCAGATTATGACACCCTGCTGGAGCATGTGCGCGGCGTGGATGGCATTTTGTGTATGCTGACAGAACGCATTGATGGGCAGTTAATGGATGCGGCGGGGCCGCAGATCAAGGTCATCAGCCAGATGGCCGTGGGCTATGACAATATTGATGTTTCCGCCGCCAGCGAACGCGGTATTCCAGTAGGTAATACACCGGGTGTACTCACCGAAGCCACGGCAGACCTGACACTGGCGCTGCTCTTAGCCTCAGCACGGCGGATTGTCGAGGGCATGCAATATATTCAGGACGGAAAATGGCAAACTTGGGAGCCGATGGGCTTGCTGGGTGCTGACTTAACCGGCGCGACTCTCGGCATTATCGGCATGGGGCGCATCGGCGCGGCGGTAGCCCAACGGGCGGCGGCTTTCGACATGAAAATTGCCGCTTACAGCCCCAGCCTGACCCGCGAACAGGCGCGCAATGCCGGCGTGGAAAAAGTCGATCTGGAAAGCCTGCTGAGTGATTCCGACTTTATCTCCATCCACTGCCCGCTTAATGACCAGACGCGCGGCCTGATTGATGCTGAAACTCTGGCACAGATGAAAGAATCCGCCATTCTCATCAACACCGCGCGTGGGCCGATTGTGAATCAGGCTGATTTATACGAAGCCCTCAAAAATGGCGTGATCCGAGCAGCGGCTTTAGATGTCACCGACCCCGAACCGATCTCGATGGATGACCCGCTGCTCACCCTGCCCAACATCATCATCGTGCCGCACATCGGCAGCGCCAGCGTCCGCACGCGTGACCGTATGGCGCAGATGGCTGCCAGTAATCTGCTGGCCGGGCTGGAAGGCAAGCCTCTGCCCAACGCGGTTGCTCCAAAATCAAGCTGAGACTGGCTGCATGTGATGACACCCCGTTTCTGATGGGACACTCCACCTGATGCAAACTGTCTTCGCCTGGTTACTCACCGGTCTGATGCTGGCCGCGCCGTATCCGTGGGCGGCATGGCTGCTCACAAAATCACCCGCGCCGATAAGCAGCGGTTGGTTGCCTGTGTTATTGACATTAGCCCTCAGCACCGGCGGATTAGCATTACTGATGTTCTGGCAATCGCTTATGGGAATCGCGTTTTCGGTGTGGGGCATCACCCTGCCCTATCTCGCGCTGATGCTGATCGGCGGCCTGTTGTGGCTGCGAGCCGGTAAACCGCGCACTTCTTTCTCATGGCCAGTTTCGCGCCCCGAATGGTTCGCGCTGGCGATCATCATTTTAATCAGCGCGGCGATTCTGTTCAACGCGATCTACTGGCCGTTTTCGCGCGACGACACCCGCGCCATTTATCACTTCTACGGCGTGGCGATGGCGCAAACCGGCGCGATTGTGCCGCTCCCCGGTGAGCAGACACTTTACGAAGCCTATCCGATTCTCGTCCCGTTGAATTACACCTTTACCTATCTGGCATCCGGCTGGACAAACGAATATCTGGCGCGGCTGATTCCGGCGCTGCTCAGTCTGGGCTGCATCCCGGCGGCCTATGTCCTGGGCAAGCTGCTGCACAGTCGGGCGGCGGGATGGCTCAGCGCGGTGTTGATCGTCATCATGCCGGCTTTTGGCACATGGGCTTCTACCGGTTATGTTGATCTGCCGATGGCGTTTTTCTACACGCTGGCGGCGATTTTTGCGTGGCGTTTATGGCAGCACAACATGCTCACTGATGCGCTGCTAGCCGGGGCATTGATCGGGCTGGCGACCTTCACCAAAAACGCGGCTTTAATCGGCGTGATGCTGTTCGCAGCGTGGCTAGCGTGGGGCTGGCTGAACAAACACATTTCGCTCCGTGCGATTGTGCTGGCATTGGCGGCCTGTGCGCTCATCGGTGCGCCGTGGTACATCCGCAATCTGACGCAGGCCGGGTTCATCATCCCCGCCACCGCCTGGACTGATCAGGCGGAAAGCTCGCTGAGGACGCTGCTGGTATTTGTCACCCGCGCGAATGTGTATGGCCTGCCGGGACTGGCGATTCTCATCAGCATCATGGGCGGGGTGATTCACCTGTTTCGCCAGCGCCTGAACGCGCCGGCTTATGCGCTGCTGCTGGGCTGGACACTGCCCTTTTTCATCGCGTGGTGGCTGTTCGTCAGTTATGATCCGCGCTTCGTGCTGCTGTTCGCGCCGTTATTGTGTGTGCTGGCAGGCGTGTGGCTGACCGGTGCCTGGGCATTTGTCCCGGCGGTGTGGCAGCGGCGGCTGATGATCCCGCTGGCCGCGCTGGTGCTGATTCTGGCACTGGAAGCGACCTGGTACAGTGTCGAATATAAAGATAACATCCTGCGCAATCCCCTCATGGATGACACCACCAAACATGAAATTGTCCTTCGTGAGGATTAACTGTTCACCCGCGCCAACACCCGTTAAAACAGTTTAAGCTAGAGAATATTTAAATAAAACGATTAACATTAGTATTTTTATACTAGGTAATTGGTAAATTTTATGAAGTATAAACTTAGCATCGTGTTTATATGTTGTACGCTACAATTGACCTTAGTCGCTTGTGGTATGGGAGTATTTCCAAATACCCCTATCACTGAAATTTCTGATCTTGAAAAAGCTAATTTCCATGGATACATCCTCCCAAATAGTGAACTCCTAAGCAGGGGGTGGCTTGTTGAAATGAGTCCCTTTCAGCTAAATTGTTCACTATTAGGAGAAGGGGGTTTTTTTCCTCTCTTTATCAACTATAAAACCGATCAAGGTAACACTATATTACAAACCAGAATATCTGATGGTGATGCCTGGGTTCCGCCAGTCGCTCCAGAGGGTGTTGTTACGATGGAACTTAAGTATTTGGAAAATGGACGAGTTGAATACTATAAACGCTCGGATGGTGGCACTCAAATTTATTTCCAAGATATGTTCGGATTGGATGTGGTCTTGGAATCACCTGCGTTATCTGTGAACGAAATGATTGAACTCACGTCAATACTAGAGTATATGGGAGCAGCACCAGAAAATATTATAAATCCATGGCGAGATGGATGTTCATAATGCTCGTAACATATGACTCATAATATAATAGTAATGGCATTATTACATTTGTTCCTGACCACAATATTCACGCAGTCTTTTACCATCTCATTCTCCGTGCCACCGTGCTACAATCGGCGGTCAGGTTCCTGGTTCGTCAGCAAAGTTTACCGAGTATAAAATCATCTCGTACTTAACCACGGATAAGCGACTCAAGCACATATGAATTTGACCTCTATCAAGATTAAGCTCACCCGTGCCAACGCTATTTACAGCAGGTGGTTTTCAAAAATCCGCCCTACCCTCCTGGTTTCAATTCTAGCAGTTGGCTGTATAGTTGCGGGCTTTATAACTGGTTGTTCTATACTTTTTGGGCAAGTATTTGAGAATACTAATCCTTCTGAATTCGATATATCTTGGGAGCCAAATGGTCAGCTACTTGCGCTGAATGGCGATACTTTAAGGCTCTTCGCTACGAGCCTTGAAGAGATACAAGTGTTAGAGAATAATGTTCCTGAAGCTACTTCAATAGATTGGAGTGCTGATGGGACAAGATTAGTACAGGCGGGATGTGAGATTCAAATATGGAATAGGATTACGCGGCAAACTATTGTGAACGCTCCTCAGAATGGCTGCTTGTCATCTGTTTCGTGGAGCAGAGTAATTGACAGGATAGCAACAGGCGCGGCTGATAATAAGGTTAGTATCTGGAGTGCCGATACTCTGGAGTTGATCTTATCTCTTAATAATGATTCAAATCAGATTAATACAGTGGCTTGGAACCCCCAAAATACAAGCCTTGCAAGTGGGGATACAAATGGAACTGTAAAGATTTGGGATGGTGAAACTGGAGAGTTGATAAACTCTTTACAGGTAGCTATGAATGTCTACACTATTTCCTGGAGCCCGGATGGGAATCTTCTTGCTATTGGTGGCAACAACACTGAAATACAAATCTGGGATATAGATAAGGGACAACTTCGTTCAACCTTGCCAGCAGCGGAAACTCCGTTTTGGGTTTCGTCAGTTGAATGGCACCCAGATGGAACTCAACTTGTAAGCGCATCCTCAAAAATAATACATATCTGGGACTCCACAACAGGTCAATTAATACGTACTTTAGAGGGACACAATGGGACAGTTAACGATGTAGCATGGCGTCCCAGTGGCGATTTACTTGCTAGCGTTTCCACAGATAAGACAATCAGGTTGTGGAATGTTTTACAGGGACAAGTGGCCATTGGAGAATGGTAAACTTGAAAACGACGTTTTGCCGTAAAGCCACGCCAGGTCAAAGTTTCAAGTTTCTCTATATCATCTTTACTTTGCCGCCGAGTATAAGATAATCGCGCACTTAACCACCGATAAGCGACTCAAGCAAATATGACATTAACCTCTATCAAGATTAAGCTCACTCGAGCCAACGCTATTTACAGCGGAACCTTGAACAGATCTTAAGCTATATAATAGACAGGGTGGTCATTATATTGCAGGAGCTTGTAATATGTTCAAATGGGATAAAATAATCAACAGCCTCTTAGTCTATGCAAAGGAAATGGAGCTTGAAGCACTCTCACATCCGGCTATTCCAAATGATGTCAGAAATGACTTACTTTTGCGCTTGCAAAATACATTATCACTTTTAGAATAGGAATTGAGTATGAGTAAGTTTAACCTGCAGGAGTTTCAAAAGTCTCTATCTGAAGCCATCATATGGTGTGACTACTTAGTACATCTAGACAATACCTCTAGTGTATTTTGGGAGTCTATGACTTCTAAAACACTGGTCTACTCTGACTTAAAAGACCAACATCTGGATGTTTTATCGTTTAACGAACGTCAAAAAATGTTTCACCACATGGTAGATCTGCGCAAATCATTGCTTCACGTGGGAGAAATAACATTTTCTGATAATAAATCTAGAAACAGTGGTTTACTAACTGCGTTTTTCCCAGATTATTCATTCAATGATGCCACGGCAGAATCGATGACGGATGGATTTTATAATTTTACAAGCATGCCGCCACCTAGCACTTGGGTTACCTATGTTTATGAGGATGAGACCGAAGATACGCCACATTTTATCTGTTGGATACCACCCAAGTATGTGGAAATTTCTGTTACGACTATAGAGTCATTGCCAGATGAAAGTCTACAGATGATTGAGGACACTAAGTTCAAAGCTACTTACAAAGCTGAACTTGAGAGATGCCAAATAATCTAATGGTTCGAGATCATCAGCGTCTTCTTACGTCCGTTATAAGGGGATTAAATCTGGAATGATACTTACTACTGAGCAGAAATTTTATGGTGCCCTTGAGCGATCAATTCCGTCTGCTGATTCTTTAATGACTCGGTGGGAAGCTCGTGAAACATTCCGCGCCTATTTTGGGGTAGATTTCAATTACAATGCGGAAAAGGAGACTTCTACACAACTTTCCTCGATCTGACAGCCAAAGTCGCCAACCTTGTCTCTCGCAAAACCAAAGTTTACCGAGTATAAGATAATCGCGTACTTAACCACGGATAAGCGACTCAAGCCAATATGAATTTGACCTCAACAAACATTAAGCTCAACCGCGCCAACGCTATTTACAGCGGAGCGGTCATCGTTTCGCTGCTCTTTGCCCTGCTGCACGGGGGGCCATTGTTTGGCTCTAAAATCGCGCTGATTGTGACCGTCATCGCCCAGGTGTATCTGCCGGGGGTGCTGCTGGCGCGGGTGCTGGGCAAGCTCAACCAGCCGCAGCCGGTGGCGCGTTTCGCCTGGGTGCTGCTCACCGGCCTCAGCCTGACTATCTGCCTGGGGGCAATCGTCCGCGTGCTGCACATTCCGGTCGCGACCTATATCCTGCTGCTGCACGCGATCATGCTGGTATTGGCGTTATTACCGGCACCATCCACCAGGGATGCTGACGAATGGCAGTTTTCGAAGGCAAATATTCCGCTGTATCTGCTGCTGCTTGTGTGCTGCGCGGTCGTGCTGATCGTCGGTGTGGAGCGCAGCCGGTTTCGCTTTAACGGCTATGAAGACCAGACGGTGTTTATCTCGCTGGCGGACTGGCTGGCGAATGATCCCGACGATCCATCCGTCATTGATCGGCGCATCGGCGTGCCAGACAAGCGTCTGGATAAGCGCTGGTACACCGACGGCTGGACATATACCCACGCCGCCTGGGTATGGAGCAGCGGTGTCCCGGCGGTAGAGCTGATCTGGTATGACCTGACCGCGCTGTTTGTGTGGACGGTGCCGCTGGCCGTTTTCGGGCTGGCTTACGAAGTCACACGGCGCGAAAGTGCCGCTGTCTGGAGCGCGGTCGCCTTGACGCTGGTCGGGCTGATGACGCTGGACAGTCTGGTGTATAACCCCACGACCATCGCCTTCGGTCAATTCGCGCTGTTTCAGGTCAACACATTGCGCGCCTTTTCCACCGCGCTGATGCTGCCACTGGGGCTGATGGCCGGCCTCAGTTATCTGCGCCAACCCAACCGAGCGGCGCTGGTGCTCATCTTTCTGGCAGGGCTGGCCTTAGCTACATTGCACCCGCGCCAGATCGTCCTGTTTCAGGTCAGCATCGGTGCCACTGCCTTGATCTGGTGGCTGGCGCAACCCAGCCGCAAACGCGCCCTTCAGACAGGGTTGCTGTTGATCGTGCTGGCAAGTTTATTGATGCTGCCGTTTATTCAGCGAATCAACCGGGGTGCCGTCAATCAAAACCTGCAAAGTCTGGAAGCAACCGTTCCGGCCGCATCACAGGCTGACGCGGACGATAGCAGCGGCGAAGAAGATGAGGAAGCAGCACCGCCCAACAGTCTGCTGGTGCTGGACAATCTGCCGATCATCGGCACCACCTATATCCTGAATCCACGCACTATTTTTTATCATCCAGCCATTCTGCTGGCGGTGCTGCTGGGACTGAGTGCGGGCTGGTGGTGGCAGCGCAGTCTGACCGCGCAGTATTGCTTCGCGGCTACCAGCGCCATGTTGATTATGCTGTTCACCCCCGGCGTGACTGCCCTTGTCGCCCGTGTGATCTCTACCTCACTACTTTCCGGCATGATCTTCCTGCTGCCGATGCCGTTGATTTTCGGCGTGGCGTTTGACGCGCTGCTGCGCCGTGTGCTGCCCATAGTCGAGACACGCCAGTGGGCTCATGCCATTGCGAGTGTGCTCGCCGTCAGCTTAATCGGCATGCTGCTGTTTGAACCATTTCCGCTGACCGCCAGCGCTCGCGACCAGATTTACGCCTCCAACACGATTCAATCCACCCGCGATATTCAGCCGTTTGATGAGGCGCTGCTGACCGCGCTTGAAGCGGTTTTGCCGGACGATCAGCGCAGCATTCTGATCACGCCAGAACATCCGGCCAATTATGTCATCGAGTCTATTCCGCACACATTTATTCTGGGTGGCCGAGCCAGCTCTAATAGTGCTTATCCGCGCAATGCCCGTTTTCTGGCGCGTACCGCGCGCAATGTCCCGGCGGTTGTCCCCTGGCTGGATGCGTTCGATCTGCAAACCCTGGAGCGCTACGGCATCACCCATATTGTGCTGCAAGCCAGCGATACCCGCCTGACACAGCTTGTGCTGCAACCAGAACGTTTCAATCTGCTGGCGCAACCGGTCGGATTTTATATTTTCAGTGTACTGCCGGGGATCGAAGCGACCGATGACGATGCCCGTTTCGAGCAGATGAATGCGCTCTACGGCGAACTGGAAATGCCGCGCTGGGGGCCGAATAATTTCCAGCTTCCGCTTCCCGGCAATGCTGACGCATGGCAGGATGTG
>JBBSQD010000277.1:0-8548 GCA_038258185.1 Aggregatilineales bacterium | reverse complement strand
ACGAACACGCTGGATATTGCTGAAACACAGGAATTTCAGATTACCGGCGGAGAAGTCCGTCGCGCCAGCCGCAGTTGGACCGACCCGGTAGATATTGAAGGTGTGTTTTATGTCGAGGGTGGACAACCTGTAGAAATCACCCCCGGCCAGGGCGAAGACCCCGGCACCTACACCGTTTCGGATCAGAATGGCGAAACCACACTGACATTCTATCTGCCGGAAATCGCCGAGGCTGGAGACAGTTTCATCGTACAGTTCAATTACACGACTCCTATTCAGAATGAAAATCTCGTGGATTGGATCGTCATTCCGGGCGATCATGTCGCGCCGGTCAACAGCAGCACAGTGACCATCAACTTCCCTGAAGGCGATGTGCCCGATGAAGGTCTGGTGCGCGTCGTAGAGGGTAACGGCAGTGCCACCGTCCAGGGCAACAGCGTAGTTATTCAATCCAATGGACAAATTCCGGCTAACCAGATGTTCTCTTTACAGATGCCCTTTGGTGAAGGTGTGGGTGCAGCAGCTAACGCACCTGCAGGCAATCAGCCAGCCGCCAATAATCCGGCACCGGTGGCGCCTGCCGGTAACCCTGACTCCCAATCGGATAGTCAGAATATTCTGGGAATCGATGGTGGCACGATTTTACTCATCCTGTGTGTGATCGGTGCGCTGGTATTATTCGGCGGCAGCAGTCTGTTACGCAGCCTGCTCACCGGTTTTCTCGGTGGCGGTCTGGGTGGCCTGGGTGGTACGGGTGGTCAACCGCGCAGTGGTGGCATTTTCCCACCTTCAGGTGGCAGCAGTGGCAGATCAACACCTCGGCGCACCAATCCGCCGACTTCCGGCGGCAGCAGTAGCCGGGGTTTCCGCCCCAGCAGCCGTCAGAGCCGTAATGTACCCACCGTCCGCAAAGATAAAGATGATGGCGGCAGTGCAGGGTTAGGGTGATCGTTCCGATGCAAAAAGCACATACGTTCATCACGGTAATGATCGGATTCATATTGGCTGCCGCGCTCTCTGTGAGCGCGGTAGCTCAGGATAATGTTCTGCGTTACGGGGAACCTGTCGATAGTGGGTTGGCAGCCGGTGAAACGGATGTCTACACCTTTGAAGGGAGTAGCGGTGATAAACCGATTATCATTGCCAACGCCAAAGGCGGCGAGATTGACCCGGTAGTATCGCTCTATGATCCCAGCGGCCAGTTGATCGGCCAGGATGATAATGGCAACGGTAAATTCAATGCCCGTCTGGACGGCATCGTCCTGGCTGCGGATGGCACCTATACGGTGGAAGTTCTCAATAATGATCCCGGTCTGGGTGGTAATTATTCGCTGATTATCAACGAAGAAAGCCTGATTATTTACTTTCACAGCGGCGAGACCAGCGAAGCTCCCATAGACCCCGGTTCATTAGGGCCACAATCCTATGAATTATCGCGGCCCTGGCCTTCTACAGATATTACTTTCAGCCTCTTGAATACCCTGGGTAATTTCAACGAGGCCGATGTACATGAAGTTGTTGTCACGGCGTTTCAGTCATGGTCGAACCAATCGCCACTGACCTTTACCGAAGTCTTTGATAACAACGCTGATATCGTGGTCAGCTTTGACCAGATTGACGGCCCGTCGAACGTGCTGGGTCAGGCTTGTCCTCCATCCAGTCCGTGCGCGGGTGAAGTCATTTTTGATGTGGACGAAGCGTGGACGCTGTGGGAGCCGCAGTATTATGATGATATCTCGCTGATCGGTGTAGCCAGTCATGAGTTTGGTCATGCGATTGGTTTGTTGCACAGCAGCGATGCCAGCGCTTTAATGTATCCGCAGTACAGCCCCTATAATCTCCAGCCGACCACAGATGATATCAATGGTTTGCAGCGTTTGTATGGTGCTGGTACAGGCGGCGTGTTCAGCCCGACCTCTGTACCGGGTGCGCCGCAATCACCTGATCCGGCGACTTCGCAGGTACAGGGTCGCATTGATGATAACCAGTTCACCCAGTTCTGGGATTTCGATGTGCAGCGTGGCGAAGATGTGACCATCACCATGCGCGAGATCTCCGGCGGTTTGGATCCGCTGCTGATTATTCTGGATGCCAACGATAACGTACTGGCATTTGATGATGACAGCGCCGGTGGTCTGGACGCGCAGATCCGTAATATCAGCTTCCCGCAGAGCGGAACCTACAGCGTGGCGGCGACCCGCTTCGAGCAGGCGCAGGGTTATACCGCAGGCGAATATCTGCTGAGTATCACCTATGGCACCGTCCCTGAAGACCAGCCCGCACAACCCGCGGCCACATCAGCGCCGTCCGGTGCACCGGGGAGTGTGCAGGCCAGCAAGGTCTCAGCATCTGCTTTGCAGGAATACACTTCGCTGGATAGTGTGTTGCAGGGTGATTTTATCGACAGCAATTCGCCCCTGACCCAAAGCACGACTGGATCAGTTCAGGCAAGCAACAGCTATATCTGGAGCACAACCTGGTGCGCAGTGGATGAAGCGACGCTCAACACTAATTTACAGGCGATTGACTTCATCTTCAGCATTGATGGCCGCACAGTAGATGCGAATACCGTCACGGAGGTCATATCGACAGAAAACAATCTCACGTGTGCGATCTACTTCGTACTGCTGTCCAACTGGCAGCCGGGGCAGGTCAATCTTAGCACAACGCTGCGGATGCAAAGTCCGGTGTTTGATGGATTAAAAGTCTACAGCCCGGGTGATTACGTGTATAACTACACCATCGACGCGCGCTAAATAATTTCGCAATTCACAACAACTTACGGGAGCATTCTCAAAGATGCTCCCGTGTTATTTCCCTTAGAACCTGCTGAAGATTGCTTGTGTCATATAGCCGACCTGTATAAGCTGAAGTGAAATAAACACGAGTGGGAATCAACTTATGTTACAGACCTTATGGATTTTAATCTTATCAGGGACATTATTTTTACAGCCTGCACCGATCACGACGCCGGATGTCAATCAGTTCCGGGGTGATCTGGCGCATACCGGTGTGTATGAATCAAGCGTGTTAACCGAGTCACCCAGTGTGCGCTGGCAGTTCGCGATTCCGCGTCCCGTCCGTACGACTGCGGCGGTGGCCGGGGAATTTGCTTATGTCGGCAGCGAAAACGGCACGCTCTATGCGCTGGATGTGCAAAGCGGTGAATTAAGCTGGCAGCTTGACACGACAGCACCAGTCGTTTCGACAGCCGCCATTATGGACGGCGTGCTGTATATCGGCGGGCTGGATCGCGCTGTGTATGCGCTGGATGCCACAAACGGCGAAATTATCTGGCAGACCGAAACCGAGGGGCAGATTTATTCGTCCCCGGCAGTCACCGAAGAAGTCGTTTACATTGGCAGTCGTGACAAATTTTTATACGCCCTGTCACGCGATGACGGCAGCATTCTGTGGCAATTTGACACCGGCGGCGAGGTCTGGTCTTCGCCCGCCGTGGTGGATGATGTAATTTACGTCGGCAGTCGTGGCGGCAGCGTTTTTGCCCTGAACGCTGTCGATGGCGAAGAAATCTGGCGATTCGAAACCGGTGGCGCGGTTGATTCATCCCCGGCGCTTATGGACGATGTTTTGTATATCGGCAGTTACGATGGCAACGTGTATGCGCTCGATACTGAAAACGGCGAACCCATCTGGTCGTTTGATACCGGCAGCGTGATTTATGCTTCGGCGGCAATTGGCGACGAACTGATCTATATCAACGGCACCGGCGGCGAATTTTATGCGCTGGATAAAACCGACGGCCAACCTGCGTGGCAGTTCACGATTGGCGGCCCGGCGTATTCCTCTCCGTCACTGGCTGGGGATGTGCTTTACACCCTCAGCGAAGAAGGCGGCTTGCTCTACGCCCTTAATGCTGAGAATGGCACCGAATTATGGCGTTATCAGACTGGCAACCAGGGTGATTTTCGTTCGGCTTCGCCCGTACTGGTGGATGGCCGACTGTTTATCAGCAGCAATTCCGAAGGGCTGATTGTGCTGGAATAGTATCTACGAATAAAAACCTCAGCCAACTGCATAGTTGGCTGAGTTATGAATGCTAACGTACTTCCAGCAGCTCCACCAGGAAAATGAGGGTAGCATAGGGCGGGATCACGCCGCCGGCGCCACGCTCACCATAAGCCAGATTATAGGGAATATACAGTTCATGTTTCCCACCGGTTTTCATCAACTGTAAGCCTTCTGTCCATCCGGGAATCACCTGGTTCAGGCCGAAGGAGATCGGATCACCGCGCTTATACGAGCTATCAAATTCGGTGCCATCAAGCAGTGTGCCCTGATAATGCACCTTCACCGTTTCCGTGGCTCTGGGCTGCGTGCCATTGCCTTCTTCCAGGACTTTATATTGCAGGCCGCTGGCGGTAGTCATCACACCTTCTTTTTTGGCGTTCTCTTCCAGAAATTTCTGGCCTTCCGCTTTATGGTCAGTCACAGTCCTTTGCCTTTCGTCATAAAATTCAAGGTCTTAATCTTAGGGGACATTCACTGACCCTGCAAGGCTGATGCCAGTGGCTGATTAATGCGCCGGATTCTCCCGATACCATTTCACCGTTTCGCGAATCACCTCTTTTAACGGGGTGGCATGATTGCCAAAAGCGGCGACGAATTTGCTGTGGTCGACGATAAACGGCTCCTCAAATTCATACGCCATTTCCTCGACCTCTCGCATAATCGGTATAAACAGCGCCATCGCTTTCAGGATTAATTTGGGTGCTGCCGACACTTTAGCGGTTTTGCCCACCTCTTCGCCAATCAGATCGATAAAGCGGCGCGTGGTCAATGTCTCAGCCGCGGGGATATGCCAGATCTGCCCCAGTGCTTCGTCGTGCGTTCCCAATATCGCCAGTGCTTTGCCAATATCGGGCATGTAGGTGTAGGTGTGCGGCATGTCGGGGTTACCCACCATCTGGGCTGATTTGCCTGCCAGCACATTCGGAAATACTCGTTCACCCATTGCCGAGTCCTTCACACGCGGACCGACAAAATCACTGGCGCGAGCAATCGCCACCCGCACTTTTCCGCTTTTGTGGGCTGCCATCAGGTCAAGCGCCATCTGTTGGCGGACTTTGCCCTTACGTGTATGTGCGTTGTAGGGTGTGGTTTCGGTCATCGGTTTGCCCTGAGTGTGACCGTACGCATACAGGTTGTCGATAGCGATGAGTTTCGCTCCGGCTGCTGCCGCGCCTTCAATCACACCCGCCTGCAAGCCAGGGAATAATTCCGGCCATTGCGTATACGGCGGATTGGTCGCGTTATAGACGACAGTTGCATCCGCAGCAGCCTGATGGGTAAAAGCCGGATCGCTGGCGTCACCATTCACGATCTCCACCCCGGCGGGAAAATTCCCTTTGCCGCTGCGATTCACCATGCGAATTTTCTTGCCCTGGCCGTGCAGGGCATCCATTGTCGCCAGACCCACTGGCCCGGTGCCAAAAATGACGTGAAGTTCAGATGTGTTATTGTTCATGGTATCAATCTCCTTAGAAATGAAGTGGTTTTGGCTACTGTTACTGATTGAAAAAATGAGTGATCCGCAGTACATAAGCGCGTTGAAGCAAAGCCATGGTATTCATGGCGTTAAACCTCTCTTTTGTTGTTGAGCGAGTTTTAGGAAATCAGAAAACGCAGGGCGAACATCGTGATAAGCTGAAAGACAATCGCGCCTGATGCGCCAAACACCGTCCACTGTGGAGCCAGATCAACACCCACCGCACGGGTGATAAACCAGCCGACTGCCCAACTGAGAGTCATAACAATCACCCAGGCAAAACTGGCCGGGAACTGCTGGCGCAGCAGAAACCATTGTAATAAGCCAATCGCAAAACCAACGATCAAAGCACGCAGCAGGAGTTCATTGCCATCCATCGCGCTGCCAAAGATCGCAACCGCCAAACCAAGCCCGACTGCTAAACCCACGGCGGTATCGCCAACCCACAGCAGATTGACCGACATCACCCGCTGTAAAACCAACCACTGCGCCAGACCCAAAACAGCACCCGTGATTAATCCCGCCAGAACAGCCTTCAGCACAGTATTCACCGGCCCGACTAAAACCTGAGCCAGTAAGCCGCCAATGGGAAAACCGATAAAAGCCAGAAGCCACAAACCGTAAAACGAAAGTGTGAACTGCATTGTTGCTTACCTACCCTCACATGAAAAACGTTGACGAAACCTTCAAGAGGACTGATGAACAGGTGCGTTGAACAAACCCCTGCGCCAACAGGGATGCTGCTAAGATTAAAAATTCAGTTATCGACTCAGGAAATCAGACCGCTACGAGCTGGCGCTTTTGCTGCGCCTCTAGTCGCCGCACGGAGTCGGGATCATGGCTGGGCAGATACAACGCGCCGACAGCATTCACATAATCACGTGTGCGCTGGAGCGTCTGCGCAGCCACAAATGTGTCAGCAGTCACGCCATCCACGACTTGCTGCTGCATCAGCGCCTCAGTATACGACACATCACCCGCCAGGAAAATTGTTGACGCGCCACTCTGCACGATCACCGACTGATGGCCGGGCGTGTGTCCCGGTGTCAGCACAATGTACACATCCTCGGCTTGAGTCAAGGCCATGCTCTGCGGAAAAGCGCCAATGGGCAGCGGTGTATACTCCACCAAACGCGGAGCGAACCAATCCGGCCAGTGCTGGTTGAGATAACCATTGAGCCGCCCCTTCAATCCCGAAGCCGCCGCATACTCCGTCGCGGAAACAAGAATTTCCGACTTTGGGAAATGATCTAGGCCACCGGCGTGATCGGTATGCAGATGGGTCATCACGACCCAGCGCACATCGGCTGGACGGATACCGAGCAAATCGAGCTGCGGGCCGATCTCCTGCTGTGGCTGCACATCCAGCCGCACACCAAAACGATAGTAGGGATGCCAGGCCGGGAAATACCCGCTTTGACTGGTACGAGCAGTTTCGCCGGTATCCATGACGATCACGCCCTCAGGGTGTTCAATCACCCAGGCATAAATCGGCAGAGAGGGTGTCCAGTCGGAATCGCGCAGAGTGTTGACCAACCGCAGCAAGCCGCTGCCAGAGCCCTGGCGCTGACGAGTTTTGATTTTGACCGTCCCGGTCTGGATGGCGTGAATTTTCACGAAAGTTCTCCTTCATAACCCAGGTCATGCATCAGATTAATCATCTCGTTGCGATAAAACACATCGACATTGCCGACAACCGGGGGAATATGATCGAATAATTCCAGCATGACAATCCCGTGCATGCGCGGCCAGCCGATCATCGTAAAATACAATGCCAGCATATATTCATCGGGTGCCTGTCCAAAACGTAATGCCTCACGCAGCGCGGGTTGGATCGCATCCGGGATGTGTTGATAGCGCGGCGGTGGGTTAAGCTGACCACTATCCAGCAGTTGAAAGCACAATTCGGTGTAAACGCGTAATGTCCGACTGGATGCTGGAACTGTCAGGTCACCCGGCGCTTCATAACCGGGAATCGG
This sequence comes from Aggregatilineales bacterium, assembly GCA_038258185.1. Lineage (GTDB taxonomy): Bacteria > Chloroflexota > Anaerolineae > Aggregatilineales > Phototrophicaceae > JAIOHN01. The sequence continues at coordinate 1,060 of JBBSQD010000277.1, read as the reverse complement.
ATTGCCATAAATCAACTGGAAATCGACCGGATTTTTGACCGCATACTGCCGATAAGCCAACAGCGCCGCCAGCATCTGGTCAGCGACGCTCCCGCCCTGAGCCATCACGGCATCCCGTGCATTTTCGAGCGCATCGGCCAGTGCGTTGAAATTCTCCAGAATGAGCGCAGTCACCAGGGCATCCAGATTATCGAAATAACGGTAAAGCGCGGGGGGGGTGATGCCCATTTCCTTGGCGATTCCCCGAATGGATAATCCGCTGGTCCCCAACTGCGCCATCTGTTGACGGGCGACCGCTTTGATCTCCTCGGTTGTAGCTTCTCGCTGTTGTTCGCGTCGGGTCGATGTCATCTGTAATGCCTTTAAGTTATATGCGTAAACCAAAATTAACACTGTAAACAGTTTACAGTGTTAACAAAAACTTGTCAAGCAGGAAAAAAGCGTTTTGGTTTGGCTAGGGTTGCAACGCGTAAATAGCGTAGTCGCCCTCAGAATAGATCAACTCGAAGTCCTGAGCCCACTGGGGATCGGCCCCAGATTCATCAGCAAACTGGCGCTCATTCGGCCCGTAAAATACATAACGAATCGCCTGCGTTTGATACAACTCCGCGCGTTCTTCGGTGGATAAAACACTGGCATCATCGGCAAAGAAATTTTCAGCGACCGCGGTTTTGGCAATTGCGTTCAATGTTTCCGGCCCGTGCCCGACATAACTGTACAGATGCGTATAAGCCGGGATGAGATTACCGGTCTCAAACGTGCTGAGTACCACCTCACCGGGTTGTGCGTTTTGGTTCAGCCAATCCAGCGCGGCGATCTGCGCGGCGGGGAATTTGGTCGGCGGGTTGCTGCTCATGGCCGTAAAGTACGCGCCGACCAGCAAAAACAGGCTGGCCGGAAGCGTCGCCAGCAGTGCCGCCGTCGGGAAGGGTCGGAACAACCTGACCGTCAGCGCGCCCACGCGCTCGCCGCGGTCGACCAGTTCGTCGACCGCCTCGGTCGCCGCGCCGACACCTGAACCCATGAGCACGATCACGCGCTCGGCCTGTGGATGTCCGGT
>JBBSQD010000276.1:0-8616 GCA_038258185.1 Aggregatilineales bacterium | reverse complement strand
GCAGTTTGCCTCGTTTCCCACATACGCATTCGGGTCTTGGCGCAAAAAGTCCCGAATGTTCGTCCATTGATCGTCACTTAGTCTCACATCTGTCATGTTGTCAGTTTAGCCGTCTTTCACCAAACGTCAACACAACCTAGTTCCAGCAGAAGATTGGGTTGAGACGATTTACGTTGTGGCATCAGCCAGCATACTCCTGGCTCAGATGCCCGACGCAAACCGCGTCGGTAAGCGCGATGATCTCATCGTAGATGCCACGCATTTTCTTCCGGTACTTTTTCATCACCCATCATCTGTCCCTGCCATTTCTTTTAGCCACTGCGCTAACCCGCGCTCCAGGTCAGCCAGGGCATCATCCAGCGTGGCATAGAACTGTTCTCCCTCCCAGACCATGCCACCGGGGTCGAGCGCGCGGATGAATGACATGCTGTATTCATCCGCGCCGATTTCTATCCAGCCACGCTCAAATATGAAGCGATTGATGATAGGATAACGGTGTGCGAAAGCATCCGACATCAGAACATGTATCCTCTACCGACCCAGTAATGCCAGTCTTTAATGGCTTCAATCATCGTCGTATCCCCGGCTGTTGGCTCAAGCTGTGCCAGAGGTACGCCCACCGTGCGCTCCCCAAACCGGATGATAACGATCATATCCCGCGTACAATCGTCTTCGTCCGCCATTTCCAGTATCTCAACCACCTCATCCACTTTCAGGGGTGATGTTTTATGGGAATAAATGCAGCGTGCTTTGAATGGAAACGTCATGTGCTCCTCAAGGTAGTAGTACCAACTCAGAGACTGTTCTTCAGGGCCATAAGCATCAACAATCGCCTCATTGTAAATGCGATTTTCTCGTTCTTCATCGTGGTCTATCATTGTCATTCAACCCCTTTTCATCAGCATCTGTATCAGTTTACCGCTTACCGCTGGGTCGTGTAAGGGAACCCCGCCTCTCTGCTGCCAGATAGATTGCGCGTTAATCCCGCAGCGGATGCGCTTCACAATTCGCCTTTGTACGTGGACGACCAGCCAAACAACGCCCTGAGACGCTGGGCTGGATTGAACTTGAACACTGTACCAGAGCGCCGCACGTCGATATAAAACGTGCCGAAATTACGCAGCGAGACACTTTCCTCGCGCTTTAGTGCCTCATAGATTTCTTCTAACAAGGCATCTGCTACAGGTTCAATCTCGCCAGGGTCTTTCGACAAGCGCGTGGCAATCCGGTTGACCAGTTGTGTTTTATCTATCCGTTCACCCATGCTGTTTACTCAAACTCCGGTTCAATCCCTTGTGATTCAAGCCAGTCTGTCATACGTAGTTTTTCGCGCTCATCGCAGAATCTGAATCAGTTTCCTGGGCTTCAGCATAACGAGATGAGTCAGGTCAGTCTGTGTCTGCAACACCGATTCGCTATCTTCACCGGTAAGCAGTTCTTCCAGTTGAGCGACGAGATAATCCTCAACCAAGATTACCGCGCCGGTTTCGGTATCGAGGTAAGCGGCCGTTTCATAGCTGCTTAGCTCGAATGCGGTTTTAAAATCAATGCAATTGATCCTGAGGTTTCGCATCATGATTCCCCGTTGTTATGGCTGTACGGTAAAATTATACGATCCATAATTATAACCAGCACTAAGGTGGGGAAAAACATGCATCTGAACAAAAGCGAGGTTGCACGCTTCTATAGTATCTGGTTTCGGCTGCTGCACTTTGTCAACCAGCGTCGGAATATTGTGCCGTCCTTCCCTAAAGAATGGCGCAATGTCGGTGTCTCACCAGAAGTTGCTGCGCCAGTACGCGATGCGCTCTGGGAGGATGATGCTCTGCGCGAAGCATTCATCACCGAAAACCCTGCCGCGCTATCTCAGAATGACCTGGCGCTAGTCGAGAGTTGGAAATACCGGATTGAGGATAACTTTTTCATCTTCCGTCATCTGAAGAAATATACGGTGTTTATTGACGGCAGTTCTCCTGCAAATGCTTATGGTGTACAGGGCATAACGGGATCGTTGGAAGAGATCATCGGCTCATATCTGCCCATCTATGTCAAAGCTGTGCTAATTCCGTTTGAAGATCGTATCATCTACGACAGTCTACTGTCATCCTATCCGATTCACTTTGGCGGCGGCTATAAGCGTAGTCTCAAGGAAACCTATCGTGACATTCAGGAACGTGGTGGGATCATCACCAGGCTACCACCCGATGAGGACAATGCTCAGGAAAAGGCTCAGGCAAGCAACAAGAAAGTCCTGACGGCTTTTCAAAAAGCACTTGGGGCATCTGGGTTAAGCCCGAAAATGATCCAGGAACACAGCGGCAATCTCGCTGATTTTGTGGATGAATACATGGTCAAGAAAACGCCGTCCGGGATGCTGCTCGATCTGACAAAGGCGGATATTGAGGCTTACCAGAAGTCGCGTAATGTTGACATCAATTTCGTGAGTTTTAAGCGTTTCATCTGGTTTCTGCGCGAAACCGGACGCATGGATTGGGATGTAGCAGAGGGTTTGCTCGATTTTCTCAAGCGAAAATAAGCATAGTTTCGAGGTAATTACACATCAACTTTCTGCTAGCTTGATGTGCGGGGTGTAGCCAGAAAGCAAAATTATTAAACTTACTTATATTGGACCTGAAGGGATTCGAACCCTTGACCTATACAGTGCGATTGTATCGCGCTCCCAGCTGCGCCACAGGCCCATGAAGTCATTCGATTGTATAATTACTGGAGCACAACTGTCAAGGTTGAGCTTGAGCAATCGGCGTTCCCGCGGCTGCGGGCAAACGGGCAATTTTCGAATTAGACGTGTACCGGTCGATGACCGAACAGGATCGTCAGTTCATCTTCAACCTCTGGCGCAGCGACAATCGTCACCATGTCATTATCTTTTAATTCCGTGCTGCCATGCGGAACCAGCAGCTTGCCTTTCCGCCGGATGGACGCCACCACGCTTTCCGCGGGCCACTGCACGTCGCGGATAAATTTGCCGGAAACCGGCGCATCATGCCCGACGCGCATTTCAACCACGTGCGCACCGGTCAATGCATTGAGGCGAACCTGCTCGGAGTGATGCTGATCCTGCATTTTACGGGCGATAGCGGTGTTATACGCATCAACAATGTCATGGCGGCTTAACATACCCACCAACTGATTATTCTCTTCTTTAACCACCGGCAAGCGTCCGACACCCCGTGCTCCCCTGAGGCGAATCGCCGTCCACAGCACATCATCCGGATGCGCGCTGATGACCTCCCGCGTGCAAATGTCGGCTACGGTCAGCGGTGTGGGTTGCTGCGCTTGCAGTTCATACCCTCTTTGCAGATCGGTCAGCGTGACAATGGCCGTAAGTCGGGGCTCATCTCCATCGACGACACATAACGAGCGCGTGTTGAACTTTCGCAGCAGATCGCGCAGTTCCAGCAACGATGCAGTTTCGCTAATCGTCGGCGCAGGCGAAATCATGGCCTCACCCACAGTGATGCCCTGCGTGATATCAATATCGCGTCCCTGATTCAGATGGACGCCTTTGCGCGCCAAACCCAACGCGTAAATTCCCTGTGGGACAAAACGCTCTGCCAGCAGAATACACACCACCGAAGTGAGCATGATCGGCACAATGAGGCGGTAATCATTGGTTAGTTCAAACACGAGCATAATCGCGGTGATCGGAGAACGCACCACGCCAGCCATCATCGCCGCCATGCCGACAATCGCATACACCTGTGGATCACTAAATGTGCCGACCCAGCCCAGGCTTTCGACCACCCGACCAAAAGCGCCACCCAGCATCAGGCCAACAAACAAGGTTGGCGCAAAAACACCCCCGACAAAACCACCCGCCATACTCAGCGTGGTCAGGGCAATTTTCCCGAAACCTAACGCCAGCAACAGGGCAAGTGTGAAATTATTAGGTTCGATGAGTACGGCATTCATCGCCTCGCGACCTGGCCCCAGCGCTTCCGGTAGGAAAATACCGACCACACCCACCAGCACACCCACCAGCCCTGTCTGGACAGGCCGTGAAAGATGGACATTTTCATGAAACCAGTCATGCGTCCAGTACATCAGCTTGATAAACAGCGCGGCAACCGGTGCCAGCAGCAACCCCATCACCACATAAATCGGTAACTCGATCAGACTGCCGAGGGTGTAATTCAGCAGATTTAAAGCAGGCTCCTGCAAATGGATGACCTGATCCATCGCCTGCATAAACACCGAGGAGATCACGGCGGCTAGAACCACCACGCCAAACGCGCCGGTTGTGAACTCACCTAGCACGACTTCCAGCGCGAAAAAAACCCCGGCAATCGGGGCTTCGAAAGCAGCAGCAATCGCGCCAGCAGCACCGGCAGCCACCAGTAAGCGGACGCGGTCTTCGGATAAACCCAGGCGTTGACCAAAAAACGAGCCGATGTTCGAGCCGATCTGGACGCTGGGGTCTTCCGGCCCGACAGATGCGCCAGCGCCTAATGAGATCGCCGAAGCCAGCGCCTTGATCGGAATACGCCGATAACGTAAACGTCCACCAGCCAGCGCCACCGCTTCCATAATGCCTGCGACTCCGTGATGGCGTTCCTCACCAACATAACGATCCATCATCCAGCCGACGATATAGCCCGCAATCCCCAAGGAAATCACACCCCCAAAAGCACCTAGCGTCTCATGCAGAAATTCGACATGGGTGATTTCATGGAAAAGTTCGATTGCCAGCCGAAACACCCAGATTCCAATTCCAGTTGCCAGCCCGACCATGACAGCCAGGATGAGGAGGCGCGTACTCTCATTGGGTTGGAAGCGGTGCAGCAGGCGAGATAACAGGGAGGCTTTGGAGTGAAGCATTGGGTATATGTCCGATTTTTGTGCGGTCTAGAGAAGCTGATTGTACATCTGACAATGGTATACCCCAAGCGAATGAATGTTAAGGGGTGTATTTGAGACTGTCGCAGGTGTTCATCAGCGGATTTTGCCTTCGCTAATCGGTGCGGATTGCCGGATTTGCCCTGTCGAAGATGAGTTACAGGGCACACCATTCGATTTCACCATTGATTCATACCCCACTTTTTGCTATATTCTGATTATTCACCATTTGGCTCCCTAGCTCAATTGGCAGAGCAGTTGACTCTTAATTAATTGGTTCTGGGTTCGAGTCCCAGGGGAGTCACCAAAAACCGCTTTTTAGCGGCAGTAATCAGCAAAAAACCCTCTGACAGTGACTTGTCAGAGGGTTTTTTGTATAAATTGGCTGGTTTTGGTGCGAAATTCACGGTTTTGGCGAAAGCACAAAAAACACCCTCGAATCAATTGGTCTGGTTTTTAGGTGTTTTACTCCACATTTTCTACATAAATCAGGTTATTAATCGGGCTGAATTTTCCGTGACTCGCGGCCAATTCACTCTCCGCAAACACGGCATAGTAATCGGCTGTCACTTTCAGATCCGCATGCCCCATCAACCGACGACCGGCCAACGTGTCCCCGTCTGCGGGCACACTGGATCATATCAAGCTGAGTACATTCATCGCGGCGATGGGTACTTTGGCAGGTTCACTGGGTGGCAGAATAGAAAACAAGGTATGTCATCCGTCATATTTTGTTTATTGATGCGGAATTCTAAGCATTTTCCATGTCGTAGGGTGGTAGGGGCGAAGCACCGGGGCGAAGGGGCGAATGCCTGCCTTTTGCGGTGACCCTCTGCCGTGGGGTTGCGATATGGGTAAAAACAGAGATACTTTGTGTTCCAGTATGGATTAAAACTTCAACAGCCAGCGATTAATCAACGGAGAGATGATGCGCAGTAGCCGATGGGGTGGAAGAAATACCCGATTCTCTATATTTTTTGCAGTGATACTGACCTTTGGATTTGCGCTGATGGCAGCCAGCAGTTCGGCACAGGATGTTCCTGCCACAGCTATCCCTGAAGATGCTGTGCCGGAAGTGCCCGCTCGCGTGGATATCCAGCCGATTGCGCGCGATGAGGAAATTGAGACGCGTCTGCATGAAATCCTTGTTGCAACCGGATGGTTCATTGATCCCCAGGTGCGGGTTCAGGATGGGGTAGCATTTCTGACTGGACAGGCGCAGACTGCTGAATATAAGCAATGGGCAGGTAATCTGGCCGGCAAAACTCAGGATGTTGCGGCAGTCGTCAATCAACTTGAAATTGTTGAACCGGCTTTGCTGGATTTTCAACCCTTATTGAGTGGATTGCGTGATCAGATACAGACTATTCTGCGCGCGATTCCGGTGATCGGTTTCAGCCTGATTATCCTGTTGCTGGCCTGGATGATTTCACGCTTGATGACAAAAATCTCGCGGCGCTACCTGGAGAGTCAGGGGCTGAATGTTCTCCTGCTGAATGTCAGCTCACGGATCATCGGGGGGTTAGTGCTTCTGGGTGGCTTGTATCTGGTTTTTCAGGTGGCCGGATTGACCAATATCGCGCTGACGCTTCTGGGCGGTACAGGCTTACTGGGATTAATTCTCGGCATCGCCTTCCGCGATATCACAGAGAATTTCCTCGCCAGTGTTTTCCTGAGCTTACAAAATCCTTTTAATATCGGCGATCTGGTCGAAATTAATGATGTACTCGGCTTTGTTCAGCGCATGACCACCCGTGCCACGATCCTGATGACCCTTGCCGGAAACCATGTCCAGATTCCCAATGCCACCGTCTACAAAAGCATCATTCACAATTACACCAGCAACCCCAACCGCCGTCTGGATTTTATGGTGGGAGTGGGTTATGAGGACTCGATCTCACTGGCTCAGGAAATCATCGACAAAGTGCTGGAAGATCATCCAGCAGTGCTCAATGAACCCGAGCATCTTGTGCTGGTCGATAGTCTGGGCAGTGCGACGGTCAATCTGCAGATTTATTTCTGGATTGATGGCACGCAGCATAGCTGGCTGAAAGTGAAATCTTCAGTGATACGACTGGTGAAACGGGCGATTGAGGATGCGGGAATCTCGCTGCCGGATGAGGCGCGCGAAATGATCTTCCCGAAAGGTGTGCCGGTAGAGCTTGTACAGGGGGATTCAATCCCTGAAATGCCTGAGCCGAAAAAATTTGAGCCAGTGCCAGCGCCTGTAGAATCCACTACGGTATCGACGGATGCAGAAGGGGGATTGCGCAGTGAAGCAGCAGAAATCGAAACCCAGGCACGCCAGTCTCGCACGCCTGAGTCGGGGGAAAACCTGTTGGGGAGAGAAGCGTCTGATTAAGTTCTATCCGTAAAATGTCATGGGCTGTTTATTCCGTCCCATTAGCAGTCAGTTGCACATACAGGAAACTCACCAGATTACGGCGCAGCGCGGTGCAGGTCTCCGGCTCTCCCGGTCGCACCCCCAGGGGCATCTCGCCTGTCTCGTCATCTGTACCTGTCAGTGCGGATTGCCCTGCCTGGAGCGCTGCTTCTCCGGCTTCCAGCAGGCTTTCACCGGCTTCCGCCACATCGCCCACGACATCGGACATATTGCCAATTTCACGGGCAATCCCCGGATAGCCTTCTTCTTCAAACGTTTGTGCGGCCTGAGACACCCGGTCTTCAGCCTGTTGGCGGACGGTCAGCGCGTCAGAATCAGAGGTTGTGGGTTGATCGCTATAGGGGCCAAAAGCATACTGCTCCAGCGCTGCGGGCGGCTGATAGTCGTAGTTCTGGATGGTCACCAGCAGGAGGGTAATCAGTGTCGCGTCACAGGTGGCTGCCGGATCGTCCGCGGACTGAGCGCCCACCAGCGTCGGGATCAGCAGGGCAGCCAGCGCCACCAGCGTCAGGGTCTTGATAAATCTGTTCATGGCATTACTCCTTTGAGACTTCTAAAGGGTTTTGACCATAACACGAGGGTGGCGGGTCTGAATGAGCCTGATGACCCTTATCCACATGGGAGGTTAGTCCAATTTTTCGAAAAACCGTTTTACTCTTGAGTGAAGCTTAAGGCTTCCGGGCAATTCAATCCCTTTTCACATAGCTGGCAGGGCAAATGCATCAAAAATGGTAAAGGAGTTGGTTGAGGAAAGAGTCATCAAGAGCGGCTTTGGGGCGATTGCAAGGGTGCAGTTGTATCAAAACCTGCACCCTCGCGCTGATCTCACGGCTGCGTTAGCCTTCGCCACACATACGCCACGCGTCGCCCTCACGGGTGATCTGGTAACGCCCTAACGGCCACTGGCGGAACTGGCCGTTATACTCAGTTTCGATATGGCCGGTGCATTGGACTGTCGCGGAGGTCGCGCCAGTCTCGATTGTGCTGCAACTCACATCCTTTAATTCGGCGCGCATCGCCCGAAACGACTGCGCCTGAATGGCGGCCTGCGCAGACCACGCACTACAGGCCAACTGCTGCATCTGTCCACCATCCCCCGCCACCCGTGCGCTCAGATAGCGGCGAATTACCTCATCGGGCGCTAAGCCACTGGCTGCTGATGAGTTGGCCGAGGGTGCGCTTGGGGCCTGCGCTTGGGCCGCGCCGACTTCGGCCAAAGTCTCACAGAAGCCGCTGCTCAGTGTGGAGTCTGCCGCCAGCCAACCACTATCGCCAGCCAATTGCCACCACTGTCCATCAGCGCTGAGGGTGTAACCCGTCGCCAACAGACTGTAATTCGCTGTTGTTTCAGCGCT
>JBBSQD010000275.1:0-8643 GCA_038258185.1 Aggregatilineales bacterium | reverse complement strand
GCTTATCATTGACCAATTCGGTTAGCCCAGCTAATAATTAGTTGAGCTAATTGTATTTGCGCCCCGCTCACTTTGTCAATATATAACTTGCGTTAGAATTTTCATTGTAGACATATGACTCTCCCTCCCCCAGACTGGTCATATAAACGTCATTGCATGCCACGGGCTGCATTCGCAAAGCCCCTTCCCCAATATTCAGAGAAGGAGACTAACGCTAACACAGCTAACCGATTAAATGCGCCTTTTCAGCCCACCACGCCTGTATCACCGGCACCACAGGTGTGGATTGCATGGCCTGCATATGATCAAGGCCATCCAATAACCGGACATCCCAACCGCGTTTTTCCAGCTCAGTGTGGTTATTCACTACTGGCCCCGTCAGACTCACGAAGACGTTGCCCCAATTTTCACCATACTGGATTTCATCGGCGGAACCGACAAAGCACAGGCGCGGACAGGTGATTTTGGCCTGCACTGCTTCGTCATCGAAATCCTGCAGAGACTGGTAAAGGGTCATATATTGCTGAGTCTCATCTTCTGAAAGCTGCGACGCCGACCATTGATCGTCCTTTGCTGTCTGAAAATCTGGATCGCCACTGGCCATCCTATAAGCGGCAGTCGTCACCTGAAGCATTTCAGCATAAGGCCCGTCCAGTGGCGGAAAGCCTCCCATAATCAGCCCGGCCAGCCGCTGGGTGCGGATCGCCAGTTGAAGCCCGATCATCCCCAACCATGAGTAACCGTAATAGACGAAACGCTCCGCCTGGGCAGCATCGGCTATTGTCAGTAAATCGCTCACGACATTTTCTGGTGTCAGCGACTGCGGTCTGGGTTTCCGGCGCAGGTGTCCTTCATAATCAAAAGCCACCACTCGGAAAACATCCTGCAAGCCATTGATGAATGACTGTCCCAGTGCCGGATCAGCACCATACAGCCGCATCTGTTCGGCCAGTGCCCCTTCAAGTGGACGTGGGTTAACTGGCAGGAGAAGGGTCAATCCCTCGCCATAAATTTCGATCTCGATAGCGCTGCCATCCTGCAATATCGCCTGAGTCATCTGCTTTTGTGTGCTCAACCGACTTCCTTTCCACAACTGCATACGGATACCTGCTCTGTAATCGGCATCTATATCCATCATAGAGGGTTGGTGTACTTCATGGAGGGTTATGCACCACCCTGGCAGCGTAGTCTGGTGATCACGGTAATCTGCTGGATAATCGCCTGAGCGCGTTCTTCCTGTTTTTGAAGCGTGCTTAACCAACGATCAGCCACAGTCTCAATATCCTCGTTATCACCGGGTGTATCCAAAGCCTCACGCAGACGTTCACGTTCTCCGGCATCAAACTGAAGCAGCATGCGCAGAATCGCCATCAGACTGTAGCCCGAGTGACGCAGCATGCGGATCACACGCAGACGGCCAATCTCGCGGGTACTGTACATGCGATAACCTGTCTCGAAATCGCGCGGGACATCCAGTAAACCATTTCGATCCCAATTCCGCAGTTGATCCCCTGTCACCCCCAGATGTTGCGCCGTTTGACCAATGCTCAGGGTGCGTTTGATGGTGTCAAATACCTGACCTTGCGCCCAGCGTTCCAGAAATTCGACTGCTGCTTCGGCGTGCGTCCGTTCCACACGCACATTGATAAGGTGCTCATAAGCCAGTTCCATCGCCATGCCCAGATCATCATCAGCCACACACCTGACCAGATTCAGCACCAGTTCCTTATCGCCAGAATACGGCCATTGCAATGCCAGGAGCGCCAGCCGCATCTGTTCGAGATGCACTTCCGTAAACAGGCGATAACCATTGGCGCTGCGTGGCACAGCCGATAAATAACCCTGTGCCTCGTACAGCCGCACCGTATTGACATGCACGCCCATAATCCCGGCAATGTCGGATGTTTTCAGATAACGTGCCATCGTATGATCTCGCAGAACAGTCGAAATAAGCCTTTAAAACCGCGCCAAAGTCTCCATATGCAGACCAGGGCTGTTTATTGAATCTCGCAGTTTACCAGCACACATGATTCTAAACGATGACGCAGCGTAAGGATCAAGTGCCTTTTCCCCAATTGAGCACATCTTTATCGTTGCTCATCTGCCGCAGATACTTCTAATACGCTCACCAGTCACCAAATGTTTCAATCTGGATAGAATCTTAAGCTTGGTGCTACATGGTTACGGTTAAAATTTGACAAAGCCGTTTAACTCTATTAAATTAAGCAATATAAATTGGTTTGACCACTTGACCAAAAATTTCCGTTTAAAGAAAATTATAAATTATAAATGGCAACGTTTGGCACATTCGATAATCCGTCTCTTTCCGAGCAGATAGCGGAAAGAATTCTCAACCTCATCAAGGATAAAAAGCTCAAGCCAGGGGATAAGCTACCGGCAGAGCGTGAGCTGGCGCAGGCCATGCAGGTGAGCAGACCCTCCCTGCGGGAAGCTTTGCGGGCTTTATCCATCATCAATGTGGTTGAAATTCGTCATGGGTCGGGCACCTATGTCTGCCACCCTACCCCGGAAGCATTGTTGGGCAAGCTGGATATTATCTTTGAGTCTGACGAGTCGACCTTTATTGATTTGTATGAAGCGCGTTGTGTGGTCGAAGTCGGCATTATCGCTCTGGCAGCGGAGCGCATCACACCAGAAAATCTGGCGAAATTAGAAGCATTCCACCAGGAATGTCTGTGTGAACGTGATGAGGTATATACTTTTCTGGATATGGATATCGACTTCCACCGTCTCATCACACAGTCGGCCAGCAACCCAATTTTGAATCGCTTTATGGATATGATCGCTCAGATCAATGCCGGGCGGCGCCGTCGTCGTGGTTTGCACTCCAGCATCCACATTGAAGAAACCATTCAGGAGCACGCAACCATTCTGGCCGCCCTTAAATCCGGTGATGCTGAAGCCGCTCAAGACGCCCTCATCAATCATCTGGATAATGGCAAGCGGCGCTTGTTACAACTTTTGGAAACCCGGCAGGAACCCAGAATTTAACAGTAAGTTTTGAAGTAGACAGGAACTGTTTTTATGGAAGCACAGGCACTCAAAACACTGCGCCCAAATTCCTTCCAGCGAGCCATTACCGGCATGCAAGGACAAAAATTTCAGCGCAATTTAATCTGGTTAATCATGGCAATGCCTGCCCTGATCTGGATTTTTATCTTTAAGTATGTGACATTATTTGGTGTCTGGATCGCCTTCACGAATTACAAGGCGCGGCGTGGTGTGTTCGGCAGTGATTTTGTCGGTCTGAAGAATTTTGAATTTTTATTCGCCACGGACACCGCCCTTCGCGCTACCCGCAATACGATTCTGCTCAACATCCTTTTTATTACGATGGGCCTTCTGGTCGCGCTGCTGGTCGCCTGGTTACTGTTTGAAGTCTATACCAGCGCCCTCACCCGCTTTTATCAGACCATGCTGCTGCTGCCCCGCTTCATCTCCTGGGTGATCGCTTCCTACTTTGTCTATGCTCTGCTGGCAACCGATAACGGTGTCATCAACAATGTCATGCGCATGTTCGGCATCGAAGGCGTTTCCTGGTACAGCTCAGCGCAATACTGGCCGTTCATTCTGTTGTTCGCCAGCCTGTGGAATAACATCGGCATCAGCAGCCTCATTTATCTATCCGGCATGCTGGCGATTGACCCGCAGCTTTACGAAGCAGCGCGCATTGATGGCGCGAATAAATGGAAGCAGTTCCGCTTCATCACTTTCCCGATGGTCATGCCGCTGATTGTCATCAATCTGCTGCTGGCAATGGCCGGTATTTTCAGCGCGGACTTCGGCCTGTTCTTCCAGGTACCGCGCGATCAGGCGCTGCTCTACCCGGTCACTGATGTCCTGGATACATTTATTTATCGTTCGCTGCTGGTCACTCAGAACGTGAGTATGGCCGCTGCCGCCCAGTTCTATCAGTCCATTGTCGGCTTCGGTCTGGTGTTGTTTTTCAACTGGGTCGTGCGCCGTATCGAACGCGCCGATGAGCCGCTGTCCCTGTTCTAAGGAGAATCATCTATGGCAACCTATACAAAACAAGTACAGCAATTAAAGAAGGATGATTTCAACCGCTTCCTGGGAGTGCTCAGCCGCTTCAGTGTCCACATCGTCCTGTTGATTTTTGGGCTGGCGTGTTTAATCCCGCTTTTGCTGATTGTGTCGGCCTCTTTCACCAGCGAAGTCGCGCTCACCCGGGAGGGTTATGGCCTGCTCCCGGCAGAGTTCAGCACAGAAGCGTATGAGCTCATTTTCAGGAGCCCACAGGCCATCATCAGAGCCTATGGTGTGACGCTGTTCACCACCATTTTCGGCACCCTTATTTCGGTGACACTCATGTCGTTACTGGCCTATCCGCTTTCACAGCGCGACTTTTTCCTGCGCAGGCCGATTTCGTTTTTTGTGTTTTTCACCATGCTGTTCAATGGGGGTATCGTGCCCTATTACATCCTGATGACGCAATTTCTGCGTGTTCAGGACACCGTCCTGGCGTTGATGCTGCCGCATTTTGTCGGGGTCTTTTATGTGCTGATTCTGCGCACGTACTTTGCCGGCCTTCCCACAGAATTATTTGATGCGGCGCGGGTGGATGGCGCGGGTGAAGTCCGCATTTTCTTCTCGATTGTGCTGCCACTCTCCAAACCGGCACTGGCAACGATTGGTTTATTTGTCGCGCTGAATTACTGGAACGACTGGACGACACCGCTGTATTTCATCCGCAGTGCCGACCTGTACCCGTTGCAGTATCTGCTGTACATCATTCAGAGTAATGCTGAGGCGATGAACCTCAATCCGGATCTGGCGCAAGGCCAGATACCCACCCAGACAACTCGTATGGCAATGGCCGTCCTAGCGACTGGCCCTGCCGCTGTATTCTTCCTGTTTTTCCAGAAATATCTTGTTCGGGGGATCACCTTAGGGTCATTTAAATAAGACCCGTGTTCCTGTGATTTCCATAAAATCAAAAGTCTGTTTTATAGAATAGGGGGCGAAATAGATAAGTACGCTGATTTTTATATGCACCAATATGCAACTTTCTCAAACTAGTTTTGTTCTAAGGAGCTATAAATGCCTAATAAACTTTCAAGACGCGATTTTCTTAAAACCACGGGTGCAGCCGCAGCGGCTGCTGGTTTCGGCGCGGCAAGTTTCAGCAGCCGTATGCCACGCACTCTTGCAGCACCGACCCGTCAGGATCTGCCCCGTTTGGTCTACATTATTCGTGGTGCAGCCCAACGGGATGTCCAGCTTATCCAGGATGCCATGAGCGAATACATGGCTGAACGCATCGGCGCCACCATCGAACTGCGCTTTATCGAACCCGGTGCCTATAATGACCAGATGGCGCTGATTAATGCCGCTGCCGAAGATTATGATCTGGTCTTCACCGCACCCTGGACGAATAATTACTATACCAATGTCAACCAGGAATATCTGACACAACTGGATGATCTGCTGCTGGAGCAAGCTCCCGGCCTGTGGAACAGCATGACCCCGGAAACCTGGGAAGCTGCCCGTGTGCAGGGCGGCATCTATGGCGCGATCAATCAGCAGATTTTCGTCAAGCCTTTTGGCCCATTCATCCACGAGGCGGTCATTGATGAATTAGGCATCGGTGACGCACTGGCAGCAGTTACCAACTATCAGGAGCTTTCGCCGATTCTTGCGCAAATCAATGAATATGTGCAGTCCAGTGATCAGTACACTTATGTTTCCGGCAATGCGGCTCAGGTCGCGGCGAACGAAATCTGGGGCTATGACCCGGTCGATGCGCAGCTGTCGGTGAAGTCCACTGACGAATCGGCGACAGCGGTCATTTTCGCCGCTACCGATGAATTCCGTCAGGCAGCTGAACTGATCCGTGAGTGGTATCTGGCGGGTTATGTCCCCACTGACGTGCTCACACCTGACCAGATTGAAGCCGGTACACTGGCAGGGATCTACCCCGTCGGGTTGGCCTCGGTCGTCAAACCGGGTGGTGAGGCTGAAGCGTTGGCCCGTTGGGGTTGGCCGGTTAAGGCTTATGCCATTGCCGAGCCGCTTCTGACCACCGCTGGCACGACTGCGACCCTGACCGGAATCAGCTCGACATCCAGCAACCCGGAACTTGCCGCGCAATATCTGAATTTAATCAATACCGATCCGGTTTTCTACAATCTGCTGGGTAAGGGTATCCAGGGTACACATTGGGAATGGGAAGATGAAGCCCAACAGCTCATCAAGCCTGCCGGGGACGCGGCCAGCTTTACCGAAGTCGGCTGGAACCCCAATACCGACTGGATGTTCGGCAATGTCTTCAATTCCTATTACTCCAATCCGGCACAGGTCGGTGCATGGCCAGCCACTGCAGAATTGAACCGCAGTGCGCGCCCATCACCTGTCCTCGGCTTTACCTTCAACCGCCAGCCTGTCGAAACCGAACTCGCTTCGATCAGCTCGGCCTGGGAAGAATACAGTGAGCCCGTCTTAAACGGTCTTCTTGATGTGGACGAAGGCATCAGCACCTTACTGGATGCCCTGAGCGCCGCCGGAATCGAGCGCGTACAGGAAGAAATGCAGGGTCAGATCGACACCTGGAAAGCCGCTAACGCTTAAGTAAATGCCAATGGATTTGCGGGTACTACCAATTGGTAGTACCCGTTTTTGTGCGAGGAAATTATAATATATAATCATTGCAAAAAGATTGTTGCAGAGTGATTCAAAATAACAGAGGTGCTGGTTTAATAAAGCAGCACACCTGATTATTGAGCACAATTACATCAAAGTGAGATTGTTATGTCAGAAAAATTTTCTTTAGCCTCTGTCAGCGACACCGCCTTAAAGGTCACACAATTTGGGCTGGGGACAGCGCATATCGGCAAAGGAACAACCGAACAAGGCGTGAATATTGTCCAGACCGCATTGGACAATGGCATCAACTTTATTGATACCGCCCCCCTCTATAAAAGCGAGACGCTGGTCGGTATGGGTTTGCAGGGTGTCCCGCGCGAAAGTTATGTACTGGCGACCAAGATTGGCCGCTTGCCTGATGGCAAAGGCGGCTTCACCTTTAATTACAGCCGGGACGAAGTGCTGCAAAGTCTGGAAAACAGCCTGAAAGCGCTTAATGTGGATTATGTCGACATCCTGCACATTCATGATGCTGATAATAACTATCAGATCGCACTCGATGAAGCCTTTCCCGCACTGGCCGATCTGCGCAGTCAGGGTGTGATCAAAGCGGTTGGCGCCGGGATGAATCAGTGGCAGATGCTGGCGGATTTCGCCCGTAATGCCGACTTCGATTGTTTCCTCATGGCGGGACGTTACACGCTTATTGAGCAGACTTCGCTGGATGCGCTGAGTCTTTTCCGCGAAAAGAACATCAGCATCTTTGCCGGAGGCGTGTTTAACAGCGGCATCTTAGCCACCGGAGCCACCAGCAACGCTCAATATAATTATGGCAACGCCCCGGCAGAAGTCAGGGAGCGTGTGGTTAAAGTGGAGACGATCTGCACCAAACACAAAGTGCCGTTGAACTCCGCTGCGATTCAGTTTGTCCGCGCTCAACCCGTGGTGACCTCACTGGTATTAGGGGCAGAAACCCCGACTCAGGTCATCGAGAATATTCAGGCGTGGGATGCTGATATTCCCGCCGCTTTCTGGGAGGACATCCGCGCTTCTGGCATCATCGAAGTAGCCGCGCCAACACCATGAAAATCACCCAAATCCAGACTTTGTGTCTATCCCGCTGGCATGAACCGCATAATCAGTGGTTCACGCATCGTTATCGTTCGGTAAAAGCCGATTGTGCCATCGTCGTCATTGATACGGACGAGGGACTGCGCGGAATTGGTGAAGCCTGTGCCTACGGTGTTCCGTCTGCGATCAGGCATTGGGTAGACTGGCTTGCACCGCTGCTCATCGGTAAAAATCCAGCCGATGCCAGCATCACGCCCCACCCCAACGGACGCAGCCGCGCTTATGATTGTGCCGTAGCCGGGATCGACTGCGCACTGTGGGATTTACGCGGCCAGATCAGCGGCCAGCCCACCGCAAAATTGCTCAACCCGGACGCACATGACCGGGTGCGGTTGTATGCTTCCAGCGGTGTGCGCTACGACTGGCGCGCTGATCCACATCAGTTAATCGAGGAAACACTCGGTTATCTCGAACAGGGTTTTACCGCCTGCAAAGTCCGTGTAGGTACTGATTGGGAGTGGGATAACATCAACACCGACCATTTTAACGGCCTGTTGCGCGAACTGGCGCAGACGCTTGATGGTCGCATGGAATTGATGGTCGATGGCAATCAGCGTTTGACAGAAGATCAGGCTTTAGTCGTAGCGCGTGAAATGGAACGACTCGGCTGTATCTGGTTTGAAGAACCGATTCCGCAGACCGATATTGACGGTTACGCCCGCCTGAACGCCGCGGTTGACCTGCCGATTACTGGCGGTGAGCAATACACTACCGTTGAGCAATTTATGCCTTATCTGGAAAAACGCGCCTATGCCATCGTTCAGCCTGATGCGGGTGTGTGCGGCATCACGGAAGCCCTGAAAATAGCTGAAATCGCCTATCACTACGGCATTGATTTATGCCCGCATAGCTGGCACAACGGTCTGATGGCTATGGCGAATGGTCATC
>JBBSQD010000274.1:0-8657 GCA_038258185.1 Aggregatilineales bacterium | reverse complement strand
GCTGACACGTGGACGCGTGACGCGGGATTGTTCACCGGGGCCATAGACATTCCCTAAACGGATCACCACTGCATCATGCTGATAATGCTTATGGAGTGTCGTAATCAGGGCTTCCATCGTGCTTTTGGCAACCGCGTACAGGCCATCCGGGGTCGGTGGTTGATCTTCAGTGATCGCGCCAAAGTCTGTCCGGCTGTAAACGCCGCCGGAACTGATGGTTAAAAACCGGCGCACATGATGTTCCTGCGCCCACTCCAGCGCGGACATAAAGGGTTCGATATTGGCGCGAAAATGCGCTTCCGGGGATTGGTTGTTTTCTTCCGGTGAGGCCGTAATGGCGGCACCATGAACAACCGCCTCAACTGGCAGGTCGGGTAACTGCGTGGCACTCCCTTCGATCAGGGTGACATGCCCTTCCCAATCGCGGCGCAGATCCGTATCAAAGGCGCGATCCAGCGCGATGACCTCACAGCCTGCGGTCAGCAGTACATTGACCACGCTGCGGCAGACAAAGCCCCCTGCCCCGGTCACCAGGACTTTCACCCTTTTTCGTCCTCATCCTCATCCCAGGCATCGACCATCAGGTCGCCGGATGTCGCCACATGCTGTTTGATCAGTTCAATGGCTTTATCCGCAGCCCCTTCGCGCACAGCATCAATGATGGGCACATGGTTATAGGCGATGACTTTAAGATCGCTGTTGCGCATGTTCCGCAGCGCCATCACCTGCCGTACCCGCATCGCGACCCCGCTCCAGGTGGCCGCCAACAGATTGTGATTGCTTTTCAGAATGATGGCATCATGAAAATCACGATCAATGGAATTGACCTTCTTCAGGTCGTTATCATTAGCCGCCGCCAGCATCTGCTCGAAAATTTCATGTAATTCCTGGGCGACCGCGATGTGATTATCCATCGAGATAATGCGGCCTATGGCAAATGCCTCTAAAGAACCGCGCAGGCTATACAGTTCTTCGATATCTTTTTTGCGCAACCGGCGGACGGTGGTGCCGTGGTAGGGAACAGTCTCTACCAGGCCTTCTTTATTTAAAATCTGGATAGCTTCCCGTAACGGTGCACGACTTACACCCAGTTGAGTCGCCAACTCGGTTTCGACAAGTGCCTGTCCCGGCTTAAAGTCGCCATGGAGGATCGCGTCGCGCATCACCTCCAGAACACGTTCACGAAGAGATTTATTATTAATGTGATTAAGTTGCGTGGGTTCACCAGTCATTCGCTTGACAACCTAAATTCGTATCCTTATAATTTCGAAATCGTTGACTGTCGACAATCGACGTAATACCGGGAATTATAAGTAACACTATCGAGTGTGTCAAGCAATCAGCGACATCCATCATATTTTCGCAACAGTCAGGAGTGTCTATGAACATCCAGACGAATGCCCCGCAGCTGGTTTCAATCTCTGTGATGGGGCAAATCGTTTCACCCGCTCAACCTGCCCTGCCTGCTCAACCCTACTCGCTTGACTCCGAAGGTCATTCCTTCCTGCTCCCCTACTATGGGGGAATCGTCTATAACGTGTCGGTTGGTCAATCAGCTTATGGCTGGTTAGCGGACTGTATTCACCCCGGCATCAGCATCAGCACCAGTGATGCTTCCGGCAACCGCGCCTTAAATGTGATGAGCTGTGTCGGCAATGTCGCCACAGTCACCAACGGTGATGCAAAAGGCGCTCAGGGTGTCGTCACCGGCAAATCGGGGCGTTTTTCTGATCAGGTCATTATCCATTTTGACCGCGCCACCCGCGACAAGCTGGCCGTTGGCGATAAAATTACGATCCAGGCCAAAGGCATCGGGCTGGCGCTGCCCAATCATCCGGGTGTGCGCCTGAAAAGCTGCTCATCAGAACTTATCGAGGCCATGAACCTGTCCACTGCTGAAGATGGCAAACTGGCCGTGCCGGTCGTCGGCATTGTCCCGGCGCATTTACTGGGAGCCGGTTCGGGCTTAATCAGCGAAGGCGGCTCGATCCACATCCAGACAGGTGATAAAGTCGCGCTGACCGAAGCCGGACTCGATCAACTGAGATTGGGGGATATCGTCGCGCTGGCGGATTATGATGGCACCTGGAATCACGGTTATCTGCATGGCGCTTATGGCATTGGCGTTGTCGGCCAGGGGGATAGCCCACGCGCGGGTTATGGGCCGGGGGTCACACTGCTGATGACCGCTGCGGATGGCAGCATTCAACCGGTCATCACGGACAGTGTCAATCTGGCCGACCTATTAGGCCTGACCGTCTGATGACAGCCCTGACTTTGCGGCTTACAGCAGGACATCAGTATGAGCATTGATGCAGTCACGCTGCTCCAGGAACTCATCCGCATCCCCTCCCCCAATCCCCCCGGAGACACCCAGCAGATTGCGGCGTATATCGCCGAAGTCATGAGTCAGGCCGGGTGCAAAATCGAAACCCCGGCACCCCCAGCCAAACCCGAAGCGGTCAATGTGATTGCGACGATTGGTCAGGGTGAGCCGGTGATTATGCTCCATGCGCATATTGATACTGTGCCGATTGCCGCGACTGAAGCAGCAAAATGGCATGTTGACCCCTACGCCGCAATCATCGAAGACGGCAAGCTGTACGGCAAAGGCAGCATCGACGATAAAGCGCCGTTGGCCGCGATGATGGCGACGCTGCTGCATGCCGCCGAAAATGTCGAACAATTACAAGGAACGCTGGTGCTGGTCGCGGCGGCTGAGGAAGAAGTCGGCGGTCAATTGGGCACCCGCTGGATGGCAGACAACGGCCATTTGCCGATGTCAGATTTTATCGTCGTCGGTGAGCAAACCGATAACAAAGTGGGAGTCGCGCACAAAGGCGTGATGCGCGCGACCGTCCGCACCACCGGACGTTCTGTGCATGCCACTAACCCGGATCGCGGGGTGAATGCCATCACGGCGATGGCGAAAGCCGTTCTCGCCCTGGAACAATATCATCACGATCTGGCACAGCGCGTCCACCCCATTGTCGGCGTTCCGACCTGTAATGTCGGGGTGATTCAGGGCGGCAGCACCGCCAACGCCGTGCCGGATGCCTGCGCGGTTTATCTTGACAGACGTATGATCCCACGCGAAGACCCTGAAGCGGTCAAAGAGGAAATGCGCGCCATTATTGCCGGGGTGGATGTCAGCCCGGCGGAGATCAGCATTGACGATTTCCTGTTTTCAAGCTGGTTCGACTCTACGATTGATTCGCCGCTGGCGCAGACCTTTATGGACTGTGTCCGGTCAGAACTTCAGACGGAGCCGGGGCCAGTCGGCTATTTACCGGGCAGCGATGCCAAACACCTCTTTGGTGTGATGCGCGGAGAGATGATTATTTTTGGGCCGGGGAGTTACAAGGTTGCCCATGCCTTTGATGAATATGTCGTGCTGGAGGAATTTGCAGCGACAACCCACATTTTACTGGACTTTATGACCCGGACTTTACTCAGCCAGAAAGACAAATCATGATGTTTGATACCATCATTGTGAACGCGGATGTCGTCACCGAAAATGGCATTCAGGCAATGGATATTGCCCTGACAGATGGCAAAATCGCTGCGCTGGTTACACGCGGAACATCTCTCGAAGCGACCGAAACCATTGACGCTGCCGGAATGCTGCTGCTCCCCGGCGCGATTGACATTCATTTTCACTGCCGCGCCCCAGCTTACCCTCAACGCGGTGACTTCGCCACGGAAACCCGCGCCGCCGCTGCCGGTGGTGTGACCACCATTTTCGAGATGCCTATCTCCAAGCCGTGCTGCGCCACCGGGGATATTTTCCGCGCCCGTAAGAAGCTGGGTGAGGAAAACTGCTATGTCAATTTTGGCCTGTATGCCGCTCCCGGCCTGCTTGACCGTGACGAAATCGCGGATATGGTCAACGAAGGGGCGATTGGCTTCAAGATTTTTATGACCGGCGCACCCGCTGGCCGTGATGACGAATTTGAGGGTCTGTGCCTGCCCGATGTGCCGGAGTTGTATCAGGCGCTGAAGCTGGTGGCGGAAACCGGACTGGTCTGCGCGGTGCATGCCGAAAACAATCAACTGCTGGAATGGCATACCGATCAGCTTAAAGCCGCTGGCCGCAACGATGTCCCGGCGCACGGCGAATCACGCCCACCGCATGTCGAGGCGCTGGCCGTGGCGACTCTGCTCAGTCTCAACGAAACTGCCGGGGTCAATCTGCACATCGCGCACCTCAGTTCAAAGGAAACGCTGGAAGTTTTCCGCCGCTTTAAGGCGACCGGTTCCACGGCCAGCGCGGAAACCTGCCCCCATTATCTGCTGTTTACCGAAGCGGATTTAGAACGTGTCGGCCCGTATGCCAAGATCAACCCACCCCTGCGCCAGCTGGAAGATCAGGAAGCCATCTGGGAAGGTGTGCTGGACGGTACGCTGATGGCAGTCACCACCGACCATTCGCCATTTACCGTCGAGGAAAAGGAACGCGCCCGTACCGATATCTGGCGCACACCACCCGGCGCGCCCGGTGTCGAGGAACTGGTTTTAGGCATGATGGATGCCGCCCTCAAAGGCAAGATGAGCATCAACAAAGCGGTTGAACTGATCAGTACCAACGGCGCGAAACGCTTCGGCATTTATCCGCAAAAAGGCGCGATCATCATCGGCGCTGATGCTGATCTGGTCATTTACGATACCCAGGCTACGACCACTATCAGTGCCGATATGTTATTCAGTCAGGCGCGGGAATGCGACAAGCTCTATGAAGGCATGACCTTTCAGGGCAAGATCCTGCGGACGCTGGTACACGGCAAAACCGTATTTGAAAACGGCCAAATTACCGGACAACCCGGCTGGGGCAAGTTTGTCCGCCCCCGCCCCGAAAACGTCAGCAAGGAGTTTTAAAGCCTATGGGCTACAACCTCGATTTCAGCGAATATTTTCTCTATGACGATCTCACGGCACATCTGCACGGACTGGCGGAGGCGTATCCGCAGTTTGCCAGCCTGCAATCCATTGGCAAAAGCTGGCAGGGGCGTGATGTATGGTGTATGACACTGACCAACACCGAGACTGGCGCGGATACCAGCAAGCCTGCGTTTTACATTGATGCCCACATCCATGCCGAAGAAGTGGCGACCTCGCACACGGCGCTGTACACCATCTGGTATCTGCTGGCTAAATATGGCGATGATCCACAGGTCACCTGGCTGTTGGACAACACCGCTTTTTATGTGATTCCGCGCATGAACCCCGATGGCGCTGAAATCAGCCTGACGACGGCGCATCACTGGTGCGGCAATGGGCGTTATTTACCCGGTGAAGAACAGACACACGGCCTCTGTCAGGAAGATATCAACGGCGACGGGCTGATTGTGCAGATGCGTATCGAAGACCCGGCAGGCGAATGGAAAATATCCGACAAAGACCCGCGCCTGATGGTGCAGCGCCAACCCGGCGAAGTCGGCAGCGGCCCGTATTATCGCATGTATCGCGAAGGCATGATCCGTGGTGAATGGGATGGCGTGACTATCGACATTATGAGTCCGCGCGATGGCAACATGAACCGCAATTTTCCGGCGGGCTGGCGACCAGAATTCCGGCAGTATGGTGCAGGTGATTATGCCCTGTCCGAGCCGGAAGCACTGGCTACCGCCAAATTTATCATCGACCATCCCAACATTGCCGGGATGCAGTGCTATCACACGCACGGCGGTCTGCACCTGCGGCCATCACTGGTTGAACCGGACAGTACCCTCCCCCGCGACGACCTCGCCCTCTACAAACGCATCGGCGCGATGGGCACCGAAGCCACTGGCTACCCGGTCATTTCGGTTTATGAGGAATTCACCACCGACCCCGACAAGCCGCGTGTCGGCTCGTTGATGCAGTGGTCATATGACGAGATGGGCATCATCACCTTCTCGACTGAACTGTGGAATCCGGAGCTGGCCTCCGGCATTCAGGACCCGGCCAAATATCAGATCCGCGCCCGGTCAGAGGAGGATGAGATCAAGCTACTGCACTATAACGATGAGCATCTGGGAGGCAAAGGCTTTGTCGACTGGACACCTTTCGATCATCCGCAACTCGGCAAAATGGAAATCGGCGGCTGGACACACATGTACACCTTCCGCAATCCGCCCCCGGCCTCCATTGCCAGCACCGATACCGCCCGCCAGTTTTTGCACGACACCATCCACAACAACTGCGTCTTCACGCTGAAACATGCCGCCTGTGCGCCACTAATCAGTATCGAAAACGCGGGCGCGGAGTCATTGGGCGCTGACCTTTACAAAGTCTCCGCTGTGATTGCCAATCAGGGCTTTTTGCCCACCTACCTGACCGAGCGTTCGCTCAAACATGACACTTCCGCCACGGTCAAAGTCGCGCTGGATTTACCTGAAAGTGTCGATGTACTGATGGGCGCGGTCACGCAGGATATCGGCCATCTGGCTGGACGTGATGAGCGCGCCGCCACCTGGTCACCGTGGATGCGCGAGTGGAACACCCCGCGCAAGCAGGTCGAGTGGCTGGTACGCGCTCCGCAGGGCACCCGCCTGACTCTGAGCGCCCAATCGCAGCGTGGCGGGTCGAAAAGTGTCGAGGTGACACTGCAATGATGCCGCTGGGCGAGGATTTTTATCGCCGCCGGGTCGCGGCGGTTCAGGCGAAACTGCCTGAGCATCAGTTAGATGGCCTGCTGCTGCTGGATGCCTATGACGTAGTCTATGCGTCCGGGTTTGTCCACAGTGTCAGCGAGCGCCCTATCGGCCTATACATCCCGGCCAGCGGTGCGCCTGTTCTGTTCGTGCCGCTGCTGGAACAGGAAAATGCCGCGGCCACCTGGATCAGCGACATCCGCACCTATTTTGAATACCCCGGTGAACAGCATCCGGCAGCATGGATGGAGCGCGAGGCGCATTGTAAACGGCTGGGGATCGAAACCCGTGCCAGCGAAAATCTGCTGGCGGCAAATTCGGCCACCCCGGTGGAAATCGTCCACAAGATGCGCTGGATTAAAGAGCCGGAAGAAATCACCGTGACCGAGCAGGCCGCGCGTTATGCCGATTATTGCCTGGAATATGTGCGTGATCATGCCGCCGCGATCATCCGTGATGGTGGCACCGAAATGGATATCCTCAGCGCTTGTGTAGGCGCAACCCTCGATAAAATGCAGCGCGAACTGGGGGCGCAGTACGGACGGCGCGGACTGAAGGTAAGCGGCACGGTTCACAGCGGCCCACGGGCCGCCCTGCCCCACGGTGAGCCGATTGAACGTCGACCGCAACAGGGCGAACCCCTGATCGCGGGAATCGGCGCGATGATCGGTGGTTATCATGCCGAAAGTGGCGCGACCTTCGTCGTCGGTGAACCGAATGCGGATACGCTGCGCTGTCTGCATGCCGCTGCCGCCTGCAATGATGCCGGCGTGAATGCGCTGCGTCCCGGTGCGACCTGCGCTCAGGTGAACGAAGCCGCGCTGGCTGTGCTGCACGAGGCTAGCCTGGGCGATAGCATCCGCCACCGCATCGGTCACGGCATGGGCTTGCAGGGGCATGAAGCGCCGTGGTTAGCACCGGGAGATGAGACCCTCATCCAGCCGAATATGGTCTTTTCCAATGAACCGGGCATTTACCGCCCCGGGCTGGATGGCTACCGCACCATTAACACCATGATTGTGACCGAAGGCACGGCGCGTGTGCCCAGCCTGTTCCTGACCGAAAATCCACCCGAAAAACGTATTCTGACAGTTTAATGTCGAAAGGATTACCAGCATGCCGGAACCAGCCGCATGGCGTTATCAGAAAATCATCAAGCCCATGTTCGACATCCCCTCACCGCACCGGGTGTTTACCCATGCACAGGTGTTGACCTGTATCGGTGACGAGGTCATCGAAGATGGCTTTGTAGAAATCGAAAACGGGAAAATCACGAATATCGGCCCCAGCAGTCAGTTGGGCAGCACCACCGCTGAAGTCATCGACTGCAACGGTAAAACCGTCATGCCGGGGATGATTAACTCGCACGCGCATCTCGCCTGGGATGGCATTCATGATCTGGCCAATCAATCGATGGCTGATGCGCCGGAAATCAGCGCCTATAAATGTGCCGGGAACATGCTGAAAAGTTTACGCGCGGGTATCACTGTCGTCCGTGATCTGGGCATGAACACCAGCAATTACTTCTCCAAGCAGGCAGTGGAGCAGGGTATTTTCCCCGGCCCGCGCTTGTTAATCTGCGGTGAGGCGATTATCCAGACCGGCGGCCATACCTACTGGTGCTGTCGCGAGGCCAGCGGTGCCGACGACATGCGCCGCGCTGTCCGTGAGCAGGTACGCGCCGGCGCGGATCTTATCAAGATTATGGCAAGCCATGACACGCTGGAAATGACCGATGCCGAGATGGAAGCGGTCATTGATGAAGCGCACCGCAACGGACTGCCCATCACCGCCCATGCCACCTTTGATAGCTGCATCAAGCGTGTGGCCGAGTTTGGCGTGGATGTCGTCGAGCATGGCGGCTCAATGTCTGACGAGACGATTCAGCTTTTGCTGGATAAGAATATCCCGATTGTCACGACTTTCGCCCCGCTGCTAATGCAGTCCCAGCCTGAACTGGCGCGTCAGTACAATATCCCGGAGTGGAAAATTGTCGAGCGCCAGAAAGCCGTCACTAATCCAGAG
>JBBSQD010000273.1:0-8677 GCA_038258185.1 Aggregatilineales bacterium | reverse complement strand
TGCCAACTATGGTAATCTGAGCGCAGATATGTGAACGAGCAAGGCTGAATAATGATCGTCATCTGCAAAGAATGTGGTGAATATATGGACTATACAGGCGAAGGGGTGGATAGCCAGCAACGCCTGTATGAGCTCTATCTGTGTGTGGAATGCGGCCACGAAACGGCTGTACCGCAAACCAAATCCGGCGGCACCAATCCGTCATACTTTCCCTGGGACCCACCGGATGGTATCCGCAGCGGTGCTTAAAACCAAAGCCTAAGCACCCCAGATGCGCGGCATCCATAAGGGTTCGTTACCCATCCGCTCGAACAACAGACCCTGAATCAGCTCCGTCCGGATTGACCGATAATCGGAATTGTCCCACAGATTCCGTGACCGATCCGCGTCATTTTCCAGATCATACAGCGCATAGCGATCTTCCGGCGGATTAAAGCGGATTTCATAAGCGCCGTCACTCCACTGTTTGACATACATCTGCGCGGACTTGTTGGGTTGCAAAGCAGTTTGTGGGGTCAGCACTTCCTCTTTGGCGATCTCCGCCGCCAGCAGTTTTTCCAGCAGAGTCGCCCGCAGGGTATGGTCTGTCCACAGGTTTTTGATTTCACCGGGGTCAGCTTCCAGATCAAAGATTTCGCCATATTCGCGGTCATAGTAGACCGTGATTTTATAACGTGCATCGACATAGGTTTTCATGTGGATGGTCGTCGGCTGATGATGATTTTCCACGATGATATTGTCGCGGGCTTTTTCCGCTTGCCCCAGCCACACCGCCGACTGGTCAACGCCGGTCATCCCTGGCACCGCGTCCAAATCACACAGGCTGAGGAACGACTGTGGCAAATCCACTAATGTTTGCAGCGCCTGTGAGGTGGCAGCCTGCGGCACCTGCCCCGGCATCGAGACAATAAACGGCACCCGAATCGCATCTTCATAGTGGAATCCACCCTTAGCGATCAACCCATGCTGGCCGAAATAATGCCCATGATCACTGGTAAACACGATCAGCGTATTCTCACGCAATCCCAGTTCATCCAGATGATCAATAATCTGCCCAATATATTTATCCATGCAACTGATCATGCCATAGTAAACGGCAATGTCTTTCGCCAGGTCTTCACGGTTGCGCAGGTGCGAATTAAAGCCGTGCGTAGCGTGGCCGCCTTCCTCCTGCCATGCGGAGAAATCCGGGTTTTCCTGCTGCGTCATCTGGAAGTGAATCGGGTTCTGATCATGCTCACCGGGGGTAATCTGGGGGACGGTCACTTTTGCCGGGTCGTACATCGTGTCCCACGGTTCAGGCACAAGATATGAAGGGTGTGGATCAAAAAAACTTGACCATAAAAAGAAAGGTTCATCATTTTCTTTATATTCGTCCAGCAACGCGCACGAACGTTCCGCGATCCAGGTGTTGTAATGAAATTCTTCTGGCAGCAACCATTTATGCAACTGCGGCGGACGTGTCCCGGTGGGTTCGCTGAAATAATCGCGCCAGTTTTCCAGCCCCTTTTCCTCCATCCACAGCGCATAATGCTGGCCGACATGCGCCTCGTCGGTATGATTTCGCGCCAGCTCGACATGCTGGAAGCCATAAAACGGCCCCGTGAACTGCTCCCAGAAATTGAGATCCTGCAAAAGTGGATACGACTCTAGCGATGGGAATTCATCCGTCCCGCGCAGAGGCTGAAAATGTGCTTTACCGACCAGCGCCGTATGATAACCACCCCGCAGCAAGGCCTGCCCGACTGTTGGCTCGCTTTCCGGTAGCTTCGTGCCCAGACTATAGGCTCCGTGCTGGCTGGGATACTTGCCAGTAATCATGGATGAACGGGTTGGTGTGCAGGTCGGATTAGGGCAATAGGCACGTTGATACACAGTGCCACTCTCAGCCAGTCGATCCAGATGCGGCGTGCTGATCTCCGGGTTCATAAAGGTGCTGTAATGCTGCTGGTCGCTCGTAATGAGCAGGATATTCGGTCGGGACATAGGATGCGGCCTCATCATAGATATGCTGCCTATTATGATACCGCATCCTGACTCACACACCCGAACCTGGACTTATTGCTAACGGCTATTCCTAATTAGCGGCGAAAGGCGAATTCATCCACGGCACTCCACTCACCCCACGAGCCGTTTTCCCGCTGCGCCCGTACCCGCCAGTAATATGGATACTCGCTTGCATTAATTTCATCTGATGCAAGTGTGATCTCCAGCACATCCGATTCAACTTCAACTGTAAAGTCCGGACTGCTGAAACTCGCATCGTCGTCAATCTGGATTTGATAACCCGTTGCCCAATCCACCCCACTCCAACGCAGGATTGGCGGGACATATTCGAAGAAATAACGAATCGGCGCGGCATTCACCCCATCTTCAATCGCATCATACCATGCTACCTCACTCCATGCGGAGCGATCACCATTAGCCCCTACACTCCGCACCCGCCAGTAGTTTACCCCCAAAGGTAAATCCTCCTCCGGTATGAAGGTGTTGCCAACGACCGGAATCGGTTCGCTGGCCGGTGGGTCAACCTGATCAATCTGGATTTCATAACTGGCCGCCCCCCCTCCCTCAGACCAACGGAATTCTGGCTGCCGGGGGCCGATACTGTCATCAGTCGGGCCAGGGTAATAGGGATACGGTGGGGATAATGTCTCTGGCACATTCACTACAAAGTTCAGGATAAACGGGTCACCACCGACATAATCGCTGTTACCATCCAGCAAGCTATCATGCACATCCACCAGATTACAGACCACCAGCCGGTAAGCACCGTTCACCAGTGCACTGCCATAGTTTACGCTGATCTGCTTTTGCGCTGGTATGTAGCTAACCGACGGTGCCGGGACAACCACCCCTCCGGACACACCAACATCACAGGTTTCATGCGTGATTTCTGCGGGATCATCGGCGCGAATGAGCAGATAATTGGCCGGGTTGGTCACATCATAGATTTCATTATCCCCTGCCGGGTCTTGGAGAATCTCAGTCAATGTAAGCCGTAGGCTTGAGGTACTGACCGTAACTGTCGGGCTCACCTGCAAGCCGTACAGATGATTTAGCGGAACCGTATCGACCTTCATGACTGTAACCGGTACATAGGGTAGCTGCTGCCAGTTGGTTAAGTACAAACGATCCTCAGCCGTGAAAATCGCAAATTGACCATCATCAGACAGATATTGGTTTTTGATCTCATTATGCCCGTTCAGCGCCAGCGGCAATCCCTCTGGTGTAATCGAAATCTGCCGGGTTTCCCCGGTTATGCGGTCATAAATGAGTACCGCTGAGGTCTCTATCCTGCCGATATAATACGCTTTTTGATAATAGATGTAGCGACCATCAGCAGAGATTGACGATTTGAAATCAAGTACTTCACTCGCAACACCACATTCCCCTAATGGATTTACCGAAATACAGGTGATTTCATCAGCAACGCGATCGTAAAGAAACACATCATTGGTTTCATAAGTGTCCCCCGGCACCAGATTACTCGCCCGGGATTGAAAAACGACATAACGGCCATCAGCTGATAAAGATGGCCAGTCTAAAGATGACGAGTAGAGCGAATTATCGTTCGCCATCTCCCCCTGATTGCTGGTCGAGATTAACTGAACGTTACCCGTCGCCCGTTCATACAGAAACGCATCAAACGCCTGATTGATGTCTGCCGGGAACAATGTTGGGGCGCTGGTTGTAAAAGCGATGTAAGCCCCATCCGCAGAAATCCCTGGCAAATACTGGTGATAAGAAGCAAAGGAGTCTCCATTAAAATCAGGGCTAAGCCGTTGATAAGTGTCCATTACGCGATCATAGAGATATAAATCATCCAAATCATTGGGGTCGGTTGGGTCAATCTTTTCGGTAGTGTCAAAGACCACAAAACGACCATCACCTGACATATCCGCAGATAAACCCATGAAACCAACATAATTGTAACTCTGCGTCTGCAAGTCCAACAGGAAAACCCCTGTGTTGCGAGTAGCGTCGGTAAAGTCAGGATCAAAATTAGTAGAACTGGAATACAGCATTAAAATACTGCCATCGTCAGAGAACTTACCCGGGAAAGACGCGCCGATACTTTCCACTCCCTCATCTGTTACCGAAACTCGTCGCGTACTGCAATCCAGCCGATCATAAACAAAAACATCCATTTCGCCATTCGTGTCATCTGGTACGATCATGTCATTTTCAGAAGCATAAGCCACATACCGACCATTCCCTGACATCGTTGGATAGTATCGGTTCCACAAGTCATTGTAGCCATCGTCGGCAACCACTGTTAACATCGCTTCCGGGTCACACACAGGCGGTTGTGCCGCCACCGATTCGCTGGCAGGCGTTACGAGCAACACCAGCAATAAACTATAGATCAAAATTTTCAGCATTGAATCTACTCCAAGTCCCATTCATACACGCGATACGCAAACTCATCCGCAGCACTCCACTCACCCCACGAGCCGTTTTCCCGCTGGGCGCGTACCCGCCAGTAATAGACGCCATGCAGCAGATCATCTTCCAACAGCGTGATCTCCAGCACATCCGATTCAACCTCAGTCGTAAAGTCCGGGCTGCTGAAATTCGCGTCATCAGCAATCTGAATTTGATAAGCTGTCGCCCAATCCACCCCACTCCAGGTCAATTTTGGCGTGAAGGGAGAAGCAGAACTGTGACGGATCGGTGCTGCGTCAAGCCGGCCATCCAGAATCAGGAATGTGATCGTCTCACTCCAGGCCGAGCGATCACCGTTTCTCCCGACACTCCGCACCCGCCAGCTATTCAGTCCCAGCGGCAGATCATTAGGCGGTATATACGTATTGCCATTCACCACAATCGGCGTGCTGAGGGGTGGATTCACACGGTCAATCTGAATTTCATAACGTGCGGCTCCACCACCGGCAAACCATGCAAATTCCGGTCGACGATCATCAATATTGTTAATGCCCGGATATTGAATAACGGGCGGTGACAGTGTCACTGGCACATTAACCCTGAAGTCCAGGATAAAATTGTCACCCCCAACGGCGTCGGCATTACCATCCAGTGGATTATCATGAACATCCATCAGATTACACACGACCAGCCGATAACTATCGTTGACCAGTACGTCCGGGAAATTCACCTGAGCCTGTTTTAAGGCTGGTACATAGGTTATGGAATCAACAGTTACGCGATTGGCCGGTGACACAGGATCGCAGGTTTCCTGGGTGATAGCGCCACTTCCGTTGGAGCGAATCAGCCGGTAGTT
Organism: Aggregatilineales bacterium; assembly: GCA_038258185.1. Taxonomy (GTDB): domain Bacteria; phylum Chloroflexota; class Anaerolineae; order Aggregatilineales; family Phototrophicaceae; genus JAIOHN01. The sequence goes on along the minus strand of JBBSQD010000273.1, from coordinate 3,432 downwards.
CGCTGGGTTGGTTATGTCATTAGGGCTATTATTGCCCGCTGGATTTTGCATGGATTCAGTGAAATTCACCTGCACACTGGTAACTGCAACGGAAATAGATTCACCCGACTGAATGCCATCGTAAGTACTGGACAGCACCGAATTCACTACGCTGGCTTTGGCTGGCAAGTAGGGAAGCTGCTGCCAGTCCGTCAGATACAACATCCCGTCAGCGTCACGGAAAATTGCCCAACGGCCATCATCCGATAAATACTGGGTTTTTGTAAAAGTAGCGAGTGAATCAACGTCAATAGGTTGACCGGCTTCCGTAACCGAAATGCGTTTCGTTTCATCCGCAACCCGGTCATAAATCAGGAAGGCATCGGCGCTGCCATACAATGAAGAAAAATAGTCCTTGTGATAGAGGATGTAACGTCCATCAGCAGACACGGAAGATTTATAATTGTGTACCAAACCGTCGCGTCCACACTCTCCGATCTCATTCACCGAGATACACGTGATTTCCTCAGTGACCTGATCGTACATAAACACATCATTGGTTTCTTCCGTATCTCCAGCAACCAGATTACCCGCCCAGGACTGGAAAAAAATATAGCGTCCGTCAGCAGACAAAGTTGGCCAGTCTGTTGAGCCATCATCACCGATTAAGCCTTGCGGGCTGGTCGAAATCAGATCCAGGTTGCCCGTAGCCCGCTCATAGATAAAGATATCGTGGAATTCATTGGTATCCTCGAAAGACAAGCCAGATACATCAGTTGAGAAGGCAATATAAGCACCATCTGAGGAAATACCGGGCAGATAATAGGTGTTGTAAGCAATGTAATTCGTATCATCAGAGATTTGTTGATAAACCTCAGTATCACGATCAAAGAGATACAGATCATCTCTTCCGTCCGTATCACCAGGGTCAATAGTGTCTAATGTCATGAAGACGACGTAGCGACCATCAGCAGACATATCCCCAGGCATAGTGGCATTCAAACCAAGGTATTGATAGGTCTGAGTCTGCAAATCCAGCAGAAACAACCCTGGGGTCTGAGAGTTATCCGTGTACGACGGATGAAAATTTGTCGAGTAAGAATGCAAGAGCAGATACCGGCCATCATCAGAGAATTTACCAGGATGTGAATTGCCGTTACCCTCTACACCACCTGTACTGACCGACACTCGGCGTGTGCTGCAATCCAGCCGATCATAGACAAAAATATCACTCACGCCGTTGTTATCATCGGGTACGATATTGGCATTATCCGACTCATAGGCCACATAACGCCCGTTCCCTGAAATCGTTATATACGTCGGGGGAAAAACTTCTACCGGGTCGCCGTTCATATCCGTAGCCACGACCCGCAAGACCGGCTCTGGATCACACACAGGCGGTTGCGCGACTACCGATATGCCGGCAGGAACGAGGAGCAACGCCAGCAATAAACTATAAATCAAAATTTTCAGCATTGAATCTACTCCAAGTCCCATTCATATATGCGATACGCAAACTCATCCACGGTACTCCAATTGCCCCATGTGCCGTTTTCCCGCTGCGCCCGCACCCGCCAGAAATACGCGCCATACGCCAGATCATCTTCCAACAGCGTGATCTCCAACACATCCGATTCAACCTCAGCCGTAAAGTCCGGGCTACTGAAAGTGGCAGAGTCATCAATCTGAATTTGATAGCCTGCCGCCCAATCCACCCCACTCCACGTCAATATCGGCGCACTCTCATCAAAGCTGTTACGGACAGGCGCGGCATCCGGTTCACTAACTGGGAGTTGGAGCAATTGCTGCCAGTCTGTCAGATACAGGCCATCATCGCCAAAGAAAATGGCAAACCGTCCATCATTGGATAAATACTGGGTTTTCATAGGAGTAAAGGATGTATCAACCTCCATAGGTTGACCATCTTCCGTGACCGAAATGCGTTTCGTTTCGCCTGATTCCTGGTCATAAATCAGAAATGCGGCGGTATTATCGAAATAGATCCACTGATACAGAATGTAACGACCATCAGCAGACAGAGACGTTTTGTAAAACTGAGCATTGCCATAGTTGCCGCATTCCCCAACTTCATTCACTGAAATGCAGATGATTTCATCGCTAATGCGATCATATAAAAACACATCGTTCGTTTGGTAATAGCCGTCGATGTGGTCGATGTGATTTGATACCAGATTACCGGCAAACGACTGGAAAGCTATATAGCGGCCATCAGCCGATAAGGACGGCCAGTCTACAGAACCATCATCAGAGGCTGTGCCTTGCGGGCTGGCGGAAATCAGTTCCAGATTACCTGTCGCTCGCTCATACAAATAAATATCTTCATATCGATTTGTATCCTGTATGACGAGCGAGGCACCAGTCGAAAAAGCAATATAAGCACCATCTGCAGAAATTCCCGGAAGATAATAATGCCTACCAGGGTCTGCTTCGAAACCCGCCGTTATCCGCTGGTAACTACCTGTGTCCCGATCATAAAGATAAAGGTCATCGATATTATTTGTGTCGCTCGGGTCAATATTTTCGATGGACAGAAAGACCACATAACGACCATCTGCGGACATATCACCAGGTAAATTGGTATATAAACCGATATACTGATAAGCTTGGGTTTGTAAGTCCAGCAGGAAAATTCCTTGGCTTGCTAAACTATCAGTTACATAATCAGGATGGAAATTCGTCGCGTTTGAATACAGCAGCAGATAACGGCCATCCTCAGAGAATTTGCTGGGATACGACTCGCCATTTCCCTCAATACCGCCTGTACTGACCGACACACGCCGCGTGCTGCAATCCAGCCGGTCATAGACAAAAATATCATACGCCTCATTCGTGTCGTCCGGCACAATAGCATCACTATAAGAGGCATACGCCACGTAACGGCCATTGCCGGACATCGTGGTGACATACCACATATCAGCCGCAGTAGCAATCACCCGCAAAGCAGGTTCCGGGTCACACGCCAGCGGTTGCGCGGCAGTGGGATTTATCGCCGACAGATTAAATACAATGAGTAGTAGTAACATATAAGATATGGATTTAAACATCATCACACTCAGGCTGATTACAATTAAAAGAGTCACTCGGCTGTTCAGAGTGACTCTCCTGATTATAATATAGATTGCAATGGTTAAAGACAGAACTTCACAAATTTCGTAAATTCTTGATAATCGACGCGCTACTCAGCTTCTGGTCGCCAGTTGCCGCGCGACAGTGTGCCAAAGCAAACCCATACCGATCAGAGCCAGGCCGACAATCCATACCTGCGGCTCTACCCAGAACGCCAGAAACAGACACGCGGCTAATCCACACCACGCCAGCCATTTGGGGAAAAGGCGTTCTTCCGGCTTCAGTTGCAGCGCGGATAAATTCGTCAGCGCATAGTAGATCAGCACGGTAAAGGCGCTGAATGACCAGGTGGTTTTCACATTACCG
>JBBSQD010000272.1:0-8696 GCA_038258185.1 Aggregatilineales bacterium | reverse complement strand
CCGGTGACGGTCATTACACCGCCGCACAGCCTGCTCAATCCCGACTTTCCCGCAGCGGTAGCTGTGGGCAATACCGAAACCGGCCAGCGCATCACCGATGTGGTGTTAGGCGCACTGGCCCAGGCGCTGCCGGGACGCATCCCCGCCGCCAGCCAGGGTACGATGAACAATTTCACGTTTGGCGGATCACGCCACGGGCGACAGTTTGTCTATTATGAAACCATCGCTGGCGGACAGGGTGCCGGGCCGACTGGAGATGGCATCAGCGGACGCCACAGCCACATGACCAACACGCGCAATACGCCGGTTGAAGCGCTGGAATATGCGCTGCCCGTGCGCGTGACCGAATATGCTCTGCGCGAAAATTCCGGCGGGGCGGGGCAGCATCACGGCGGTGAAGGCATCCGGCGGACGTATGAATTTCTCGCACCGGCGACGATCACGCTCAACAGTGAGCGCCGCATCAACGCGCCCTATGGCCTTAACGGCGGCAAATCCGCCGCGAAGGGCGTGAATACGTTGACCCGAAACGGCAAGTCTGAGCAAGTCAGCGGCAAATATACGACTCAGGTACAGGCTGGCGATATTGTCAGCATGGAGACACCCGGCGGCGGTGGCTGGGGGAAAGCTTAAATTATGAGACTCTATCTGATCCGTCATGGACAAAGCCATATTAATCTGGATAACTGGGCGAGCCTGACCAATCTCGATGCCGGATTGACCGACAAAGGTCAGCGGCAGGCAGCAGCTTTGCAGGACTGGTTAAAGGTAAATGCCGAACCCGGCAACGCACTTTACAGCAGTACGCTGCTGCGAGCGCGGGAAACATCGGCACATGTCAGCGAGGCGCTGGGGCTTGAAGTCACCTTTGATGACCGTCTGCGTGAACTTAGTTCCAACCATGCTTCTGGTCTGCCGGTAGATGCGGCAAAGTTACCCCGTACCTTTAACTCTGAATGGGCGGATGTTGCACCATTCAACGCAACGACCAGCGAATTTGATGATGCCGAAAGCTGGATGCATCTGCGGGTGCGGCTGGCGCAGTTTGTGGATACGCTCGCGAAGAAGCACCCGGAAGATGTGATTTATGTGATCGCGCATGGCGGGGTGATCGCCGCTATGTTTGATAATGTGTTCAATGTCGGCCCATACCGGCGCTGTGAAGTGTCGAGTATGAACACCAGTTGGACACTGTTTGAACATATTGCAGACAGAGGGCGTCCACCCTGGACTTTACACTGCCAGAATCGCGTTGATCATCTGGTTGGTACCGATCTGCTTTAGGCTATTGGTCGGCCTTTACCCGATACAAACGTACTGGTGATTTTTCGGTGCGTTTGATGATGCCTTTGGCTTCCAGGTCAAGCTGAACCGCAGCCACCCACCAGCCTGCTTTCTCACCGCCTGGAAACAGATCTTCCGGCAGATGCGGTTTCACGGCCTCAATGATTTGCCCCGCATTCCAGCCGGGTGCTTCATCTGGAAGAACCTCTAAGTAGGCGCTTCTCATAGCCCGATATTTATCGGCCTGAACGCGGTAAATCGTGCCGGGATGCAGAATATTTTCGATTTCGACCATTTCCGCTTTGTTTTTAGCCATATTTTCTTTCCCCGTATCTGTTTTTAGAATGTGTGTTCTATTTTAACATGACCTTTATTTCGACGCAATTCGTGACCTGCCCATTAGCATTGTGAATGAGCAGGAATGTTTTTGGTTCAGGATGCGATCTCTCTGTACAATAAAGAAGCACCTGCTTGCCTCACAGGAGAGATGCTGTATGAAATTACTCGACTCACTCACGATTCAATCGGACTCTGGTGAGCGGCGTATCGAGCTTTATCACGGTGACCTCACCGCCATGCGTCCCCAGGATGCGGTGGATGTGCTGGTCGTATCAGCGTTTCCCAATAATTATAAGCCATCGCGCGGGACGCTTATTCGTGCGCTTGATCAGCACGGCGTGTCGATCAGTCAACTGGCTGATAACAAAGCGGTTGATCTGCGCGAAAACTTTTCGTGCTGGTTATCTGATGTCATTAAGTCGGCTGACAAGGGCATTCAGTTTGAGCGCGTGCTGTGTTTCGAGCCACGTCTGCGGGGTGAACCGGGTGAGGTGGTCGCGGATATTTTCCAGAGTCTGATGCCGTTTGTGGCCGGTGATTTACAAGTAGATAGTGTCGCCATGCCGCTGGTGGCAACCGGCGCTCAGCATTTTCCGCTGGTCGATATGCTGGAACCGCTGCTGGATGGCGCAGTCCATTGGATGCAGATCGGCCTGCCATTGCAGCACCTCAAAATTGTCGAGGTGAATCCGCTGAAAGCCGCTGAGATGAAAGGGGCGTTTTCCGTCCTCAAGAAGCGCTATGAGCCGGGGCAAATGGTGATCGTTGAGCCAGTGGTCTCTCCAGCCCATTCTTACAAATACGATGTATTCCTCAGCTATTCGCATCTCAATGCTCCCGAGGCCATCTTTCTGGTGGATGAGCTGCGCCGTGTGCAACCGGATATTCGCATCTTTTTCGACCAGCGCGAACTCCACGCTGGCGCGGCATGGCAGTATGAATTGTATGAAGCGCTGGATGATTGCCATAAGGTGATTGTGCTGTATTCGCCGGGGTATCTGGCCTCAAAGGTGTGCAAAGAGGAATACAATATCGCGCTGTTCCGGCATCGTGAAAGTGATAAAGGTGTCTTAATTCCCATTTATCTCTATGAATCGGACTTGCCCACCTACATGAATCTGGTGCAGTTCATTGACTGCCGTGAAGGTGACCGTGATAAGCTGACCAGTGCCTGCGAGGAGATCGTGGCGCATCTGGCCTGAGCGATCCCCGATAGTCCTACTGCGAAGATGCTGCAAAAAAAGTATACTAATACACAGTCAGATAGCGTGTGGGTTGTGTCCTGATGCTATCCGACTATAAAAATGACGAAGCTAGCTGCTAGTCCTGAGCGCTGCTTATCATAAAATGCATGGTTCGGTACTTGAGCTTATCGCCAGGTGAATATTGTGACTTCTGAAAGTTATCCACTCGAACATTTTTATTACGGCCAGTTTGCGCGGGATGGCAAACCGGAAGGTGATCTGCGTGTCTTGACGACTTCGCCCGGTATCAAGGTTGAGGATGCCGTCGAGATCGCTAAACAGGCGCTGCTGCCACCGCTGAAAGCCGCGCCGGAAGGCGCCTGGGCTTTGGTGCGTGGCAAGGATGTGCCGTTTATTATGGTGCAGGCGCAGTTCGGCAGCGCGGGACAGTCCATGCTGCATTATATACTGCTGCCATCCGAGGCTTTACGCGCTTTGGGCGGGAATCTGGATGCGCTGCTGACCCTGATTGAACCCAGAATGCCAACGTTTGACCGTCTGGGGGATAAGCTGAAGGTGCTGCATCTGGCGAAAGCCGGCCCGCCTGAAGGGGATCTGCAGATCGAGCATATCCTTGAACTGATGAACGACACTGAGAATAAACTCAACACCGTGGAAGCTCTGCTGGCGGCGATTGTGCAGGGTGTGCAGGTGATTGTGCAGAATGCGCCACCAAGTCTGGCGGTACGGTCCGGTTTCGTTAAAGGGCTACTGGCGCTGTTGCCGCCTCCGGCACGTTTTGGTGTGACCCTGACGACTCACAGCGTCCCATCGACCCGGCTGGACGCGCAAATCCGCTTTTATACCAATGATGAGCCCCCCGCTCAAACACTGGTTTTCGACTGGAAGTCATCGCAATGCCGGGGCAACGTGGTCGAGGATATTTACAGCCATTTTATCATCAGCCAACTGCGGCTGGATGCGGAACTGGTGAGCAAGCGCACGCGTGAATTGACCGCTGTCGCGGCATGGCGCATCAAGCGCGGTGACCGGCTGTCGAATGCGTTGGGTTATGCCTCGCACCGGCTGGCGGTGGATAATTCCATTCTGAATAATTTGCCAGTGGAGATCGACGAAGTTTCTGACGTATTAACCGCTGACCCCACGCTCGATAAAGATATGCGTCTGGTTTATGCGAAGCATCTGATTCACGTCTCGCTGGCGTTGGGTGATATGACGCGTGCCGCGCCCGTGTCGCTGATGTTGCGCCAGCATGATGAGCTGAACGCCGAAACGCTGCGGCTGATGAATAGCGCTGTCGATGACGGTCATGCTGAGGTGGTTTACAACGCGCTCAATCAATGGCTGGCGAACCCGATGGGGCCGTACGGTGACGAATGGACTCATCTGGTCCACCGCGCCGCAGTGAAACAGATGGAAAAGCTGCTGGCCTCAAAAGATGTGGAAGCGGTCACGACTTTTCTGGAAGCCGTCCATGAGACGCATCCGGGGGTTGAGATCGGCCAGGTGGTGCCGCGGCTGGTCGAGATGGCGCTGCCGATGGCTACGACGAATCCGCAACTGGCCGAAACGGTCTTTTTGCTGGCGGTGAATTATCTGGATACCGAGGTGATTCAGCGGTTGTTGAAATCGAAGAAATTCGTGGCACAGCTACCGCCGCTGGTAGCGCGCTTGGCTCCGTACCTCAATAATAGTAACCCTGCACCGGCACCAGCGGGTCTGCTGGCGGAAGTCTCCGGCGCATTTGGCGAGAACTGGCGCTCATTGCTGCTGCTGCGCTTTGCCGAAGGTGCGCTTACCACACGTCGTCTGGATCTGATTGACACGTCTGCTCTGGCGGGGCTGGTGCAGGTGGCGCTTTCACCGTGGGCGGTGCAGTATGACCGTTCGCTGCGCTGGATTGTCGAAGGGTTGTCCACCGATGAAATTTTGCCTGCGCTGGAAGATCCCGGCCCACGCTATCTGCTGCAAATCCTGCTGGCGCGCGGGGCTTATCCTGAACTAGCCAATGAAATGCTGCATCAATCGCGCCTGTTGTATCCCGGTGATCTGCAAACCAAATATGCCACAATGGTGCAGACGGTTTTTGCGGAAACCCTGATTTCCACTGAAGAAGTCCCCAATGCACTCAGTTCCATCCAGAAAGGTGGCATCAAGTCGCTGCCGCTGGCGCTGGCTTATATCGGTGCATTGGATGGGCATGAGTGGGTCGAAGTGCTGGATGGGGTCGCCAAAGAGGTGACCAATCATATCTTCGACAATCGCAATATCCTCAAAGTGATTAACCCTAGCGCGATGCTCTCGCTGCTGCGCTTTCACATCCAGCGCAAGGACGTGACCAATACGGCCAAAGTCGCCAGCCTGTTCCCGGAGGTGGCCGCAAACCGTGGCAACAATGGCATCATGATGATGGCACGCATGTACAAAGCGCTGGATTGGAGCAATGATCTGCGCCTCACGTCGATGGAAGTGCTGCGTCGTTATATCCGCAGTCTGGACTCCGGGGCGGGGCGGCGCGCGATTGTGCATTTAGGGCGGGAACTGGGGCTGGAAATCCGCGAATCGCTGGAAGCGACCTATGCCGTTAAGCGGCTGATGGGCGGGGTGGATTTTGTCGATTATGCCGATCTGCTGCATGTCAGCGCGGAACTGCTGCATGACACGACCCTGGCCTACGTCGATAAGAATGAAATCCCCACGCTGGGCGCGCTGGTGAATGCCATGCAGAGCCTGTCCGGCGGCCTTAACAATGATGATCGCACGGTAATCACCCGTGAGATTCTGGCGCTGGGGCGCTCGATTGTCGTCCTCGCTGATCAATACCGGGTGAAAAGCCCACGCGACCTCGACAAGCACATTGAGCGTTTGCTCAAAGGCGCGGATGATCCACAAAGCGGGCTGGATGTTTTGCGGCTGTTCGGCGGCTATTTCGCCAAAGGCAAACGCTATAACACCAAGCTCGACCGGGCGACGCACCACCCCTTCAGCGAGCGTTCCGCGCCGATGGTGCGTGACGAAACCCAGATCGCCAATCACCTGTTACGCAGCGTGATTGAGACTTTCCCGCCGGATAAAGACGTGAACATGAAATCAAAGGCGCTTCTGGACGAGATTGAGAGCCTGTGGGGCAACATCCCGCTGGAGCAGCAGCGCGAAGTGGTGCGCACACTGGCGATTGATTATCAGCGCCTGTCTGACCTGGTCGTGCAGATCGCCACCCAGGGTGATGCCAAAGTCGTGGAAAACAGCAGTCAGGGTCGGCGGCTGGATAAAGGCAAACAACAGCCCAAAAGCACCCTCGAATTTTACCGTTATACCTACGGCTATTTTAAGTCGCTGGAAGGGCGCTAAAGCTCAAGCATCAAGCGCAGGGACATAGCACTGTATTAGCCTCGCCATGTCCCTGAAATCCACCCACTAAAAACTATATGCCCCGGTTAGCGCTATCTGCGATGATGCTCAGGTCAAACTGGGCAGGCTCTGAAGTGTCATCATTCAGGCCGGAGATTGCCAGCAGAATAATCTGATTGGCTTCCAGATTAAATGTCCATTCGCCACTGGTGGCGCGGTCTGCCGGGTCGATCAACTGGCGCACACTGGGCGGCGCGGTCTGCGTCCCACCGACCAGCACCTGCACCAGAAAATTCTGTTCCAGTTGATTATCCAGCTGTTGCCAGCCGTTATTCTCCCAATCAGACGTAGTCTCGGTATCGTCCAGATAATCAATTTCAGGGATAGCGATGTTATCAATGGCGATGCCGGGGTTTTCCTGGCGGGGCAGGCTGATATATTCAAAACGCAGCAGGATTTCCTGACCGGCAAAGGCGGATAAATCGAGCGTTTGCGTCAGCCATTCCGGTTCGGGCAGCACCACGCGTTCGGGATGTTCGCCCAAAATCAGCGGAATACTCAGGCGTTGATTGCCGCGCTGAATATAGAGATTGAGGGTGTCACCGGAGCGATAATCCGCCAGCAGGGCGATAATATTGGGGCCGTTTTCCCACAGCGTTTCGTCATGGCCGATAATCACATCCCCCACCTGCATGTCGGTTTCGCTGGCCGGGGCATCCGGGACGATACCGGTGACGGTCATGCCATCACTGGCGAACTGAATGCCGACATACGGGAACGGACGTGGCCCCTCTAAACTGCTGATTCCGGTCAGGCCGGGGCCGTAAGCCGCACCGTTGTGGTTGTCGGTCTCATCGCCGCTGCCGATAATCTCCCATGTCTGACCGTCATCGGCGGACACCATCACATAGGCATAATTCCAGGCTTCGCTCAGGTCGAACCAGGTATCAAATGTCAGTGTGGCGCTATCCACGCCACTCAGGTCAACCGCGCGTGTAAGACTAATGTCCTGATCGGCCTGCCTGCCCGACCAGTAAAAATGGTCATCAGCGGCACGGGCGCTGTCAAATGGCAGGCGGGCTGTGGTAGGCTGACCCTCAAAATTGACGGTGAAACGCTCTGCCTGCTGGACAGACAGGTAAAAATAACTGGCGCCGTACTGGCCGACAGGCTGAGCTTCGAGGATAAAATTGTCACTGTTCACTCTCTGTCCTGCCGGGCTTTGATCTTCCGGCAGCTGGTTAAAACGGTGGACATAACGGCCATCACCGAAGGGCGCATCCAGCACATTGGCAATCACAAAATCCGCGAATAAATCTGCCGCGCTGACCGGCTGACCGCTGACCGGGTCGATAAATTCGTTGTTATCCAAGGCGTGATTGATCGGCGCCACGCCGAGGCCGCTGCTGGCATACAACGCCTGGACATAATCGCGGCCAAAGCGCTGTGAGGCATAATCCAGAAACAATTTCTGTCCGCCGACCAACCCGGCATTTGCGCCGGACTGAGTTGTATCAATTAATGACACCAGCGGATTGCGGAAATAAGCGCGGATGTAATCCTGGGGCAGCTCATTGCCCTGTAGCTGAAACGTCATATCCCAGGCCAGGGCTTCATCCAGCCAGCGCGCCTGCCCCGGCGCATTGATGTGATTAACAAAATCGAACAGTGCCCGAATCAGAATGCTGATATAGGCGCCGTTATCCAGCGCGATGTCGGGCAGCATGGAGGTATTCAGCAGGATCATTTCGTGCTGGTTGCTGAAGTCACCGGGGACGTAGGCTGATGCGGTCAGATCATTGGGGTTAATGACATAATGCACACTGCCGAGGTCGCGCGTGTACAGGATAAAGATGTGCGGGTCGGTATCAATATCCGGCAGGGTCATCCGGCTGGCCGATGATCTTACCGCACCGGCACCGGGGATAATCGTTTCCTGGCCGTAGGTATCGCGTAGACGCATCAGCAGTTGAATCTGGTCAGCGATTCCGGCAAAAGTCCCCATAGCACCTTCCTCATAAGCGATGCCATCCTCCACCCACAGGTAGATATTGGGCGTGACCGCGGCCAGAGTCGCCGTGATACGAGTCGGGCTGTCGTGGTCGGTCTTGCCCACCCAGAATTCCACCTCCGCGCCGACTTCATACAACGGAGTCAGATCGGGGAAGGCATAGGGCTCCTCAAAACCCAGCAGACGCGCCGCCAGTTCTTTTGCGTCCCGCTGTGTAGAGGTTGGAGGACTGTCTTCCTGGGTGAAAGCCGGGGTGCTGGTGATCAGTAAGCTGACCGTCACCGCCAGCATTAAACCTAAACGTCGCTTAACCATAGTTTGAAATCCTGGGCTGATTGGATGGCATAGTGTCTCTATTGTACCGATTTTGTGGCTCGTCTCATCAGTTTGTGTAGTTTAAGTTTTTCCAGCGTTGCATACGTTTTCTCTCACCACTTGTTAAGGCTGCTGCACAGGGAGAGCGCGTGTTCTCTTTTGTGGCGTATCGGTTTATACTATTAAAAGTG
>JBBSQD010000271.1:0-8762 GCA_038258185.1 Aggregatilineales bacterium | reverse complement strand
GCTGCCTAATAACATCACAGCCAGCCTGTCGGTGAGCAGATACATGGTTGCTGCCGGGATGATAAAGAAGGCCACCACCAGAATCGAGCCGACGGCATCAAACGCACCCACCGCCGTCAGACTGACCAGCACCATCAGCACGTAGGTGATGGCACCGGGACGAAAGCCCAAAGCCGTTGCCAGCGCAGAGTCAAATGAGGAGAGCTTGAGTTCCTTGTAAAACAGGGTGACGAAAAGGATGTTCAGTAAGGTGATGATACACAGCAGGGTGATCGACTTGGGCCAGAAAACCAGTGTGGGCTGCTCTGGAATCAGCCGTTGCTGCCACGCTTCGGCAGCGGTATAGGTGCCGCAGTTGGTACAGATTTCGACAAATTCGGCCTGGGGTGAGCGCGGCGAAATACCATTTTCAGCGGAGCAGTTGGTGCAGGAACGGCCTGTTTCGGCACGCGGGTCTTCCTGTGTAATGACCACTTCGTCACAATTGTCCAGACAGTGGCTGTTGGTATTCGCCCAGGCAACGCCGATCTCGCCGATTAACACCGAGTCGGTATCCAGATGCACATCATCCACAAAGCTGGAAATGAGAATGATCGAAATAGCGAACAACAGCGGAAAGGCCAACCCTAAGGCCGCATCCTGTTTGACCAGACCGGAGCGATAAATAAGCTCGGTCAGCAGCACCGTGACCACACCAGCTAGCGCCGCGCCGATGACCAGCAGCGGCGAATTGAGATCAGCCTGTAGACCCAACAGGCCAGTCATGACCAGAAAGGCGACAACAATGCCCAACAGCACGGTATGGCTGATGGCGTCGGTGGTCATGGACATTTGCCGCAGCAGCAGAAACACGCCGAGGCAGGCTGTCGAAACCGACACGAGAACGCCGATGATGATGGCGACGGTGCGTGGATCACTGAGAAACAGATTGAGCTGGTCGACCGAGACAAATTGCAGGATTAGATTGATGATAAGTTGTTCCAGCGCTTCCATTAGCTGACGACTCCTTGCTGGGCATGTTGCAGACGCGCCACTTCCTCATGAGAAAGCAGCCTGTTCAGTTCCAGTTGATGATTTTCCGGGAAATAGGGCAGTTTGAGATCGTCGCGGTACAGGCGATACAATTCCCATAGCTGCTGATTTTCGACTTCTTTACGGGCGCGTTCAATGCCATTGGGTGTGAGCGTCCAACCTTTAGAAGTGGAGCTTACCAGCCCGGCTTTCTGCAATTGTTGCAGGCCAAGCTGGGCAGCAGCAGACCCGCGTACACCCGCTAACATGCTTGCCTCGGCGGGGAAGGCCGGGTCACGATGTTGCAGCGCGTGCTGGTAAATATCCTGGAGCACGTTCTGGCCGGCGAAACGCCGCCGATCATTGCGCTGTTTCCACCACGACCACAACAGACCTCTGCCGGGTGCAAAGCCGATTGAGAGAAACACAATCGCTGAAGCCACCACGATAATCATCGGGCCGGTGGGCAGGCCGGTCTGCACGGCGCTGAGAATAGCCCCTGCCGCGCCGGAAAATGCACCGAAAACTGCCGCCAGCACCAGCATCTGGTCGAGATGCTGTGTCCATTGACGGGCGGCGACTGCCGGGGCGATTAGCAAACCGACCATCAGAATCACACCCGCCAGTTGCAGGCCGAGCACGATGCTGACCACGATCAGCGTCGACAGCAGAATATCCAGCGCCTGCACCGGGAAACCGTTGGCGCTGGCGAATTCGGCATTGAAGGTGATCAGTTTGAATTCTTTCCAGAAGATGCCCAGGAAAATCAGCACGACCAATCCTACCCCGCCGACGAGTATGACATCCTGCTGGACGATGGCAGCGGCCTGACCAAAAATGAATTTGTCCAACCCGGCCTGACTGGCATCGGGGCGGCCCTGAATATAGGCCAGCAGCGCGATGCCGAAAGCGAAGAAGGCGGCCAGGGTCATGCCCATGGCCGTATCCTGTTTGATGCGTGTCGTGCTGGTCACTGCGCGGATGAACATCACGCCGACCCAACCAGCGATGGCCGCGCCCAAAAGCAGCCAGCCCAGGTCACGGCCAGCGATGAGAAAGGCCAGCGCTACACCCGGCAGGGCGGCATGAGACAATGCATCGCCCATCAGGCTCTGGCGGCGCAAAACGGCGAATGTACCCAGCACCCCGCTGATAATGCCGAGCAAGCCACCCCCCAGCGCAACCGTGGTCAGGGTGTAATCATAATTGATGTCCAGGAACCAGACGCTGAGCGGAATCGTGAGGATGAAAACCAGCGTGATCCCCACAATCAGTATCCAGCCCTGACGGTGCTCAACGTTCATAGGCCACCTCGACTGGGTCGGTCGGTGGGGCTTCGGTGTGGTTGACAAACGAGACATGCCCACCATAGGCGCGGCGCAGATTTTCCTGCGTATAAATTTCGGTCACCGGGCCGCTGGCGATCATCTCCACATTGAGCAGGGCGACCCAATCGAAGTAATCCGTCACCGTTTGCAGGTCATGATGGACGACGACGACGGTTTTATTGTTCGCCCGTAGTTCACGCAGCAGCACCACAATCGCCCGTTCTGTAACCGCGTCAACCGCTGCGAATGGCTCATCCATGAAATAAATCTGCGCGTCCTGCACTAATGCGCGCGCCAGAAAAGTGCGCTGCTGCTGTCCACCGGATAACTGGCTGATTTGCCGGTTGGCGAGGTCAGCCAGACTGACCTGCTCCAGCGCGTGCAGCGCCAGTTCGCGTTCCTGTTTGCCGGGGCGTTTCAGCCAGCCCAGTTTGCCGTACAGCCCCATCGTGACGACATCCAGCACTGAAGTGGGGAAGTCCCAGTCGACACTGCCGCGCTGGGGCACATAGCCGACCAGATCACGTGCTTTGCGATACGGTTTGCCGTAGATGGTGATGTCACCTGCTGCCCGTGGAATCAGATCCAGCGCGGCTTTAATCAGCGTGCTTTTGCCAGCACCATTGGGGCCGACAATCGCCATCAGCACACCTTCTGGCACCGCCAGATCAACATCCCACAGGGCGGGTTTACTGTTGTAGGCGACCGTTAAGTCGTTAATCTGGATTGCATTGGTTCTGGCAGATTTGCCGTTTTCGTTCGCCATGTTAATCATCCTTTTCGTGTAAGCCTCAGAATTTGGTAGGGTAGCGTCGCTTCAATGATGGGTTTTTTACGAGCCAAATTCAATCAGTTCAGCCGGGGGCTGCGGCTCCAAATTGTCTGGCCACGGCACTAAAGTGAGTTCCACGCCGGTTTCCTCGTAGGATTGGAGAATAGTCAGCACATTCTGACCAAACATGCCGATGTACGTGCCGCCGAATTTGCCGCGTTCGCCCATCGCGTCGGAGAATAATTCACGCGCACCGATAGCGACCTCGCCCCCATTGGCATTAACTGCTTCCTGCACGGCGCGGATCGCGTTGGGGGGAACACTGCTTTCGATAAACATCACCGGAATATGGTTTTCGGCCACAAAACGCGCGATATCCTGCACATCGGCTACGCCAGCTTCGCTCTGCGTGCTGATGCCCTGCAAGCCGCGTACCTGCCAGCCGACTGCTTCGCCAAAATACTGAAACGCGTCATGGGAAGTCACTAAAACGCGTTGCTCTTCCGGCACCTGTGACATGGCTTCCAGCGCCCAATCATAGAGGATGCTCAACTGTTCGATATACGCTTCACCATTCGTGCTGTAGATGTCGCTGTGAGCCGGGTCCATCTCGCTCAACACTTCGACTAATCCCTCAGTCGCCATCTGCCAGTTGCGCGAGTCGAACCAGAAATGCGGGTCATTGACGTTGGTGAGTTCCGCCGACAGGGTGAAACCACCGATGATAAAACCAGCATCCTTAGCTGGGTCGGAGAGGGCATAGGTGCGGATAGCGCGTTGGCCTAAGCCTTCAAACACCGTGTCAAACTGGCCTTCCAGGTGCAGTCCGCTATAGATCACCAGATCAGCCTGATTCATGGCCTGAATATCCGACTCGGTGGGCTTGTAGAGATGCGGGTCGACCCCGGCACCCATCAATGGCGTAATTTCGATGAGATCACCGACAAGGTCACCGGCCAGAATCGCCGCCAGGTCAGCGGCCTGGGTGGTGGTCGCGACAATTTTGAAGGGTTCATCCTGCGCGGAAATGCTGCTGATGCCTGCCAGCAGGCAGATTATGCCCCAGAGGGCGATTATTTTATGTGAAAGCATACGGCTATGATCTCCTGTGTGGTCGGGATTGATGCAAAGTACTAAAAATTTAGCTTTGCTTTTATTCTAATTTAGACTAATCTAATTTTACTTGACTGGTTAAACTTGTCAAGAGTCCAACTGGTTTGATCGACGGGGCAGGAATCAAAAACGCTCCATGATCGGAGCGTTCTGAAGTTTACATAGGATAGAGCACTTAGGCCGGATTGAGTTTCTGAATTTTAGCGCGCAGGTACGATTCCATAAATTCATTCAGCCGGCCATCCAGCACAGCGCCGGTATTGCCGACTTCGTGATCAGTACGGTGATCCTTGACCATCTGGTAGGGGTGCAGCACATACGAACGGATCTGATTGCCCCAACCGGCATCCACATTTTCGCCTTTCAGCGAGGCCAGTTCGGCTTCCTGTTTCTTGCGCTCCATCTCGAACAGACGCGCTTTCAGAATTTGCATCGCACGTTCACGGTTCTGCGCCTGACTGCGTTCATTCTGGCATTGCACCACAATCCCGGTGGGCACGTGGGTGATGCGTACAGCGGTATCATTCTTCTGGACGTGCTGGCCACCCGCGCCACCGGCACGATAAGTATCCACGCGGATGTCGGTTTCATTGACTTCAATATCGATATTGCTCTGGATATCCGGCCATAACTCGACCTTTGCAAACGATGTGTGGCGCCGGTTGGCGGAGTCAAACGGACTCAGGCGCACCAGCCGATGGACACCCTGCTCACTCTGCAGATAGCCATAAGCATACTTGCCCTTGATGCTGATGGTGAGACTTTTAATGCCGGCCTCTTCGCCTTCCATCCGCTCAATTTCTTCGATTTTGTAGCCGTTTTGTTCCGCCCAACGGCGGTACATGCGCTCCAGCACCTGCGCCCAGTCCTGGGCTTCGGTACCACCGGCACCGGCATGGATCGCCAGAATCGCATTTTCGTGGTCATAATCGCCGGAGAGCAGGGCTTGCAGCGCCATCCGCTCGACAATCGGATGCAGGGCTTCGACTTCGATGTTGAGCTCGGCTTCCAGACTGGCATCGCTTAATTCAGCCAGTTCCAGCGCATCATTGATGCGATTAGCCAGCGCTTGCCAGCGGTCAACTTCTTCCTTCAACCCCGACATTTCCTGCATCAGTTTATTGGCAGCGTCAGTATCATTCCAGAAATCATTGGCACTGGCCTCACCCTGAATAGCACTGATGCGCTCGGCTTTGTTGTCAATGTTGAGGCGCGTCATGAGCCCATCAATTTGTTTTTTCATATCAGCAAGCGCGCTGACTGTATTTTCCATGACACCTCTCGTGAGAACTAATTTTCGTCGAACAGGCTTTTGACAAAGTTTTCCGGGTTAAACAGCACCATGTCATTTAAGCCTTCACCCAGTCCCACATAATGGACGGGCAGACCCAGATCATTAAAAACAGCAAAAACCATACCGCCTTTGGCGGTGCCATCCAGCTTGGTGATAATCACACCCGTGACATCAACCATCTCGCGGAATTTCTTGGCCTGTTCCAGCGCGTTTTGTCCGGTAGTGCCATCCAGTACCAGCAGCACCTCATGCGGTGAACCGGGGATGACTTTCTGCGAAACGGACTTAATCTTCGCCAGTTCTTCCATCAGATTGTAATTGGTGTGCAAACGTCCAGCGGTGTCAATAATCAGCACATCCTTGCCGCGCGCGTGGGCGGCGGCGGTGGCATCATAGACAACAGCGGCGGGGTCGGAACCCGGCTTGTTGGCGATGACCGGGACGTTGATGCGCTCACCCCATTTCTGCAATTGCTCAATTGCCGCGGCGCGGAAGGTATCACCTGCCGCCAGCAGCACCTGTCGTCGGTTAATGACCGCCAGCCGGTTAGCCAGCTTGGCAATAGAGGTCGTTTTGCCGGAGCCGTTGACACCCACAACCAGTATAATGGACAGGGGGCGACCGCTGATATTGAGCGGCGGCGGGGTCTTCAGCATGCCTGCCAGGACTTCGCGCAGTCCCTTTTGCACATCTTCCGTGCGGGTATAACCGCCACGACGCAGTTCAGTCAGCACTTTAGCGGTAGTTTCCACGCCCATATCCGACTGAATCAGCACAGCCTCAATATCATCCCAGGTATCCTCATCAATGCTGCTACCGCCTAAAGCGGATGTGAGGCGACCAAAAAAAGACTGGCGGGTTTTTGATAAACCTTTGCTAAAAATACTCAAGAGAAGTGTCTCCGGTGTTCATTAGGGGTCATCACAAAATCAGTATACACGCCGCCGGATTCCAATACAAGACCGCTTAATTAACCTCTGATGTAAGGGTATAATAAGGGGCTAAACACCCTTTGGTGTGTGCTGTGCCGGTTGAAAGATAAGGATGATTGTGATGAGTGACCAGTTGACTCACCTGGATGAAACTGGCTCTGCCCGGATGGTCGATGTCGGTTCCAAGCCGGAAACCGAACGCGAGGCGGTTGCTGGTGGGACGGTCTATATGCAGCCGGAGACGTTGCGTTTAATCCGCGAAGGGCTGCTGAAAAAAGGCGATGTGCTGACGATTGCGCGAGTCGCCGGGATTATGGCGGCCAAGCGCACCGCCGAGCTGATTCCGCTGTGTCATCCCTTGCCCCTGACGCATCTGGATGTCAGCCTGGAATTGGATGATGAAGCGAGTGCGATTCGCATTACGGCGACGGCCAGAACTTATGGCAAAACCGGCGTCGAGATGGAAGCGCTGACCGCGGTGAGTGCCGCCGCGCTGACCATTTATGATATGGCGAAAGCTGTTGACCGTGAAATGCGTCTGAGTGATATTCGGCTGCTGTCCAAACGGGGCGGCCAGCATGGTGATTATACAGCGAAGGATATGTGATGCAGATCAAAGTGCTGTTGTTTGCGACTCTCAAAGACCTGGCGGGAACCAATACGCTGACACTCGATTTACCCGGTGATGCTGCGACGCTGGAGGATGTACGCCAGAGATTGATCCGTTTGTATCCCCCGTTAGAGGCCAATGCCAAAGCAGCGATTGCGGCGATTAACGAAGAGTATGCTTTTGCTGGAGATGCCGTTAAAAATGGCGATACCGTGGCGTTTTTTCCGCCTGTCAGCGGTGGCAGCGACTCGCCTTATCCCGAGATTTTCCAACTGGCGAGTGAACCGATTGACCATGATCAACTTGTCGCAGCGATCACCGTGGTGGAAACCGGCGCGGTGTGCATCTTCAGTGGGATGGTGCGCGGCAAAACCAGCCGTGAGGGCGAACAGATCGAAACGGCGTCGCTGCAATATGAAGCCTACGCGCCAATGGCACTGGCGAAAATGCGTCAGGTGGCGGCAGAAATCCGTGAGCGCTGGCCGCTGGTGCAGGGCATCGCCATTATCCAGCGGATTGGTCATCTCGAAGTGGGGCAGAACACGATTGTGATTGCCTGCTCGTCAGGGCATCGCGATCAGGGCTGCTTTGAAGGTGCGCGTTATGGCATCGACCGGCTGAAAGAGATTGTGCCGGTGTGGAAGCAGGAGATCAGCACGGAAGGCAAGGCGTGGGTTGAAGGCCATTACATGCCGGGGCAGGATGACCGCCAGAGTTGAAATACTGGTAAAGGATTTGCGGCTATGGTACAAAGACTATAGCATTATTTTGAGATTATTTCGCAGCATTTACAGGAGGTCGGCATGACCCGACGTGTAGTTGTGACCGGCATGGGAGTTGTTTCGCCACTGGGGCAGGATGCGGAGAGCACCTGGTCAGGAATTAAGGCAGGTCGCAGCGGTGTTGGCGCAATTACCCGCTTTGATCCGCAACCTTATCTGGTCAAGATTGCGGCTGAAGTCAAGGATTGGGAACCAACCGCACATATGCCTGCTAAAGAGGCGCGCCGCCGTGATCGTTATCAGCAGTTTATTTATGCGGCCACCAAAGAAGCGCTTGCGAATGCTGGTTTAGACCTGCAGGTTAAGGAAGAAGAACGCGCACGTACCGGGGTGATTATTGGCTCGGCAGTGGGTGGGGTGGAAAGTTATTTTGAACAGGCGGAACTGCTGTTTAACACTCATGATCCGCGCCGTGTGACTCCCTTTGGAATCCCGATGCTGATGGTCAATGGCGGCAGCGATATGGTCAGTATTATGATCGGCGCACACGGGCCATCCTATACGCCCATTTCGGCCTGCTCGACCGGTTCGGATTGCATCGGTCATGCCTTCGATTTAATTCGTCTGGGGCGCTTGGATAGGGTGGTCGCCGGGGCAGGTGAGGCACCGATTATCCCGATTGGTGTGGCTGCGTTTGATCGGGTTGGCGCCTGCTCACGCGATAACGATAACCCGACTCAGGCTTCGCGGCCTTTTGACAAGAATCGGTCAGGGCTGGTTTTTGGCGAAGGTGCGGGTGTGCTCGTGCTGGAATCGCTGGAACATGCTCAGGCACGCGGGGCGAATATTCTGGCGGAAATTGTCGGCTATGGTTCGACCTCCGATGCCTATCATTCAACCGCGCCGCATCCGGAGTCGCTGGGGGCGATTCTGGCGATTGAGCAGGCATTGGCTGATGCAAAGCTCACGCCACAGGATAT
>JBBSQD010000270.1:0-8856 GCA_038258185.1 Aggregatilineales bacterium | reverse complement strand
GTTCCCTTCGGCCACCAGCCCCAGCACCTCCCGTTTGAACTCCTCACTGTATTTCTTGTATCCCATCATTTACTCCTTACTCTCAGTTTATCGGACATTTCTGGTGTCCGCCAAACTGGGGTAAGGTCATTCCGCGATTGATAGATAGAACACCCAATATGGTTGAGTCTGCTAAAGTCTGGACGGGCGATTTTTACGCACACATTTTGAACTCTGACAGTGCAAGACAGGAATTGCGAAAAGCCTACATTGAATTGCAGAAAGTGGAAAAGCTAATAATCACTGAGGTATTGCATGATGTACCAGAGGATGACTCGCTGGATGAAGAACTCAGACTAGACTTAAAGGCTAAGGTGAGAATGGTGGTTGAATAGCCGTTACTCACACACACAAGCTTATGATATGTTCCGCAGCGATGACAAAAGCTATCAAGGTACAACCCTGAGCGCAATCGTAAGTGACTCGGCACCCAACGGCTCTAAGGTGGTGCTGTTGTAGACCCCTATGTTGAGAACATAATCGCCAGCGGTCAGATCAGCCGGTAGGGTGAGAGGATAGGATTGCATAGCCGCCTGTCCCATTCGCCATTCTGATGTGGGATAGTCCGTGCAGATCAGCGTGTCAAGCTGGGTGATCAGTTGACCCTCACGCAGCACATGAACATACACCGTATACGGCTGATCTAAATCGGCTAAAGCGGAAAAGCGCAGTGGCAAGGTGAGCGTGTCCCCGGCTCTGTTCGTGGTTTCGATTTCGCTCGATAGTGCAATCTGCAGGCGCTGATCCAGCACCAGCGGTTGGATAATTTCGTGTGATTCCGCAAAATAAAGGCTATAACCCAATTCCGCAGGTAGACCCGACTCGTCGTGCAGCAACAATTCGGGCTGTGACCATTGTGTGACCGGGTCTGCCGGATGCGGCTCATAATCCAGCGGTGCGAGGTAGCGAAAGGTGCCGTCTGGCCCAACGGTGCAATTGGGGAAATTAAATAACGGCAGGGGTTGTAAATGATAATCCTGCAACAGGAAACGCGGCAGCGGATCAGTGACAGTAGTTTGATAGGTGTAGAGCGGGAACTGGTGATCGAGTTTGGTTAGCAGGGCATTGCTGTGCGCCAGCTTATAGCCATTGCCTCCCGGTGGTCGATAATCAACCACCCAGGTGTTAAAGTCGCGATAGGTGTTGAATGCAGTCCAGACGAGAATCAGCAGCGCAACCATGACCCACTGCGGTTTTTTCGACAGCGCGATTGCCGCTCCCAGCACCAGCGCGATGGGTACAACCAGGCCAATCGCGCGCAGAAAATGGGGGGCATCCACGCTGAACACGGATGGTATTATAGCCAGCACGGCCAGCAGCAGAATCAACAGTCCTGCTGATCGTTTCCGAGCGACCAAAACCGCGATCCCGACGACCAACAGGATCGCCAGTGGCAGATCCAGAATCGGGCGGCCCATAGGATTGTGGAACGCATAGGTCGACCCCTGTGCCAGCCACGCACCCAGCCAGAGACGCGTATTTTCCAGCACAAGCGTCGGTGATACAACCGCCTGATCTCCCACACGACCCAGCGCGATATGCGGATTTTGCAGGGTATAAATCAACAGCGGCAGTGCCACGACCCCTGCTGCGATCAATGCCCGCAGACTTCCCCGGCGCAAACGTGGCTCACGGATTAACCAGACCAGTAGCAACAGACCGGCCAGCCCCACCCACAGCCGTGCTGAGAAATAGGTGTACAGCAGCGCCCCGGTCATGACTCCGGCCATCAGCCAGCCCCGGTTAAGTCGATGTGCCCTCAGCAGCAGGGCGAATGCCAGCGACCCGATGAACGGATAAAGCAGGGCACGAAAAGCCACGTGG
The DNA here is from genome assembly GCA_038258185.1 of Aggregatilineales bacterium. Classification (GTDB taxonomy): domain Bacteria; phylum Chloroflexota; class Anaerolineae; order Aggregatilineales; family Phototrophicaceae; genus JAIOHN01. The sequence goes on along the minus strand of JBBSQD010000270.1, from coordinate 6,993 downwards.
CTGAGATGCACATGCCAGTATAGCACTGCCAATGCGGCTAATGTCCATAGCGCTGCGCGTTTACCCAGTAATTCACGGGCTAAAGCATGGACAGCGTCCAAGGTCAGCACACCCGTGAAGACGGCGACAAGACGCAGCGCGAACGGTTGTGCTCCAAAGATGGCCACCGATGGCGCCAGCAGGTACATCCACAGGCTTTCGCGGCCATTGTTCGACTCAAAAAAAGGCGTTAAGCGCGGCGTTTCCAGCAGACTGAGCGCATCCAACCCATTGTAAGCCTCATCATGATCGAGCAGATCGCGCATCTCGTAGAGTCCACTGAAACGCAGCGCCGCTCCCAATAGCAAAAATGCAACAAGCAGAATATAGTATTGGGTTGAAGTTCGGCTCAAGATGAACAACCTTACAATAGGCTAATGGGCGATTTTGAAGCATTCAGCCTGAGTTTACTCGAACTACAGACAATGGACGATTTCACTTTTGCATCCAGTAGGCCGTCAGCGGTGACAGGCGTATTTCAAATTTTCTCTTTTGAATACAGATTACGACTGTCTCCAGCGTCATCATAATCAAAAGAGTACATTATCTCCCCATCTTCCTCGACTTGTAGCAAACGTTTTGCTTTTTCGAAAACCATCTCATCTTCCAGATCTTCAAGCATTGCGCCAGTCACGCTATCTCTTATTGATTTGTCTCCCTTAAGTGTATTAAGTCTGACCAACATAAGTGTCCATATTAAACTCAGGGTGAAGGTAACAACTAAAGCTGCCACCATAAAATTCCAATCACCCCAAATATCAGGCGTGGAATTAGCGTAATTTTGATCACGTAGTCTTTGGGCAAACCCCACAACAAGGAATGTGCCAACCAGATTAGTCATTAACCAAAGTAAAAAGTAGATCCTGCCTCTTATATCCTTACGACGGCGAACCTCTGTATTGATTCTCTTGTCAGCGTCTCTGGTAAAAAATGTCATAAATCACCTCAGGAACAAATTTATGGTATAGAGTATACGGTTGACTTAGAGTTTAAGTTGTAATTCTAATATTAATTTGAAAGGTTAAAACTCAACGCGGATTTCGAACACCACTGTCGCGTTATAATCGGCAGATGGTGATAGACAGTGATTAAGATGATCACTAAATTACTTATCATTTGAGCATTTACTTATCACACATGAGCAAACATGGAACAAAGATTGGAAGGTAGATAAAGATGGTGAGAGTTAACAGGATTATATTCAAATCTGCGGGTTATATCATCGTGTATATAGTACTGTCTGTTTTGATGATAGCCCTGTCAATCCTAGTATCTCGTGAGGTCGTACTAGGTATCAGTGATTGCAACGGTATGGGGTGTCTCGGTGAAGGGTTCCTGATAATCATTATAGGTATAGTGTCTGGTTTAATAACATCGACCATTATGATATTTCTGGTTTATTTGAGATTAGAGATACGATATGAAATTCGAGAAAAGGTTAGTATAGTGGATGATAAACAAAGTGAGACCAGCATTTGTACGAAATAATAACGCTTGAAGAAGCTGTCTATTTGCCCGGATCTGGCCTAGTGTCGGATTCTCTGCTCGTTAGCAGACACCCCAATTTTCGACACCCCAAAGTTGGTCTTTCACAACCACGATGGTACACTAGCCCCCAGTACTCGGCGTGAATTTCACGCGGGCCAAAGTTAAATTTACGGTGATCTGCACCCCGAAGGATTTACTTTATGTTATTACCTGTGGAACAGATGCTTTTTGTCATTCTGGCGCTGTTTGCTCTGGGCGCGACCTACACCGGTTTTATGGAAATGTACGCCATTATCAACCGCGGTGAGGGTCAGTTGCACTGGAACAAGCTCCCGGCACGTGTGTGGCAGGCGCTGACGATTTATCTGACGCAAAAGACCACCTTAAAAACCCGCCCCCTGTCCAGCCTGTTTCATCTGGGTGTGGCCTGGGGATTTACATTTTATTTCTTAGTGAATTTTGGCGATGTGCTGCAAGGCTTTATCCGCGACTTCACATTTCTGGAAGGCAGCGGCCTCATCTTCGACGGGTATCGTCTGCTGGCCGACTTGTTGAGCGTGGCCGTACTGGTCGGCGTGACGTATTTTATCCTGCGGCGTTTCGTCCTGCCCAACCGGCGTGAACTGAAATTCCACGATAATGTGCTGCTGCATCCCAAAGTCAAAGCCGGCGCGATTGACCGCGATTCGCTGATCGTCGCGGTGTTCATTCTTATCCATGTCGGCTCACGTTTTCTGGGCGAATCGGTGCATGTGGCGCAGTACGGTGCGGACATTTTCATGCCGTTCGCCACGCTGATCGCGCCGTTGTTTGCGGGCCTCAGCCCGGATACGCTTGAAGTCACGCGGCATCTGTTCTGGTGGCTGGCGCTCGGTGGCATTCTGATCTTCACGCCGTATTTTCCCTACACCAAACACGCGCATCTGTTCATGGCACCGCTGAATTACCTCACGCGGCCAGAGCGCACCTCGATGGGTGAAATGCAACCGCTCGATTTTGAGGACGAGGACAAAGAACAGTTCGGCGTGGCGCGGCTGGAACATCTCAGCCAGACGCAGATTTTTGATGGTTTCGCCTGCATCATGTGCAATCGCTGTCAGGACGTGTGTCCGGCTTATGTCACTGGCAAGGAACTCTCCCCGTCCGCGTTGGAAATCAATAAACGTTACATGATGAAAGATCAGATGGCCGGACTTGCAGCAGGGGAAGAGTCGTATAACCCGCTGCTTGGGTTCGCCATCAGCGAGAGTGCTCTGTGGGCGTGTACATCGTGCGGTGCCTGCATTGATATCTGTCCGGTGGGCAACGAGCCGATGTTCGATATCCTCGATATTCGCCGTAATCAGGTCATGATGGAAAGCGATTTCCCGGCGGAACTGCAAAGCGCCTTCAAAGGCATGGAGAGCGCCGCCAGCAATCCCTGGCAAAACACCGAAAGCCGTTTCCGTTGGGCGAATGGCCTGGAATTCCCCGTGCCGACCGTCGATGAAAATCCCAATTTCGACATTCTCTACTGGGTGGGATGTGCCGCCAGTTATGATCCGCGCGCGCAGTTAACCGCACGCGCTCTGGTCAAAGTGCTCAATCACGCCGGGGTGAATTTCGCCGTGCTGGGAGAAGCCGAACAATGCACCGGCGATGTCGCCCGACGCGCGGGTAACGAATTCCTCTATTCCGAGATGGCGACGGCCAATGTCGAAACGCTGAACGAAGTCAACCCGCCGCGGATTGTCGTGACCTGTCCACACTGTTTCCAAAATCTCGGCAAGGAATATCATCAGTTTGGCGGCGAATATGAAGTTGTCCATCACACTGAATTGATTGATGAGCTGATCGCTGCTGGACGGGTGCCGATGGATGCGCATCCGAGTAAAACCAGCAATGTCACGTTCCACGATCCGTGTTACTTAGGGCGACAAAATGACATTGTCGAAGCGCCGCGTGATGTGCTCAATGCGCTGCAAGGCAACGCCATGATCGAAATGCCGCGCAATGGCAAAAATTCATTCTGCTGTGGGGCAGGTGGCGCGCAGTTCTGGAAAGAGGAAGAACCCGGCGACAGCGCCGTGAATATCGAGCGCTACCGCGAGGCCACATCATCTGGCGCGGATACGCTGGCGGTGGGCTGTCCCTTCTGCATGCAGATGTTTGAGAGCGCACAATCCGTGATTGGCGAAGGTCCGATCGTGAAGGACATCGCGGAACTGGTCGCAGACCGACTCGTTTAATAATGAATGTAGTTCTCATGCACGATCTCAGCCAGGAATCATATTCTTGGCTGTTACTTTTATCCGGCACAACCTGTAGACAGGCACGGAACCAAGCATGGTATATTTTACGTCGATTCCCTATCGCTGGTTACTGCTGCCCCTGCTCTTGCTCAGTTGCGCCTTAGCCACCCGCGGCCTTGACCTGGATGGTTTGCGTGGGGATGAAGTGCTCTCCATTGGTCATGCTGGTGGGTTAGGTGCTGATCCGTTATCCCCGTTTGATATCTGGAATAATGTCAGTACCAGAAGTCCGGGGCACGTGCCGGGATATTTTATCCTGTTGGGGGCCTGGGGCAATCTGGTTGGATGGGCTCCGCCTGCATTAAGGATACTATCGCTTTTTATTGGCCTGCTGACGGTATCCATAACTTATCGGCTGGGCGCAGATACTATAAGTCCGCGTGTGGGTTTTTATGCGGCCGTCATTCTGTGCAGTTCAGTGTTTTTAATTCACTACATGCACGAAATCCGTCAATACACGTTGGTGGCTTTCCTGACGGCGCTGGAAGTCTGGATCTACTATTATGTCATTACCAAACCAAAAGCAGGCGCGTTGGCCTGGACGACTCTGGCACTGACGACGACCGGCCTGCTGTATACTCATTATTTTGCGGCTGCTATAGTGGGCGTAATCGCCCTGTATCATTTGTTCGTGGTCAAAAAAGATCGACAGTGGTGGAGGGTGGTCATCATATTTGCCCTCGCCGGGGTATTATTTCTACCATGGATTACCACACTCATCCGCGGTGTGACACATGCGACTGGGCGCGAAGAAATTATTACTGGCGCATTGAGAATCCGGCGAATTGTACCGTTTCTAACCTATCTGTTTGGCAATGGCGCTCCGCTGCTGCTGGCCGGGGTTGGGCTGGCTGCATTACCGTCCTTACGGAAGCCCACGCGCGGTATGACGTATATCTGGTTTACGACGTTAGGGCTGTTCATTGTACTGGTGGCCGCTAACGAAATTCTGCGTTTAGTCACCCCCAGTCGCCTGCGTTACTTTATTGGATTATGGCCGCTTGGGGCGATCATCATCGCGCTGGGTTTTAACTGGCTGTCGAGCTGGCGCGTGTTTACCTTTGCCCTGCTGATTATCTGGGTGTTGGTGGGAACTTTCTACAGCATTAATCCTGATGCGGTGCTTAGACGTATGGGGGTGCGACCGTTTCCGGCTTTGAACATTTTGCAGGAAGAGTTGACTGATCGTGCGCAGGTAGGTGACCTGGTGGTGGGATTCACACCGCGCGAAATGCATGGCGATAAATATATCAATACGGTGGATTACTATCTTCAACCACTGGGGCTGCGGAGCTATTTCCCGGATATTGGCGGCAGAGACCTGACACCAGCCATGACAGAAGACATCGAACAGACGATTATGGATCAGCCCGATTTATGGGTGGCGTATATGTTTGACACGGAAGCGCCGCCGATTGAGGCACTGAAGGCGATTCTGGCCGAAGGTTATATCTATTGCGAAACGGTGACGGATCGACCTGATCTTGTGCTGGAATATTATGTCCACAGCGAATCGAGTTGCAGCCCTTAAAGATAGCATGTGAAAACGGAACAGATTTTTTAAGTCTGTCCCGTGTGATTCTGGTTAAGAAGTTTCCAGCTCAGGGTAATCCACCAGATGACGTATCGGTGATATAAACACCCACGCATTACACAGGATGATTCCCGCGCAGGCGATCAGCAGAGTCGGACGTGTACCCAGACTGGTCGCCAGTGCGCCACCGATCAGCGCCCCCAGCGGAGCGATACCCTGTGCCAGAAAGCCAATACTGCTATTGACGCGCCCCAGCAGATGATCTGGTACGATGCTCTGGCGCAGCGACATTTCGTTGATCTCATAAATTGACCAGACACCATCCCCCAGAATTTGACCCATGATCAAAATCGGAATCATCAGCCATATTGGCCCGGTAATGAATGGGATATGCAGGTTGATGATCCCTCCGAGTGCCAACATGAGTAGCAGCGTGCGACCTAAACCGAGGCGCCGGGTCACACGACTGGCCAGCGCCGCGCCAATCAACGCGCCGATGCCACCTCCACTGATGACCAGCCCTAACTGCGCCGGTTGCAGTCCCAGATCACGTACCAGAAACAGACTGTACAGCACGCCGAAAAATGTCCCGAAAAACGCGCGGATACTCAAGCCGATGACCAGAGTCCGCAGTACCGGCTCATGCGCGATAAACTGCCAGCCTTCCAGCATTTCGCGCCAGGCATTACGGCCAGCAGTACGCGGCTGAGGCACCGGCTCGACCTGACGGATACGCGCTACACTGATGGCCGAAAACAGAAATGACAGCGCATCAAACAGGATCGCCAGCGGGGCGCTGATGATCTGTACCAGCAAACCCGCAATTGATGGCCCGCCGATTTCTGCCAGCGAGTCGGTGATCGCCAGTTTGGTATTGCCTTCCAGCAGATCACGCCGCTCGATCAGTGAGGGCAGCACAGCCCGATAGGCGATTTCATAAATCAGCGTGAGTAAGCCGGTGATGGCCGCAATCGCATACAGCAGTTCGATGCGCAGCCATCCGCCCAGCGCCGCCCACGGCACCAGCAGCAGCACCAGCATACTCAGCAAATCCACCGCGATCATCACCGGACGACGGCGGACGCGATCTATCCACACACCAGCGAACAGGCTGAACAGCAGCACCGGCAGCGATGCGGCGGCAGTGAGCAGTCCCATTTCTGCGGGGGAGGCGGATAGGGTAATGACGGCAACTAGCGGGAGTGCATCACGGGTGATGCGGGAGCCAAAACCGGAGACGGTCTGGCCGATCCATAACTTCATAAAGTCCGGGTGATTCCATAACCCGGTCAAAGCACGAGGAGACATGATATGCATTCCTTGTCAGTTGAGCGCTTGAGCTTAAGCGCATCGGGTAGCAGCGAAAAACGACTCTCACACCGCGAATCCAAAAATGCCGGATATTGCGACCGGTGCAAAACCGTTTAAGACGGATCGCTGCTACAGACTGACGATGGCGCGCATGGCATGACCTGCTTTCTACAGACGCGTGTCTGTGTGGAAGTTAAGACTAGAGGTGATTATAGCATGATTTATGCGCCTTTTAACCCGGTGATGGCATACTCCACGCCATGCGGATTTAAGCCACGCTTAGAAGCATCCAGAATTTCCATGCTGACGACATTGCCCTGTGATCGGTAC
>JBBSQD010000269.1:0-8865 GCA_038258185.1 Aggregatilineales bacterium | reverse complement strand
TGAAATTATCCGGTGGGCAAAAGCAGCGCCTGAGTATTGCGCGTGTTTTCCTGAAAAACCCGCCGATCATCATCTTTGATGAGGCCACCAGCGCGCTTGACAACGAAAGTGAAAAAGCGGTTCGCGAATCACTGGAACAGTTAACCAACAACCGCACCACACTGGTGATTGCACATCGCTTGTCCACTGTCAGAAACGCGCAGCGGATTGTGGTGCTGACGGATAAGGGCATTCATGAACAGGGGACACACGACGAGCTGATTGGCATGCATGGCCCGTATGCGCATCTGTACAACATGCAGTTAGAAATATGATGCTGCGGGTCATTTTCAGGCTTTGCTGTTGAACTCGTGGGCGGCGTTGCGAAAGAGCGCCCGACAGGCATCTATCAAAACGCTGCCCCGGCCACCCGTATTAATCGTATCACCACGGGCGATCAGCCGTGCCTGAACCCGCGCAGCAGGCGTTTCTACGGGTTGATAATGCAGGACGATGCGCCAGTCATCGCCAAATGCGCCGGTTGCGGTCTGAATCAGGCGATTCAGGCTGCGATCGGTATCCTCGTCGATCCATTGATTTTCGGCATAATTCACCGGACGTTTGGCTGAGGCTTCCATCGACTTGAAAATTGTGTGATGACGATCCACTTCTCGCCACAGGCTGGCAAGGGCACTGGGGAAAGATGGCTGCTGGCTGACCTCTTCGGTGATGTGCCCCCATGAAGCGCTGGCCTGCCACTGAATAACATCCTGACTGGGCGCTACCATCACCGTGAGCAAAGCATCCGGGCTGTATTCTGAGCAGATATACCCGATGGTCATCTGCCAGGCAATCAGGCCATTGGCGGGGCGGTTCGGGGTAGGGCGGGCAGCTTCAGTGCTATCAGCAGGCATAATTTCTCCGAGAGTGTGATGTGATTCTCTCTCATATTATGACTGTTTCCCTTACAGCTTGCTAACGGAAAGTCAACCTAAAACCAGCGGATTTTTAGGATTTCGCCCAGCCCGGAAGTTTGAAAATAGCATCAGTGGTTAAGTTTTCAATGCCTGGAAAGAGGCGTTCACTATCGAGCTTTGTAGAACCGCGATAAATGCGCACGGTATCACTGTCCTGCTGATATTGATGTAATTCGCGGCTTTCGGGATAAATCACCCAGACTTCACGGGTGCCTTTTTCCAGATAAGTCCGTACTTTCTGGATGATAATGGGGGCTTTGTCATCGGGGGACATGACTTCAACGGCTAAATCCGGCGCGCCGGAGTAGGGCTTGCTGATCTCCCAGTCTGCGGGGATGCTGTCCATGTGAATAAACGAGACATCCGGCACAAATGAATTCTTTAATCCTTGCTTTTCTGATCCCATCATATAGATGAGCCCATCGGGAAATACGGAGCCTACCCCAGTTTTTCGAACATATATTTCTAACAACCAGGCAACATTACTCACAATGATATGATGCAGAACACCCACTGGTGACATAGCGATCAGCTCCCCGCCGATAATTTCAACCCAGGTATCCGACCCCAATGCCAATAGTTCATCCAGGCTCATTAGTGTCTTTTCGATAGGTGGCGTTGCCATATTTCGATACCTCGTCTTTACTAAGGGTGTACAGGTGTACACCCTTATACTACAGGATGAGATTAATTCCCGACGCGGACCTCTTTGCCGTCGACCAGCGCGGCGAATTGCAGCCCGCTCTCATTCGCGTCGATTTTGACTTTGGTGCCAGCCGGTGGGTTGGAGCGCAGCAGGAAGTCGGCCAGCGGTTCACGCACATAACGGCGGATAATACGCTGCAATGGACGCGCACCGTACTGTGGCTCGTCGTTCTGCGCCAGCATCCATTGGAGCGCGCCTTCGGTGAATTCCAGTTCCAGCCCACGTTCCAGCGCCATCTTATTCTCTTTTTTCAGGTTGATCTTGAGGATGGTGTAGAGCACATCATCGGTCAGCGCGTTGAACATAATGACTTCATCGAGACGGTTGAGGAATTCGGGACGGAACCACTCGCGCACGTCTTCCATCGCCTCCTCGCGGATTTCATCATCAATCACCGGTACGGATAGCACATCCGAACCCAGGTTGCTGGTCAGGATAATCACCGCTTCGCTGAAGTTTGTGGTGTTACCTCGCCCATCCGTCAGGCGGCCTTCCTCGATGACCTGCAGCAGAATATCCATGATGCGTGGATGCGCTTTTTCGACTTCATCGAACAGCACGATGATATAGGGCTGCTGCTTCACACGCTCGGTAAGCTGACCACCCGCTTCACTATCGACATAACCCGAAGGTGAGCCGATGAGGCGGTTAAGGCTGCTTTCGTCCTTGAATTCGCTCATGTCTAAGGGGAGCATGGCATCTTCGGTGCCGAACATGAATTCCGCCAGAGCTTTGGCGAGTTCGGTCTTGCCGACACCGGTTGGCCCCAGAAACAGAAATGCGCCGATAGGCCGCTTAGGGTCTTTCAGACCGACACGCGCCGTTTTGATGGCGCGGCTGACGGAGAGCACCGCCTCGTCCTGGCCGATCAAACGCTCTTTAAGATGCTCGACCATGCTGGCATAACGCAGACGTTCATCTTCGCCCAGTTTGCTGACCGGGATGCCGGTCATCTGGCTGGCCGTGAGCGTGATGTCTTCGGCATCCAGGATCGAATGATCGCGGAGTTCCGGTTTGAAGGCCAGATGCGCCTGTTTGCTCATGGTGACCATAGCCGCCGTGCGGTGCAGCAGATGTTCTGCGCTGCGGGGCAGGGGAGTCGCGCCGAAATAGCGTTTGGCTAAACGGGCCGTTAAGGGGAGCGCGGCCTCATCAATTTCAAGATTGTAGTCGGATTCCATATGCGGCTTCATGATCTTGAGGATTTCGATGGTTTCTTCCACCGATGGCTCTGGTACGCGCAAGACCTGGCTGTTTTCGGTGATCGCCATCACATTGGCAATCCTGTTGTTATATTCGGTTTCGGTGGTGGTCGAGATAATCACCGGGTCGTCATCCAGAAAGGCCTTCTGAATCAATGGCGTGGATTTGGTAAAGTCGGCACGGATGGGCCCCCCAAAGAAGCGATGCAGATGCGGCACGAACAGAATCCCGCCTTTGGCCTTGCTCAACCCGGCGCGGATAGCCTGATGGTCATTATCGAGCAGGGCGGTTTCATCCACTTGAACCAGACTGGTCAGACCATTAGGGCCTTTGCCTTCGGACATCAACAGCGCCAGACTATAAGCCAGTGTCCGTTTGCCGACACCATCCGGCCCCATCAGGATTATGTGGCGGTTGATAGCCTGCGTCAGGATGTTGATCATGTCGCGCAGCAGTTCTTCGCGGAAGTAGACCGCGCGCAATTCTCCGGTTTTCGCCCCGGCGACATAATCCTGGGTGGTGCTGGTGGTCGTTTTGGCACCGTACTGCTGACGATCCCCCATCACATCCTGGATAGCTTTGGGGGTAATGCCATATTGGCGCAGAATCCCGCTGGTGCTCATTGAGCTTTCGGACAGTACCAGCAGCACATGGTCGGTATCGACGCGGGTTTCGTCGTTGGAGTTGGCGACACTGAGGCCATCGTCCAGAAGAATAATCGTCTGGCGCGACATCGGCACACTGCGGTTACCTGCAGCGACAAAATCCAGATTGCCGTTCTGGTCACGGCGGGTTTCAATCGCCAGATGTACCTGACGTTCCAGCTTTTGCAGATCAACCCCGCGGCTGTTCTGAAAGACACTCAGCAAACGCGCGGCTGCCGTGTCTGGCCGACGCAGCAGCGCCAGCAGTACCAGCTCTGGCATGAGCGTGGGCTTGCGATATTCGTCTTTGAGTTTTACAGCGTCGTTTACGACCGCATCGAGGTCTTTTGAAAGCAAATCAGAATTGAGCGTTCCCATAGCGGTTTTTTTCCTGTGTTTACGTTTGTTTTAAGTTAACCCGAAATATCGCATCAGGACAAGCAGGATGTTGAAATGCCTGCCCCGGTTCAATTTAGTGTGTGTCGAATTGGCTCAATTGTACTAAAAATCGGCGGCAGCGTCACGGTTTGAATGTGTTAGTGTGCCCCCCTGTGTTTACGAGTCCGGCGCGCGATTGGTTTCAAGCACAAACGGCATCCGCCCCTGTGCCGGAATCGCGCCGAAAAGCATGGCGCAGACGGCGGGGACTGCCGGACGCATCGGGCTGTAGGTGGCGACAAATGCCGAGACATCCGGGAAGGTGAACCAGTCATAGGTCGAGAACAGCGCCACCGCGACGGTTTTACCCTGTGGCAGGGCATTGACCAGTGCCTGCTGCTCTGGATTGTTGTAAGCATTCTGCGTAAACACAACTGTCGTATCTGACCAGTTGGCCGCCTCCCGCGCCCAGCCGATTTCATCCGTGGACGGGTTATCCCCCACGCCGACCCAGCGCACATTCGGATTATACTGGCTGCATTCAGTCTGAATCTGATAGCGTGTCGCCAGAAAAATAATCGCGATATTGCGGTCATCGGTCAGTGGAAGCTGGTTGTTACGGTCATAAGCGATGGTCACTCCGCCGCGAAATAATTCGTCAATGACTGCTGCGTGACCTTCAACGTTGACGCGCTGGCTGGCGCTGTTAACATCAAGCGGTTGCCAGTCCATCAGTCCATAGCGCTCCTTGACCGACAGAATCCGCTCTACCGACTCATTAATGCGCGCCTCGCTGATTTCGCCGTTATTGACGGCATCCAGCAGCGATTGCATCATGAATTCCTGTAATTCGAGGTTGACGCTGGGGCCAGCCGAAATGATATCGACTCCGGCATTAATCGCCCGTTTGACCGCGACATCATAAGTGAAATTGAGGTCAACCGCGCCCATGTCAATCGCATCGGTCAGCACCAGCCCATCGAAGCCCATTTCATCGCGCAGTACGCCGGTCACTACCGCCGGGGACAGGCTTGATGGGATATTCGGCTCGGACTCTAAGGCTGGAAACCAGATGTGCGACACCAGCACCGCTTCGACTCCGGCCTCAATCCCGAGGCGGAAAGGTTCAAATTCGGTACTTTCCAGCCGTTCGCGGTCAAGGCGAATGACCGGCAGTTCACCATGCGAGTCCTCGCGGGTTTCGCCGTGACCGGGGAAATGCTTAAGCGTGCCGATAACCCCTTGTTCCTGAAGGCCGCGCACATAATTGCCCACGCCTTCACCGGCAATCTGTGGATCGTTGCCGAAGGTGCGCAGTCGGATAATCGGATTATCACGGTAGGTATCGAGGTCAGCCACCGGCGCCAGATTCATATTGATGCCCACGGCCTGCAACTCTTCCGCGACCATCCGCCCAACGGATTGCGCGATCTCTGGCGGGCTGGCGGCGATAATCGGCGGCGCGGGGAGCTGGGTAAAACCTTCGCTCAGGCGCTGGACGACCCCGCCTTCCTGATCAATGGCGATCAGCAGCGGCACCGCACCCACATCCTGCATGGCCTGCTGATACTCGTTGGTCAGGCGGGTGATGGCTTCAGGTGTGCCGGTGTTGGAGGTAAACAGCACCACGATACCGGGTTGCCATTTCTGGATAAAATCGCGGCTGACTTCGGGCAATACTGAGCCGTGCAGCGTCACCATGAACATCTGGCCGATGCGCTGTTCTAAGCTCATGGAGTCCAGGCGCGATGTCTGCGCAATGGCGGGTTTAACAAGGATGAGGGCAAGCAGAAATATCAGGAGTAAGCGGCGCTGTGAATTCAAGTTTATGCCTTTGAATGGGTTGTCTGTACACTGGCTTTATTGTGGAATTGTTTGGGGCGAAATGCGAGATGGAATTTGCTCTGGATGGGGTTGGCGCGGATTTACGGGTGAATATCAGGCAAAGACGAAGGGCGCGAGGGTCGCGCCCATGCCCGTTGATCTACAAAAAAGCGGTGCTAAAAAGAGGCTCGTCTTTAATTATGTTCGCTTAAGCGATAACCTATGCCGCGTACATTGACAATGAGATCGGCATCCTGCCCGGTCTGTTTCAGCTTGCGGCGCAGGTTGCTGACATGCGGACGAATCACTTCACGCGCTTCAGCCTCATCCACGGTGTACCCACGCACTTCGCGCACCAGCTCATGACAGGAAACCACCCGGCCACGATGTGCCGCCAGATACAGCAGCAGGTCGAACTCGGTGGGAGTCAGGTCAATAGGGCGGTCACCCACGGCAATCTGATAACGACCGGGGTAAATGGTGAGCGGCCCCAGCGTCATATTGGTGTTCATCGAATCCGCGGTGACTTCTTCAATGCGCGGCATCTCTTCGTCTTCGCTGTCATCAAATATGGATTTGACGGCATCGACATCGGTACGGGTCAGTTCGCCGACATTGCTGCGGATGGCATCCAGCAGGGCGCGGCGGCGTTTGAGATTGCGCGAGCGTTCTACGCCACGGGCCACACTCTGACGAATGTCCTGGCTGGAACTTGGTTTAATGAGGTAATCATGGGCACCCAGGCGCAGCGCCTCGACTGCCGTCCCCAGGCTAGCATACCCGGTCATCAGAATGACGATTGCGTCGGGGGCAATATCCTTGATCCGTTTAAGCAGCTCGACACCGGTTAAACCCGGCATCCGAATATCGGTCAGCACGACATCGTAACGCTGGTTCCGCATTGTCTCCAGAGCTTCTTCACCGCTGGAAGCTTCGTTGACGTTGTAGCCCACACGCTGTAAGGTTTTGCTGACAGAGTAACGGATCGCGCCTTCGTCATCGACGACTAACACAAAGGCAGTTTCGTTTGATGAATCCATTTTTCTCCGCCTAGATTAATTGTCGCTTATCCTTTCTTCAGCATACATAAATTATCCTATTTTTGCAAATACTACCTTGAGGATACCTGCATGAAATTCTATGTCTTAGTTGTGGGATTTAGTAAAAAATACATGCAGCCTATATTGTTGATCGTTAACAACAGCATAATGATGACTGACGATCCATGTTTCATTCACGTAAAAAGCCGCAATTGTTCCATTAATGTCCAGAATTGGGATAAAATCGCGCAATTCACGGGGAATCTTGTGGTTAATTAACCATTTATTGAGTTTCTGGGTTTTGCCAGCCAGCCCTGAAGGCGCGAAAATATCCCCCTGCTGGCGGGTACGCAGGCTGATTTTACTATCAGGCGTGACAGCCAATTGTTGGGTGTTTTGGGCGGATGCGGCAAAATCCAGCCCTATAGACCATTGCGTACCAGTGATGGGGTAATTTCCCGGAATTTGCAGGTAAGTTTCAAAATTGGTAGGTAACAGCGGCCCCGCATACTGCGAAAGGGCTGAAGCGGCCTGGGGTTCGATCAGCAGCTTGTCATAGGCCACCCGCAGTTGCAGCCCTCCCGGTAGCAACGAGACTGCACCCTGCTGCCCGTTCTGGCCAATTTCCAGCGCCTGCAAAATATGGGGATAATCGAGCGCATCATTATCCAGTGTTTGCGCCGCCCAAAGCATAAAATGCCGTTGCAGTGCCGGGTGAAGCTGCTGAAAAACAGCTCGATCAATCGAGATCACGCCGGCTGGCTCAGTCGTTACAGAGGCAGTAATAACATCATTGAGCTGTTGGTTGATATAATGAAAGTCGGTTGCGGCATTATCCGCCATGTGCAACAGCGTCAGGTGAACGGCGGGGTTAATTTCGCGCAAAGCGGGTAAAATCTCCAGACGGAGCCGGTTGCGCAGATAAGTCGTGTCCTGATTGGTCGCATCGGTGCGCGGCTGTAAGTGGTTCTGCTGGCTGTAAGCCTCAATCTCCTGGCGGGATGTGGTGAGCAGCGGTCGCAGCAGGATAAGATCAGGATGGCCGGGTAATGGCAACTGATCACGCATGCCACTGAGACCTTGCAACCCGCTGCCGCGTATAAGGTGCATAAGGATGGTTTCAGCCTGATCATCGGCATGATGGGCGACTGCAATCGTGTGGGTGTTAATCTGACGAGCGGTTTGCGCCAGAAATGCGTAACGTGCCTGCCGGGCGGCGGCTTCGATACCGAGGTTTTGCTGAGCGGCTAATGCGCGGACATCCACGGCGCCGCTGGTGACAGGGATGTTCCAGTCATGACAAAGGCGCACGACGAAAGCGGCATCATCCGCGCCAGCCTGCCTGCGCAGTTGATGGTCGAGCGTGGCGACATGCAGATTGCGGCGCAGCCGCGGACGCAGTTCGCGCAGGATGTGCAGCAGCACCAGCGAGTCGACACCGCCGGAAACAGCGATCAAAAGTGTGCTATCAGGGGGGATGAGATGATTTTGACGAATAAAATTATAGATTTTTTGGGTTAAAGACATCGAAAATTTCTCTGTGATGGACTATGATAACCGGATGATCGGCGCTGGCTGTGTCTGTTTGTATTCCCATGTACCCATGTTATAATGCCGCGCTGTTCAGTGCCGTTAGGAGACTTGTGTGTTAAGCCCACTTGATTATTTTCTCGGCTTATTTTCCCTCGACATCGGCATCGACCTGGGAACGGCGAATACACTCGTAAGTGTACGAGGTAAAGGCATCGTCATCAATGAACCCTCGTTCGTGGCGATTGAAAAAAAGACGCGCCGGCCTATTGAGGTAGGTGCCCGCGCAAAAGAGATGTGGAGCAAGAACCCCAAGGATATTATGGTGGTGCGTCCCTTGCGCGATGGAGTCATCAGTGAGTTCGAGGTCACTGAGGCCATGCTGCATCACCTCATCGCCAAGGCGCATGAACAATCCTGGGTGCCTATCCCGCGCCCACGGGTGGTTGTGGGTATCCCCAGTGGTGTGACCGAAGTGGAGAAGCGTGCCGTATTTGACGCGGCCATCAGCGCCGGCGCGCGCGAAGCGTACCTGATTGAGGAGCCGGTCGCGGCGGCAATCGGGGCGGGTCTGCCGGTACAGG
>JBBSQD010000268.1:0-8948 GCA_038258185.1 Aggregatilineales bacterium | reverse complement strand
GTGACAACCTACCTTGATCTCAGGAGTGGTGAGGTTGTCAAAGAGATTATAGGGGAACCTAACCTGGTTGACACAGAGCGCGGCCTGCTGATCGTGAATGGCTTACGAAATCAGGGACAAGCAGGGCAAAAGTTAGTGGATTGGGACAGCGGTGAAACCTACATTACAGAGAACATGATGGACATTTCCCCCGACAGGCGCTTCATCGTGACCTCCAACGGCCTGTTTGTTGATGTCTACGGTGCACCAGGAGATCATCTGGATACAATGCCGCCACCGCGCTCTGACAGTGGCATCGGCATGACGGAAACGGGCGATATTCCTGTCTACATGCAGCCTGATTCAGCTGAACCGATGATCGAAAGTACACTGAACCAGCTGGTGTTTTCCGTAATGGGGCAAACTGTTGATGGTGAATGGCTGTATGGCACATATCTGCTTGGTGAACACCGCGAAGGCTGGATAAAGTCAGAGCAACTCTCGGTTGTCAAACCGTGGGATAATGTTCCGATACTCGACCCTGCCGATCCGCTGGCAAGTTTGTACGAGATTGCAGTTAGCGATTAAAAAATAACAGGGACTATTGACAGCCCTCGCTCAAAAAAGCTACCCTTAAGCATGTTCGTATGGAATCTTTCAAACAGGATGGAAAATGGCACTCAAAGTTACGCTCTTCGGGGGAACAGGACAGGGTAAGACCACTTACACACTGGCTCTGCTGTATTTAATGGCCGCGGGTATCGACGGCTTTCGCATTGAATCCGCAGATGCCAACACCGGCACCAAGTACCTGAATCCCTGGCGCGATTTCGTTATTGCGAAGAAATGGCCGGCTCCGACAATGGGACGGCGCGAAGATGAATTCACCTTATTGTTTCAGAACGAGCCGATTACCGAGTTTCGCTGGGTCGACTATCAGGGTGGCGCGATCAATATCCCCACCGATGAGTCCGACGAATCGGCACAGCTGCATGCCGATATTCAGGAGAGTAACGCCATCATCATCGTCGCGGATGCGCACACCATCGCCACCCGTCCGCTGATCGAAGCGGAAATGCTCACCTCAGCAACCTACATCTATAATCTGCTTAACCGCTATAAATTTAAATCATCATTGCAAGGGGATGACCTGAACAAAGGCATTACCGTCGCGCTGGTGTTGACCAAAGCCGATATTCTGCCCGATGAATTTAAGGCCAATAATTATCAGGCCCTGTTCGAGCGTTCGCGTGAGGTTTTCCGCGGCGTGGTGGAATTTGTCGAGGAGCAGCGCGCCCAAACCAGCAGCCTGCGTCCTTGGCTGTTCCCGTCTGGCATGATCCCGGTGTCAATTGTCGGGGATGGTAACGCCACGGTGGTAGACCCCGGTAAGGGGTATGAACTGGCGACCATGAGCCTGGACAACGCGCCAGAACCGATCAATGTACATTACCCCTTCCTGTACGCCATCGGCAACGAGCTTGACCGCAACGCGCTCTATCTGGAAGAAGAAGAAGGTGAACTGGAAGAACGTCTCAGCCGCCTGAACAGTAATGTGCTCAACAAAATCCTGCGCGGGCGCACCATCAAGCAGGTGTATGCCGAGCGTCAGGCCGTCGCTGAAAAATTAAAGGAACTGGAGCCAAAAATTCGGGCGGTCACAGCGGTCGCCAACAAAAAAATGCGCTCGTTGATACCCTCATAGAGGGGAGGAGCGTCCTGTGAATTATGAAACTTTTCTGTTCACACGCAATCAGCGTCGGGACTTTACCGCGTTTATCCGCCCGAAAGACCTGACCAACAAAGAGGTCAGCACCATCGCCAGCGCGTTGAATTACGTCAATGATATTTCTGACCTGACGCTGGACTGGCCTGCTTTGTACTGCTTCCCGATTGGGGAGTATGTGCTGCTGCTGCGGCATTACGACAGCGGACGTACCCATGCTGGCCGCAATGTCGGCATACTGGAAGGTATCGCGGTCAAGCGTACCCGCGCCCGTCATTTTTCGCTGGCGGTGCCGCATTTTATGGCGCACCAGCACGAATTGCTGGATATCAGCGGCAGGGTGGAAGACATTGAATCCATCAATGTTCAGAATTCCGACGAATATCCCTGGCCGGATGTGCAGGCGGTAGAAGCGACTGAAGGCGGTGCCGACGAACTCGTCAATGATTTCGTCGCGCGTCTGGGGGAAGATCGGCTGTTTATCCCGTTTGATGAGGATGGCCGCTCCATGCTGATGAGCGCCCTGTCCGACTCACGACTGCCCGCGCTCTATTTCGCGTTTGGTACCAATTCGGACGTGCTCAAACGGCTGCATCAGTCGGAAATCACAGTGGATATCGTCAGCTATTTCAACACCACCACGCCCAGCCTGCGCAACCGCGAGACGAATGAGATCAGCAGCGAACTGACCGATTATGTCAGCCGTTCGCCACGGCTACGCGGGAAAAAATCAACACCCAAAGAAAAAGAAAACCAGTCGGCTGAAGATGTGGAGTTTTTGCCCACTCCTCGTCAGGCAAAAGCTGATACCCGCAAGCGTCCATTGGGTGAAAATAAGCTGGAGCAATATACCGCCAACGATGCGGATATGCTCACACCCCGGCAGATGGCGCGTAAACAGGCCGAACTGGAAAAAGCCATCACCGACGATCATGACCAGGAGCCCGAATCGACGCGATCCTGGTTAGGTCAGTTGATCGCGCGGCTGCTCGGTCGAAAATAACCCCCGCTTTCTGCACTCAAAGAGCGTGATTGACTAACAATCACGCTCTTTTTATTTCCTCACCAGGTGATCTTCAGGGCCATTTTAATAAGTATTTTACATTTGCTTACAAAGTATATTGCAGGGTCATCGTTCTCTCGGCGCTTTCTCTGCGCTTATGGCCTATGCTGAGGCTAGTGAAATAAATTGTCTTGTGGAAGACATATTTCCAAACTCCCAGACCACGGGACAACTGCTCTGCTCGCATTCGGGTGTATCGGTAATTACGGACGACTTCACACTAAGGGGAATGAAGATGGACTTTCAAAGTATGCAAATCATGGCCGGCTCAATATCGAGCTTAATGTTTGCCTCCAGCACGCTGGATATGGTAATTAAGGCGTGGCGCACCAAAGATATGAAATCGTACAGCCTGACAAGCCTGATCCTGTCCAACCTGGGTAATGGCATTCACTGGCTGTACATCCTCAGCCTGCCATTTGGCCCGATCTACGCGCTGCACACCTTCTACACCATTGCCACCGTGATAATGCTGGCATTGTGTATCATCTATCAGCGCCGGGCAAATCAAAAACCAGTCGTCCGCCAGCGCAACTATGACTCCCAGACCAGCCTCTCGCTGACGCACCTGACAACCCAGGAAATGCGCGGTGTCTAAATTAAAACGAGCCAATCAGGCTCGTTTTTTATGGTTTGCTAACTGCGCTGACGCAACCACTTCAGCACATTGTTGGTGATGCGCTCCACTTCGGACTTGGGCGCATTCACCGCCAGGCACTCCTCGATGCGGCGATTCAGATCATCCGCATCAATACTCCTCGCCGCACCGATAACCACCAGTTGCGAATACGGCGCGGTATCGCCCCACGCTTCCCCAGCCAGTGACAGACTCGCCCGCTGCCCCACTACCTGCAACACGCCGCGTTTATCCGGCGAATCCGCCAGGAAGAAAATCCCTTTTGCCCGATAAATCGACTGCGGCAGATTTTCGACCATACGCCGTAATGCCTTGTAGGAAACCGGCTCGGAACTGCGCCAGCTCCAGGTGTTGAAAATCAGCGAATGATCGGTGTGCGCATGGTCGTGGTCGTGTTCATCGGTTTCGCCGTGAACATGCACATCCTGCGCCTTGTGGCGGCTCATCCGTTCGAGGTCAAACATGCCGATATTCAGGATCAGTTCCAGCGGTACATCCGCCTCAACCGCTTCAATCACCCGCGACTTGGGCATGATGCTGCGGATATAGTCATAAACTTTTGCCAACTGTGGCGCATCGACCAGATCCGTTTTGTTGAGGATGATAATATCGGCCATGCCCACCTGATTCATCGCCAGCACGGCATATTCGCGGTCAATCGTCAGAATTTGCTCGGCATCCAGCACGGTGAGAATACTGTCGATTTCCACTTTGGGCATGTTGCGGAAAGTCAGCGCGACATCCAGCGGATCAGATACACCACTGGTTTCGACGATAATATATTCTGGCGGGTCTTCCCGCTCGAGGATATTCGCCACCGCAATCAGCAGGTCATCACGGATGGTGCAGCAGATGCAGCCATTCGCCAGGTTGATCGTCTCGCCTTCCACACCCACCACCAACTGCGAGTCGATATTGATCGCGCCAAAGTCATTGACCAGCACCGCGATGCGCAGGCCGTGATCGGCATGCAGAATGCGGTTGAGCAGTGTCGTTTTACCGGAGCCGAGAAATCCGTTGATAATCGTCAGCGGGACAGGGTTCATTTTGGTTTCCATCACCTATGCTTCCCAAGTTACCATAAATACCACAGAGTATTTAAGCAGAAACCACAGCTTACTGATAGGGTTTTTGGATGCTGAG
Organism: Aggregatilineales bacterium; assembly: GCA_038258185.1. GTDB lineage: Bacteria > Chloroflexota > Anaerolineae > Aggregatilineales > Phototrophicaceae > JAIOHN01. The sequence goes on along the minus strand of JBBSQD010000268.1, from coordinate 4,400 downwards.
GGGTATAGCATCAATCTTCATCATAATTTCGCATAACCCAATCGTATTTTCTAGCCCATTCGGGTTGCCAAAAGTCCGGATGATCTGAATCAGTGTAACGTTTCATATCTGTATCAGACGTCCAATGCTTATCGTAAACGCCTTCATCCAGTATAAACTCAGCATCTGGCAGGATAGTGCTACCATCAAAGTAGGTGCCTGTCAGATTAGCTCCTTTCAGGTTAACGCGCATCATTCTGACGCTTTTGAGATTAGTCTTTTCGAGATTGGCATTAGCGAGATTAGTATCACGCATCAAGGCACCGGATAAATCGGCCTTCCTCACATCTGCACCATGCAAATCCGCCTCTTGGAAGTCCGCCCTACGAAAATCAGCATACCGAAGAATTGAACGTTGGGCATGTGTCATAAATAAGCTACTCCCCATGGCATTGACTCGTGTAAGATCAGCCTTTCGCAGGTTTGCCTGCATGAAATTCGCACGTATCAGTTTCGCCATTACGAGATTGCTGGATTTTAAACTGGCGAATGAAAGATTTGCTTCTGTTAAATCAGTTTGTTGTAATATTGATCCATCCAGATTTACGTAGCTCAAGTCCATTTTAAGGAGATTGGCTTTAGGCAAAATCACACTTTGCCAATTCGCTCCCATCATGTTCTTACCGGATAAAATGCTGCCTTCACCGAATAATTTGCCTTCTCGATATAGTTTCATAACAGTGGCGGCGGCTGGGGAATAGCCGGAATTACCAGCAGATTGAAAAATCCAATCCTCATGTAATGAGACCATTTCAGAAATATTTTCTTTTTGCATCAATTTGAGACGCTTTAGCTCACGCAATAGCAAAAAACACCCAAGCCCATTCAACAGGAGATTGAATAAGAAAAGCCGCTCAAGTTTAGCTGATTGGGGCATGACATTGATTACCTCAGCAAATAAATAGGTTACTCTAGTGTATAACCTCACCTACAGATGTATACACTAAAACCTCAAATAATTTATGGCCTGCATATTCCAGCAGACTCGCCGTGCAAGCGCTAGAATAGGTGGCAATTAAGGCTAAAGAAATTTCAATTTTGAAGGAGTGCTTTTTTGATGAGTCCCCAACCGAATGTCGTCGTGTTTTTTACCGACCAGCAGCGCTGGGATACCACCGGCATCCACGGCAACCCGCTTGACCTGACCCCCAATTTTGACCTCATGGCGCAGCGTGGCACGGATGTCCATTATTCGTTCACCGTGCAGCCCGTGTGTGGCCCAGCCCGATCCTGTCTGCAAACGGGCATGTACGCCACGCAGACTACCGCCTATCGCAACGGCATCCCCATGCCACAACACCTGACCACGCTGGCGAAGGAATTTAAGGCCGGAGGCTATCAGACCGGCTACATCGGCAAATGGCATCTCGCGCCGACAGATATGCATGGCGCAGTGCCAGAAGAATGGCGCGGCGGTTATGATTACTGGCTGGCGGCCAACGTGCTCGAATTTGTGTCGGATGCCTATCAGACGCGGCTGTTTAACAATGATGGTGAAGGGGTGGATTTACCGGGGTATCGCGTTGATGCCGTGACCGATGCCGCCATCCGTTATGTGGATGAACATCAGCACGACCCATTCTATCTGTTTGTGTCGTATATCGAGCCGCACCACCAGAATCACCGTGATGATTACCCAGCGCCAGATGGTTATGCCGAACGCTATACCACCAAATGGATTCCGCCCGATCTGGCAGATTTGAAAGGCAGCAGCTATCGGCATCTGGCGGGGTATTGTGGCATGATCAAGCGGCTGGACGAGGCTTTAGGGCGCTTAATCGACGCGCTGAAAAGCCTGAATTTGCTCGACAACACCATCATCCTGTTTAGCTCTGACCACGGCAATCATTTCAAAACGCGCAATGCGGAGTATAAACGCTCGTGTCATGACAGCTCGATTCGTGTGCCAACTGCGTTTCAGGGGCCGGGGTTTGATGGCGGTGGCCGTTTGCAATCGCTGGTCAGTCTGACGGATCTCCCTGCGACATTGCTCGATGCGGCAGGTTTGCCCGTGCCTGACCAGATGGAAGGCCGCTCAATTCTGCCGCTTATCCATCAGCCGAATGCTGACTGGCCGGATGATGTATTTATCCAGATCAGCGAGTCGCAGGTGGGGCGGGTTGTGCGCACAAAACGCTGGAAATATGCGGTGGTCGCGCCAGACAAAGATGGCAACGCCGACTCCAACAGTGAAGTGTATGTCGAAACCGAATTGTATGATCTGCTGGCCGACCCCTATGAACTGCATAATCTGGCGGGTCATGACACGCATCAAGAGGTCAGCCAGGTGATGCGCGACCGGCTGATTAAACGCATCAAATCCATCGAAAACATGGATGTGACGATTCAGCCCGCCGCCAGTTGGGTCGGCAATAACCAGTTACAGGTCACCTCAGAAGAAGCGCATTCTTAATCATCATAAACGAGCGCTGGTCGCTATTTCGGTCAGCGCTCCGTCCAGATATCCTTCATGTGCCACGCGTCCAACCGGCGCAGATATCCACTGCTACCCTGCGCGATCAGCGCCACGCCGCGGCTGTCCGCTCGGGTGGGATAGACGCGGCTCGTCAGGCTGGTGCGCTGGTTGGCGATGATTTCAATCACCGAACCATCCAGCAGAATCCGCAGTTCCAGCGCTTCCCCTTCCGCTAAGACATGCGGCGCAGTTTGCGGCTCCTGATCCACATCCGCATTCAGGCTGGATTGCTCACGATCAACAATCAACTGCTGCGTGTCCGCGTCATACAGAATACGAGTGGCTTCTGTGCCATCGGCTGAGGCAAGCACTTTCAGCCCGCACTGTCCCGTCGCACCCGGTTCAAACACCGCGACCATTTCCAAACTAGCGCTATCCACACCGCCGACAGGCTGCTCGCTCAAACCCGCCAGACTCACATCCGCGAGGTGCCAGTGTTCCGCGCGCAGATCGACAATCTCGGCAACCGGTTCCATACGCAAACGCCCATCTGCCGTTAACGTTAAATGGCGCGGGAACGACTGCACACCTGACCAGCCTGCCGCCTTCTGCGCTTCAACTGTGCGACCCTCGCGCACCCAGCCCCACAGCAGGCGCCGACCGCTATCATCCAGCATGGTCAACGGCGCGTACAGATACCCGTAATCCAGCAGGCCCACGGTTTCCGGCACGAAGCGATGATTGGCATAGGTCCCTACCATATACTGCACATTGACGGTGGCGTTGGGTCGACCCGCCGAAACAATCAACACATGCTTATCACCCAGTTGGAAAAAATTCGGGCATTCCCACATCCAGTCTGTTTCCAGCCGGTTATCCTCCACCAGCGGATTCAGATATTCCCATGTGAATAAATCGTGCGAACGATACAGGAAAATCACGCCGGATCGCCCTTCGATCCGTGAGCCAACCACCATGTACCAGGCGTCATCCTCGCGCCACACAAATGGATCACGAAAATCGCGTGTCTGTCCGGCAAGATCAGGCACTTCCGCAATCAGCGGATTCCCCGCGTATTTCGCCCACGTCAGCAGATCATCATCGCTGGTGGCAATGCATTGCGTCTGAATCTCATAGTGTGCGCCTTGCACGCCGGTATAGATCAGTGTCGGTACGCCATCATGATTGACCGCGCAGCCGGAGAAAATTCCGGCTTCGTCCGGGCTGTGAGGGGTCGGAGTTAAGGCAATCGGCAGATCGCGCCAGTGCAGCAGATCGTCACTCACGGCATGGCCCCAGTGCATGGTGGCATGAAAGGCGCCGTGCGGATTGTACTGGTAAAACAGGTGATACTGCCCCTTCCACTGGATCAACCCGTTAGGGTCATTCATCCAGTGGGCAGGCGGCAAAAAGTGATAAGTGGGGCGCTGGTAGTCACTGGCAAAACGCTGGCGCAATTTAGGGTCAGGGGATGTCAAAGTCATAATTAGGTTCTCTATCGTTGTAGGAGCTCATGCCAGCGATTTTAACCGTAGATGACTATATAAGAAAATTCAAAACCTCACCCCCCCTTGCCTGTGGCAATTCCTCCCCTCTCCATGTGCAGAGGGGCAGGGGTGAGGTCAATAACCACCTAGAACTGGCGACTCCACTCTTTCGGCCAGCGCTCGACGATGACTTTGGTCTGCGTATAGAACTCGACCCCATGCCGCCCCTGTCCGTGCAGGTCGCCAAAGAAGCTGTCGTTCCAGCCGCTGAACGGGAAATAAGCCATCGGCGCGGCCACGCCAATATTCACGCCGATGTTACCCGCATCCGCTTCATTGCGGAATTTACGCGCTGCGGCACCGCTACCGGTAAAAATGCAGGCCATATTGCCGTAGGAGCGGTCATTCACTAGTGCAATCGCCTCGTCCAGGTCACGCGCGTGCATCAGGCTCAATAC
>JBBSQD010000267.1:0-8975 GCA_038258185.1 Aggregatilineales bacterium | reverse complement strand
ATGCCGTTAACTCTTCGTAAAGTGGTGCAATATTGTCTTCTTCATTATAAATCGGGACCACAATGGAAAGTGAGGGCCGTGCGTTGTCTGCCATACATCTGCCTATTGTGAAGCAGGTAAGTGGCTCATATCATAATCAGGCGGAGGACAATCAACAAGTGCGAAGTGTAAAACGCTGAAGTCATTCAGGCATGATTATGGCGGTAAACGACAACGTCGCCGGGGAAATGAGCGACGTTGCCATCAAAAAAGCCAGCTACACACAGAGGTCTCAGGTCTCTATATCGTGTAAGGGTAGATTAAACTCTGCATATTAAATTCTGGCGTGATGGTGTTTAAGCAGAGGCTAAGTATGTGGTAAAGTCTTGTAATGTGCAGGGTGTTGTTGCCGGAAAGGTTTTATGCCAGAATTTGAAGAATATAGAGCCATTCTCTTTTGGTATTGGTGGAGCGAGTTATAATAACTAATGCGCATTAGCTGATGCGCCAAGATACCTTAAAGACCTGAAATGAGGTGACAGATGACTAAAATTACTTTTATCGGCGCTGGCAGTACGGTTTTTGCGAAAAATTTATTAGGCGATATTCTGGGCTATCCTGAACTTGCCAACGCAACGATCAGCCTGCATGATATTGATTCTGAGCGGTTACACACATCCGAAATTGTGGCGCATAAAGTGGCTGAAGCCGTTGGTGTGAATCCCACGATTGAGGCGACGACTGACCGTCGTAAGGCGCTGGACGGTGCTGATTATGCGATCAGCATGTTTCAGGTAGCTGGTTATAAGCCGGGTACGTTGGTTGATTTTGAAGTGCCGAAAAAATACGGGCTGCGGCAGACCATTGCTGATACGCTGGGTATAGGCGGGATTATGCGTGGGCTGCGGACGATCCGCGTGTTTCTGGATATCGGGCAGGATATGGAGCAGCTTTGCCCGGATGTCATGCACCTGAATTATGTGAACCCGATGGCGATGAATTGCTGGGCGCTTGACCGGGGCACAAATATCAAGACGGTGGGTTTGTGTCATAGTGTGCAGGGGACTGCGCATGAACTGGCAAGAGATATTGGTGTGTCGGATGAGGATATTAATTATATCTGCGCTGGCATTAACCATATGGCATTTTATCTGAAATTTGAGCGTGATGGTCAGGATTTGTACCCGCTGATCCGACAGGTGGCTGAAGAAGGCCGCGAGCCGGATAAGAATCGGGTACGGTATGAGATGTTCAAGCGTCTGGGTTATTTTGTGACAGAGAGCAGCGAGCATTTCAGTGAGTATGTGCCGTGGTTTATCAAGCGTGACCGGCCAGAACTGATCGAAGAATTTAATATCCCGCTGGATGAGTACATCACGCGCTGTGAAAACCAGATTGCTAAATGGCAGGATCTGCGGGTGCGGATGGAAGACCCGAATGAGAAGCTGGAAGTCAAGCGGAGTATGGAATATGGGTCGCAGATTATCCGCAGTATGGAAACCGGCGAACCGAGTGTGGTGTATGGGAATGTCCCGAATCGCGGCCTGATTGATAATCTGCCGGAAGGGTGCTGCGTGGAAGTGCCGTGCCTGGTGGACAAGAACGGTTTACAGCCCACCAAGATCGGGGCACTGCCACCCCAACTGGCGGCATTGATGCAGACCAATATTAATGTTCAGTCGCTGACGGTAGAAGCGGCTTTGACCTGCAAGCGTGAGCATATTTACCATGCGGCGATGCTTGACCCGCACACGGCGGCTGAACTAAGCCTGGATCAGATCTGGAGTCTGGTGGATGATCTGATTGAAGCGCACGGCGACTGGCTGCCGGAGTATCAATAGTTTCAGATTAAGCATGCTAGAATCGGGGTATGCTCTGTACCCCGGTTAGCCTTCCTTCACCTGATGGAAACGGCTTAATTAAACCGTTAAAGGAATAAATTTATGATCTTTAATCCCGCAGATCACCCACATCGCCGATATAATCCGCTTATTGGTCAATGGGTGCTGGTATCACCGCATCGGAATAAGCGCCCATGGCAAGGACGACAGGAAAAAACTGCCAGCGAGCAACGGCCTCAATATGATCCCACCTGTTATCTGTGTCCGGGGAATACGCGGGCAAATGGCGAGAAGAACCCTGAATACAGCCATACGTATGTGTTTACCAATGACTTTGCCGCGTTGATTCCAGATACGCCAGAAGCGACTTCGCGTAGTCAATTACTCAAGACAGGGAGTGTTCAGGGTACGAGCCGAGTCATGTGTTTTTCGCCGCGGCATGATCTGACCTTGCCTGAGATGACCACAGAAGAACTTCGCGTAGTCATAAGCACCTGGTCAGAGCAAACGATAGAGTTGGGTCAGCGGTATCGCTGGGTTCAGGTTTTTGAGAATAAAGGGGAGCTTATGGGTTGTTCTAATCCCCATCCCCACGGGCAAATATGGGCTGAAAATATATTGCCTAATGAGATTAATCATGAGGATAGTCATCAGAGACTATATTTACAGGAACATAGCTCACCTTTATTGATTGATTATGCCCAGTTAGAAGCAGGGGAGGGGGAGCGTATAGTCGTTGAAAATGATGACTGGCTAGCAGTTGTACCGTATTGGGCTGTATGGCCATTTGAAACTTTACTGCTACCCCGTCGTCATGTTCTCCGACTACCTGACCTGACCGATCCTGAACGAGACAGTCTGGCCGATATATTGAAACGGCTGCTGACGCGTTATGACAATCTCTTCGAGACTTCGTTTCCGTATTCGATGGGCTGGCACGGAGCACCCTTTGACGAAGGCGACCTGAGTCATTGGCAGCTTCACGCGCATTTTTATCCGCCGCTGCTGCGATCCGCCACAGTGCGGAAGTTTATGGTCGGTTATGAGATGATGGCGGAAGCCCAACGGGATATCACAGCGGAGCAAGCCGCAGAGCGGTTACGGTCACTGTCAGACATCCATTACAAGCAGCAGAGGTAGGTGAACTTGGTTACCAAACGATTGGATCAGAATATGTCCCTGCAACAACTGGTTGTAGAGGAATTCAAGCGCCGATACAAGGCCGAGCCCGCATTTGTCGTGCGGGCACCGGGCCGGGTTAATTTGATCGGCGAGCATACCGATTACAATGATGGATTCGTGATGCCGATGGCGATTAACCGTGCGATGTGGATCGCGTTTAGCCCACTGGATACCCCTGAAGTAGAAGCTTATTCGCTCGATTTTGATGAAACTGAACACTTTTCTATCGACAGGTTTGAAAACACCGGGTCGAAGTGGGCGGAGTATGTCAAGGGGATTGCCTGGGTGCTGAAAGCTGGTGGATTTGACCTGACGGGCTGGCAGGGAGTTTTGGCGGGTGATGTGCCGATTGGCTCGGGATTGTCCTCATCGGCTGGTCTGGAGCTGGCCGTGGCTCGGGCGTTTACAGAAGTTTCTGGTATCCCGTGGGATGCTCCTGTGATGGCACGTCTGGCACAGCGGGCTGAAAATGAATGGGTCGGGGTCAACTGCGGCATCATGGATCAGATGATTTCGGCGGCAGGTGAGGAAGGTCATGCACTGTTGATTGACTGCCGATCTCTGCAAACCCGAAGTGTTCCGCTACCCGAGGGAACGGTGGCCGTGGTGCTGGATACAGCCACACGGCGCGGACTTGTGGATTCGGCCTATAACGAACGGCGCAGCCAATGTGAAGAAGCGGCGCGTTTCTTTGGCGTGGAAATGCTGCGTGATGTATCGATGGAAGACTTTAACGAACGGGCACATGAGTTGGATGAATTAATCCGGCGCAGGGCGCGACACGTCATTTCGGAAAATGAGCGCACTTTACAAGCCGCGGACGTAATGCAGCGCGGAGATGCGGCGACATTGGGGAAACTGATGAATGCCAGCCATGAAAGCCTGCGGACTGATTTTGAGGTTTCCAGTGAAGCGCTCGATCAGATTGTCGAATGTGCGCATCAGGAAGATGGCTGTTATGGCGCACGGATGACCGGCGCAGGCTTTGGCGGTTGTGCGGTGGCGCTAGTAGAGGCAGAAAAAGCCGAAGCCTTTACGCTGAATGTGCGCACTTCATATGAGAAAATGAGTGGTTTAACCCCGAACATCTATGTGTGTTCAGCCACCAATGGCGCTGAACTGGTGGAATAATCTATCAGTAGTTTGTGTCGAATAGTTCATAACAAACGCCCTCTCTAACATGAGAGGGCGTTTGTCGTTTCCGCAAGTTGCTTTTTTGGATTAGAAATTGCGGACTTTAACGCGCGTACCGGTCTTGACCAGAACCAATCCGCTGTCGTCCCCGCCAAGCTGCCAATCGCCTTGCTGGGCGAGGTTTACCCAGAAATCACCACGGACACGTAAGCCGGGAAGATTATCGCGCTCGGCCTGACGATAATGCGAGTCGCGGCGGAGTTCGGCCAGTCGGGTGATTAAGCGACGCTCGGTGGCTTCATCAGGCAGGGAGGTGCGCGGCTGTAAACCCGTGTCCTTCTCAGCACTTGTCAGAAAGCCATGACGCGGCCCAAAGTTGATACCCATATCAAAAATTAAGGCGATGCCGAGCGGTGTTCTGATATTACGCGGCTTGATGCTCAGCTCATGGACGACATCCCAGTAATGCTCTGTCGCTACCTGATCCTGTACCTGCTGCATGATGGTGTCGTTGGCGGCTTCAATCAACAACTGGCGCAGACGCTGATCGTTGCGCAGGCTGGCATCGTGATTCCTGGTGCGCTCCAGGTAATTCGTTCGGAGTTCGTTGGCTGTCTGGCTGCTGCTGCGTCCGGTATAAAGCTCCAGCACGCGGTACAGGCCGCTGCCTGCCAGCGTGAACTGAAAGCGCCCATAGCTGATAATGCCAGAATCGTAGTTCTGGTAAGTGGGATATCCACCCCCTTCAAACCCGGCAGTGATATTAAAGGCCGCCATACGGATGCGGTTTACATCGTTTAATGAGGTTTCGGTGACGGCCACTTCGACGACCGGGGCTGCTACAGGCACAGGCACGGCGGCTGGGGTAGGAATGACTGTCGGCGATGATGTTGGTGCGATGGGAAGGGACTGGACGGGTGCTGGCGCGGCTGTGACGGCAATTGCTTCCTGACGAGTCAGGGCAAAGGCGAAAGAATCTGCCGGCAGGACACCATAGCCGAAGCCGGAGCCATCACCGGAAATGTTGAGCAGATCATCCCGAACCCAGGCCTGACGCCCATCGGGGAATGTCAGTTGAAACCACTGATAGACTTTTCCCTGAAAAATGATATTGTTTTCATCAGCCTTGATTGCTTCAATGGTGAGATTCTGGGTGCCGACCACGGCCTTAAATGGCGACTCATAGGTGGTGGCGGGGCCAGAACGAGCATTAATTTCGGTGACTGAGGGGTTATGAGGTAACCCGCGGATACTGGCGACAAATGCTTGTTTAATCATCGTCATCTCTTTCTCCTAGCGTCCGAATAAGATGGTCGGGTCAAACAGGTTGCGCTTCATAGCGGCCCAGTTGGTTTCATTGGGATTGGTGGCCGCGCGAATTTCCAGATGCAGATGGGTGGCTTCAGAATTGCCCGTATCGCCACAGGTGCCGATGACGGTTTCAGCGGTGAGGACCTGACCGACATTTGCGCGACGGCTGTCCAGGTGAGCATACATGGCGAAGATGTGAGCGCCTGCCAGATTATTGGCGGCCAACCATTGGCGGGTGGAGTCTGGAAGCTGCTCGTTCAGGTAACGGACAATCACATAATGACCATAACCGAAATTCCAGGATGGATCATTGAGTGCCTGATTGTCACTTAATTGTAAGCCATAGCTCTTAAAGCTGCGACCACCCGTACATTTACTGCATTCAACGGAGTGGGTGACCAGACCGCCATTGGGGCCACAATAAATCGGCTCACCGGTCTGTGCGCCAAAGTCCCAGCCCCAGTGACCTTCAGGGCCGGTAAAGCCGCGTACCCACCAGCGATTTTGCAGGGGAGCGGGATAGCTATCATTGGAGCCCAGGCCTAAGCTTTCCAGATCGCCTTCGTAACGCAGCAGATCTTCGCGAATCCAGACATCCTGCCCGGAGATATTTCCGCTTGCCCACCTGAACTGGCCGCCATTTTCCTGACGTGCTTCTGTCACGGTGAAGGCCGTGTTATGCGGCGCTTTTAAGATCTGGTTGAAAGTGGTACCGGGGCCGGAACGGGCATTCGCGCCATCACGCATGTTGATGTAAGCCGTTAGTGTGGCAGGGATAGCGCTGGGCACATCTGCCGGGACAGGAACAGAAACCGGTGCCGGGGTAGGCGCAGGGGCAGACATGGGTATGACGGTGGGGCCGCTGATGGTAGATGTTACCGCTTCGGCCACAGGCACAGGCATCGGCACTGCTACGACTTCAACCCGGTGTAATAAAAAGGCGAATGTACGCGCATAAACAGTGCCATATCCAAAGCGCGTTCCATCTCCCTCAATTTCGATAAGATCATCACGCACCCAGCCGGTCTGCCCATCAGGAAAAGAAACGTGTAACCACTGATACACTTTTCCCTGAAAATCCTTGCCTTCGCTGTCGGCGCTGGCTGCCAGAACGGTTAAGTTGGTCAGGCCCACTGGAGCCTTTAAAATCATGTCAAAAGTGGTGCTGGGGCCCGACCGCACATTGATTTCGATGACGGTGGGGTTATCGGCTATACCCCGAATAGTTGCCAGAAAAGTTTGTTGAGACACGCTGCTAATCTCCTTAATCCATACGCAAAGCATACTCTTTATAAATGCATAAAAAGGCTTAATGTTTATAAAAATTCTGTGAAAAAGTTGAAATTGAGGGCAGACTACGGTAATAAAGTTAATTTTGGCTTCTGAAGTATGCAGCGACGCATGTGAATTTGCTTTTTGTGGTTTAGACAGCATAATCACAGGCTATAAATACAAACATCAAAGAACGAGGAGAATCATCTTGGTTGATATCAACCATGAACAGGCTGGCAGCCTGAGCGCAGATATCCGGTTGCTGGGCAATTTGCTTGGAGAAATTATCCAGGATCAGAATGGCGAGGATGCCTTTGATCTGGTGGAGAAGGTGCGCTTACTGGCTAAGGCACGGCGTACAGATGATCCGGCGGCTGCACAGGAACTGGTTTCGACCATTAATGGGCTTGACCTGGAATCCCAGCGCATTCTGATCAAAGCCTTCAGCAATTATTTTCAGCTCATTAATATTGCGGAAGATCAGCAGCGGATTCGGGTGCTGCGGAAACGGGAACGCGAAGGCATCCTCCGTGAGTCCATCGAAGATGCAATTCGCATTCTGCATGAAGCGGGTGTAAACGCTGAGGAAGTGGCTTATCTGTTCAATCATATGCGGCTGCGACTGGTGCTGACGGCGCATCCGTCAGAGGCCAAGCGTAAGGAAATTCTGCTGAAGCTGCACGATCTGGCGGAGATGGTTGAACTGCATGACCGCACTGATCTGCTGCCGCGGGAAGAACGGGCATTACGGGCCACGCTGCGCGAAGAAATTGAGGAAATGTGGCAGACGCGCACGACGCGGGCTTATCCCAAGGCTGTCCATGATGAGGTCGATTTTGGCCTGTATTTCATCACCACGACCATCATGGATGTGTCGATTGATATTTACGATGAAGTGGAATACTGCCTGGAAAAATATTATCCCGATGGCGATTGGACCAATCCGCCGGGATATCTGCGCTTTGGCTCATGGATCGGCGGTGACCGGGATGGCAACCCGAATGTCACCAGTGATGTCACGCTGGAAACCCTGGAAACGCTGCGGACAGCCGCACGAAGTGTTTATCTGGATGAAATCGCTTTCCTGCGTGAACATCTCACCCAGTCAGAGACGGAGACGGAAGTTTCTGAGCAACTGCGTGAGGAAGTCGACACGCATCCAGACGAAGAATACCCCGGTGAATATTACCGGCAGCAGATGGAAATGATCTGGGAGCGGCTGAACAATGATCAGTATCCCAGCAGCCGTGAACTGCTGCACGATCTGCTGATTGTGGACACCAGTCTGCGCCAGCACAAAGGCCTGCAGGTGGCTAATGGTCGTCTGCGCAGGTTGATCCGCAAAGTGCGTTTATTCGGTTTGCATCTGGTGCCGCTGGACATCCGTGAAGATGCGCGTTTACAGGCCGAAGCGCTGGACGAAATCTTCCGCCATTACGGGCAGGCGCAGCAATATCTGCGTATGCCGGAAGCGGATAAGCAGGTGATGCTGGCGGAGGAAATTGCCAATCCGCGTCCCTTCCTGCCGAATGATCTATCTGAATTTTCCGAGACGACCCAGCGCATTATCAACACATGGCGCATGATTGCTAACGCGCATAAGCGTTTTGGCACGATTGTCATCGACAGTGTGATTGCCAGTATGTGCCAGCAGCCCAGTGATGTGCTGGCGATGCTGCTGCTGGCGACTGAAGTCGGTATTGAGCACGATGTTGATCTGGTGCCGTTGTTCGAGACAATTGACGATCTCTACCACGGCTCCGAGATTATGAAGACGCTGTTCAGCAATCCGCATTATCGGGCGCACATGGAAGCGCGTGGCGTGCGCCGTGGCCCGCATCAGCAGATTATGATTGGCTATTCCGACAGCAGTAAGGACGGGGGCTATCTGGCCTCCAACTGGAACCTGTATCTGGCGCAGCAGAAGCTGATTGAAGTGTGCAGCACAGAAGGGGTTTCGCTGGCGCTGTTTCATGGGCGTGGCGGGAGCATCGGGCGCGGTGGTGGCCCAACCAACCGCGCGATTCTGTCGCAGCCACCGGAGTCGCTGAAGGGTGGTATTAAGATCACCGAGCAGGGTGAAGTGATTGCTTATCGTTATGGCAATCCGCATATTGCCCGGCGGCATCTCGAACAGGTGCTGCATGCCAGTATGCTGGCGTTGGGCATCAAGAGTGAGGTGGAAGTGCGCCCCACATGGTCAGACGCGATGACGACCCTGTCTGAAGCGGGGCGTAAAGCCTATCGCTTGCTGGT
>JBBSQD010000266.1:0-8984 GCA_038258185.1 Aggregatilineales bacterium | reverse complement strand
GCTGGTGTACCTGGAAAAAGAGCAGGATCACTGGCGGCCTAACGTGTTGAGCTTCGCGCGTAATCTCATCAAGCAGGGCGTGGAGGAAGGTCTACGCGGACGCGCTTACACGCGTGATCTCGATTGGGGTGTGCCGGTGCCGCTGGAAGGTTGGGACGAAAAGCGCATTTACGTCTGGTTCGAGGCGGTCAATGGTTATTTTACGGCCAGCGTGGAATGGGCCAAAAATCACGATGAGCCGGACGCATGGAAAGAATGGTGGTATAACCCCGACGCGAAAATCTATAACTTCATCGGCAAGGATAATATCCCGTTCCACACGGTGATCTGGCCGGCGATGCTGATGGGGATTGATGGCATCTATAACGAAAATGGGGATACGCATCTGCAACTGCCGTATGATGTCCCGGCCAATGAGTTCATGAATATCGAGGGCAAGCAGTTTTCTAAAAGCCGTAACTGGGCGATCTGGGTGCCGGATATTCTGGAGCGTTATCAACCGGACGCGTTGCGTTACTATGTCGCTATGACCTTCCCTGAAAGCCGCGACTCGGATTTTGCCTGGGATGGTTTTGTTACGCGGGTGAATAACGAACTGGTAGCAGCGTGGGGCAATCTGGTCAACCGGATGCTCGGTTTTGCCTACAAGCGTTTTGATGGTAAGGTGCCGGAATATGGCACACTGACCGCCGCCGATCTGGAATTGATCGACAAAGCGGAAAAGGGGTTTGATGAAGTCGGTGATCTGCTGGCCGAGGTGAAACTGCGTGATGGGCTGCAAGCTGCTATGGAAGTGGTGCGCGAGGCGAATGCTTATCTGAATGAGCGTGAGCCGTGGAAGACCATCAAGGAAGACCCGGCAGATGCCGCGCGCGCGGTGTATACCATTCTGCGCGTGATTGATAATCTGAAGATTCTGCTGTCGCCATTTTTGCCGTTTTCGTCGCAGCAGCTCCATGAATATCTGGGTTATGACGGACAGCTATTTGGTGACCTGAAGATCGAAACGTTCCAGGAGAAAACGCGCGATCATCAGGCACTGGCTTATGATCCGGCCAAAGCGACTGGCACCTGGGCGAAAAGCGAGTTGAAACCGGGGCATGCCCTGCGGGAGCCGAAAGCGCTGTTTATCAAGCTCGACCCGGAGATTATCGACCAGGAACGCGCTTATCTGGGTGCGCCGCGCGATGAGCATGAGATCGTGGTTGAGAGTTAAACGAGTTGTTTCACAGGCAGTCGTCAAGACTGCCTGTGTTTTTAATCCGCGCCTTCCAGTTGAGGGCCGATGTCCAGACCAGACCGCTGTCGCCCCCAGCGCCAGTAAAGATCCACCGCGACTTGAAAAATGCCGACCATGCCTAACGCGGTCATCACCAACGGAGCCGTTAGCAGCCCGCCGAATAGCATTAACAGGACGACGACCGTGACACCGCTCAGACGTAGAATCAGTTCCCGACGCGCATGAGCGGTCGATTCATCCGTCACCGACCACTCAATGATCGCCACGGCCAGCAGACTGAGCGCGAAACTCCCGCAGATCAGCCAGCGGTAATTATCAGGCAGGGCCACGTCGGTGGTATTGGTCACCAGTTTATAGACACCCACGCCCAGTGCCGCCAGCGAGAAATGCAGCACCAGATGAGTATATATCCAGATTTGCACCCTGGATTGCCGGGTCTGTAACTGGGATTCGGCGACATTGTCAAAATAGATCCACCACAAACCTGCGGCGATAATCAGGCCGGGAACGTCGAGGATAATATCGGCCAGAGATAATTCCTGCCCCGCGACTCCACTGGCGACTTTCAAAAAACCTTCACCCAAAACGATGATGGTGAGTAAGGCAAAACGTTCTGCCAGATGGTGCACGCTGGGCGGAAAGGGTAACTGATACTTTACGGTGGATAAAGGCGTGCCAAAATCCACCAGGAAACCTACCAGCCATAGACCATAGCGCAAAGGCGCCGGCACAAAAGCTGAGATAAGCCATAAAAGCCCTGCCAGTGTAAAACCAATGCTATAGCGCACGGTTAACGGGCGCGTTTCGGGCAGATGGCGCACCACACGCAGATACATCACCACCAGTATAAAACGGCCAAAAGCATAGGCCATCGCGAAGCGGGCGGTATGCTCACCCAGACCATCGCCGACGTTAATCGCCATCTGATACACCGCGACGATTTGCAGCATCATCAACAGGCGGTGGATGACATCATCCGAGTCGAAGCGGTTATCATAAAAGGTCACGCCAATCCACGACCACCAGATGGGGATAAACAGCAGCACGTAGATCAGAAAGTTCTGAAAATCCACATGATGACTGAGGAAATCGCCAAGCTGGACAAAGGTGGCGACGAAAATTAGATCGTAGAACAATTCTGTCCACGTGACGCGGCGGTGATGCTCGGTTTCGCTACGATGGAGTTGGGGGCGACTCAAAACAGGCGGATGTGTGGTCATAAAAATGGCTCCAGGCTTATTTACGATGAAATGCTAGTCAGCGCGATAATGAAAAGCGCTTTCGACACTAAGGATGGGAGTCAACAACAATCTTTATCGGAGTGAATCTGCTTAGTCTTCAGTGCGCCACATTTGAAATGAAACCAGAAATACCCACACCAGCAAACCCACAATCAGCAGCCACTCGAACACTGTTACATCCCAGACGGGCAAACGGTCAGTCGGGGCGGCCAGGGCTTCTGTCCCCAGGCTGCCGACCACATTTAAGAACGCCAGAAAACTGGCGACAGTCACCACACCGGGGATGAGTAACCACAAGGGGAAGCGTGGTGGTCGTGTGACCAGAATATAGATCGAAAACAGTGCCACGATAATCCAGCCGGTGTTGAAAAAGGTCAGCGCGACGAGGGAATGCATTTCCAGGTTATTCATAGGGAAAACGCCAACCAGAGCGCCAGCGATGCCGGAGATTAAGCCCAGCAGTCCAAAAACGTAGCGAAACCAACCGTTGAATTGCAGCGCCAACCCCACGAGAAAAACCGCCAGACACAGCCCGCCGATCATCAGGCTGATGTTAAACACGGTCGCAGCCTGCGATACGCCGACTTCGCCCAGCTCCGACACAAAGTGATTGAGCGGGGAATAGGGCTGTCCCTGTTTACCGCTGTAGGCCAGCGCGGTGATGACCGAACCCAGAACGATAACCACAGAGCCGATAAAACCGGCGATATACGTGATGCGATACATATTCCATTTCATAGCAGCCTCATTGAGGTCTAAAGGCTGAACAGGTGCGCGTAAGTATAGCAATAACTAGGATAAATACATTTATAGCCCATGAGAAAGATCACTTTCAGAGTCGAATAGGCCTACGGTCAGGTATTTGCAGGCTGCAAACGCTGCTATACTGGTTAATACCGTAAGCAGAATTGTCATGTGTAGGAGGAAAGCCAATGCACAGGATGAGCGCTGCCGAGGCCTATGAAGCCTGGCGCAACCAAGAGATTAGCGGCAATATGGAATATCTCACGGAGATTGGTAAATGGGTGGATTTTTCATTTGCCAACAGCGAAGGAGCATCGGAAGAAGGGTATTTCGATATCTGGTCGGATACCTTTGATCGCCGTATTCACAGTGATGCTGAAGTCCGAGTCGCCGCAGGTTAAATTCCGGCTGACTTATGAAACCGACAGGGGCGCGGCCATGCGCCCCTGTCAAAGCCCCTAAGCTATATTTCTCGTTTATCACCCAAATCCATTATTCATCTTTGGTTTCGTCGCTTTCGCCGCGCCGTCTTTTCAGCAGCGCCCCGGCGACATTGCTGCCTTCATCGCGCGCTGTGGGCATACGCGGGGAGACATAACGCGGTTGATCTCCATCCTCACTGACGGGTGCGGCGGGTTGGGCTTCGCGTTCGCTGCGGGCGCGGTCACGATTGGCGCGTAACGCTCCGACTGTTGAGGCGGGCGCATTGGTTTCTTCTGTACGCTGCCGAGCCCGTGTTTTGGCACCCATTAAGCCGCTCAAGCGCTCTGATGGGCCCTCTGCCGTGGGGATGCGTCCGAAGATCGCCATTCGCGCGCGTTGAATGTCGCTGCGGGTGATAATTAAACGGCGCACGGCAATATCCAACGGAAGCAGCAGCATCGCTGCCAGCAACAGCCACGGCCACAGCGGAGTCCGCGCGTTGCGGGCGGTCAGATTGTGGACAAAGGGCAGCGACGGGTCTTCGCTCATGTCCTGCCCACCGGTCAGCTCAGCGATATCGCGCAGCAGATTAAGGTCCGCGCCGCGCTGGCGAATGTCATATTCCGGTGAGTAGCTCATCACCCAACCGCTGGTCTGGGTCACATTAAAGGGCTGATCGTTAATGGCGGTTTCGCCGCTGATACCCAGGAAATAGGCACCTTCCTGATCTGGCGTGAAAACCGCTTCATAACGTCCCGGTGCGACCTGACGTAATTGCAGCGCAACCGAGTCCAGCGTGGGGCTGGCGACACTGGCCCTTAAATCCAGTTCATTCAGGAAATTGCCGTCATTATCACGCGCATCGACCACAATCCGTGCCTGTTCGCCTTCCATCACCACGCGTGTTTCCAGATTGTTGGACGTGCCTTCGGTGATTGTCCAGCGTACGGCCTGACTCCAGAAGCGCGTGTAATCTGCCCATGTGACCCAATTCGCGCCCCAGCGGGCGGTAGCATCACTGGTGAAAGCAATCGAACGCCCCAGGCCATATTGCCATGCGGCTAAAATCGGATCGCTGTACGGTTCTGGCCCACGCAGAATCACCTGAGCGGTCTGCTTGGGGGATGCCGCGACATAGCCGAGCAGCGGCGGCGCACTGGTGATGCCGTTCATAATCGGGCTGGTGGCGGACAGACTGGGGACAAATGGCTGTTCCAGAATATAGGAGCGCGTCGCCAGCACAGTTTCCAGCGTGAAAATGCTGGGGATGGTTTCGATGGTATCGACCACATGATAATTACCATTGCCTGCCGTCGCCATATCCTCCAGGAAGGACGCAGCCCCGCCACCAATGGCGATCACCGAAGTAGTGACATCATTTTCATCGTATAAGCGCGTGGTCAGTTCCACCAGATTGGTCGGGTTTGCGCCACCATCGGTTAAGAGGATGATGTGCTTGCGGTCGGACGGATCGTTGACAATATCACGCCCCACCAGACTCATACCGGCCAGAATATCGGTGCCGCCGCTGGCGCGTAAGGTGCCGATCTGCCGTTGCAGCGAGGTGCGGTCAAACACCGGTTGCAATTCCGCGATCCAGTAAGCGATGGTATCAAACGAGACTAAACCGGCGCGATCTGTCGGTTGCAGGAAATCAATCGAGCGGATAATGGCTTCTTTCGCCAGTTCGATATTGGCGACACCACTCGCACCAGCCATGCCCATACTGCCGGAACGATCAATTACATAGGCGATGGTTAACTGCGGCAGACGCTGCTGGTCGCGGATCTGCATGTCTACCGGCAAAGTCTGTTCCAGCGGAGTCTGGAAGTAGCCTCCGGGGGCATACGACTCCGGCCCGCCGATCATCAGCAGACCGCCGCCGAGATCGCGCACGTAACTATTGAGCGTTTCCATACGCCGGTTGCTTAATTGAGTCGCCGGGACATTCGCCAGAATCACGCTGTTGTACTGTGCCAGTGGTGCCAGGCCGATGGGCAGTTCGCTGGGTGCCATCTGGTCGACAGTCACACCCGCTTCTTCCAATGCGGGGACGAGATATTGCGTTTCGCTGGGATTGGTGCTGACCAGTAACACGCGCGGCGGGCCGACCACGCGGCTGAAGGCCGAAAGCTGATTGTTCTGGTAAAAAGTGTCGCTGTTAGAGGGGTCAACCTGAACGCGAAAATCCTTGAAACCGGCGCGGGTGCCGGGCATGGTGAGCGTGTAACTGTTTACCCCCTGGCGCAGATTCACCTGCTGGCGCTGCACGATCTGGCCGGAGTCGAGAATGGTCACGGTGGCGCTGGTGGCTTCCTCGGCTTCGATGGTCAGGCCGAGATCAAACGGCTGATCTTCAGTCACGGCACTGGGGACGCGTAAATCCGTGACCTGGACTTCCGGCCCCGGTTCCCGCGAAAACGGAATATAGCTGATCTCCACCCCAGCAGCGGCAGCCAGTCGCACGGCTGAGTCGGTATCGCCAACGGTCGGTCGGCCATCACTCAGCAGCACCATGCGGCGGGCGGCATCATTGGGGAAAAGCGCCATGCCCAGGCGCACAGCCTCGGCAATATCAGTATTACTGGTGATCGGGGCGGCACGCAGATCGCCTAATTCGCGGACGTTATTGACCGGACGCTCCTGCACCGGGTTCGCGCCAAAAATGACGACCCCGGCCAGATCATCCGGCCCCATGCGATCGAGCGATTCCCGGATATAATCCATCTGCTGTTCGCGCAGATCCGCGCCGATGCTGTCGGACGCATCCACGAGGAAGATCACGGCGAGTTTGTCCGCGGCGCGGCTGACCTGCGCCCCGGCCAGTGCCAGCGCGACACAAGCGACGATCAGCACGCGCAGGGCGAGGCTGAAGGTGTCGCGCCGTCGCCGGTAAGCATAACGCGGCCAGCCGATGTACAGCACGAAGGGAATTGCTAACAATAAAACCAATGCCAGAGGCGTTGAAAAAGTCATAAGCGTTTTTTACTCAACTTCGCTGCTATTACTATACTGAGGGCAGGGTCTTTTCTCAAGCATCTCGGCCGTAAAGGCCGCGCAGACCGGCTGCCCGAGTGCATTTTCGGGCTGATCTAAACCAAGCAGCCACAGCACGGTGGCCGCCGTATCCGCCACATTGACAGGTATGCTCATGCCATCAAGCGATAAGTCGACCTGCACTCCCGGCCCGCTGATGAGCCAGGGAATAGTCATATCAACCGGAATATCCTGCCCGTGACCAAGATCATGGCCGCCATGATCGGCAGTGATGATAATCCAGGTGTTATCGGCGATTCCCAGTGTTTCGAGTTCGGTCAGAATGCGGCCTACCTGCCGGTCTGTCTGGGTGAACTGGCTGATATAAATCGGACTCATCCAGCCGATGCTGTGGCCGAAATAATCCGGGTTGGGGAAGTGAGCGAAAATGACCTGATAATCGTCATCCAGCAGTTCGATCACGCGATCCACCACGCTGCGATCCCCTTCCAGCGCGAAGGTGTAATCGACTGCTTCTGACTGGCGGAAATGACAGAATTTCTCTTTGCCGACGACCATGCCTGTTTTGTAACCCGCTTCTGCTGCCGTGGTGATAAACGTCGGCGCTTCAATCGGAATACAGCCGATATTGGTGCCGTTCCAGTCGACATTGTGGTCTTCCACAGCGAGGCCGGTCAGCATTGACGCATGAGCCGGCAAAGTGACCGGCGGGAAAATCGTCTGAGCTTCCCAGGCTGCCGCACCGGACTGCGCCAAACCCTGAATAAACGGCGTGTTCGCTTCCAAAATCGCATCTGGGCGGGCGCCATCCAGCGAAATGACGATCAGGCGCGGCGGTGATTCGGTTGGAGTCTGTTGGGGTGTGGTAAATCCGAGCAGACAGGCGGCGATGACTGTAAGCAGCAGCGATGATTTCAAGCCGATGTGCCTCGCGCAACCCGGCGGGGTGTGGGCTGGAAAATGGTCGGCGCTTTAATGCGCTGGTGATAGACATACCACTCAATCAACAGAATGAGCAATGCTAACAGTGCGACCACCGGCCACAACTCCAACTGGCCGACTTCTTCCCCTTCGACTGGTGTGAAAGTCGTGCCGCCAAGTGTGATGGACGCCTGTGGCTGGATGCGGCTTTCATTAGGGTCGAACAGATTGACCGTGAACAACTGCGTCTGCTGGATGCTGTCGCCGGTCTGGACATCCAACTGATAAATGCCGGCCTCGCTGGTATCGGCATAAATCAGCGACTGGCGGTCAACCGGAATCACGCGCTCGCTGCTATCAGGCTGGGTGATCAGAATGTTGTCTGCGGTCAGTGGTGGACGGATCACCAGCGGATCACCGACGTTAAGTGTGTTGGTGGTGGTGAGGACGGTCTGTGGGGCAAACCATTGCATCAGGTTTGCCATCAGAATCGGCCAGGTAATTTGCAGCGGCAGGTCAGAATTGTGAATGTCAAAGCTGATAATAGCGACCTGTCGTCCATCGACTTCACCTGCCAGCACCAACGGCCCACCGGGTGCACTAATCAGCGTATCTGCCCAATCGGCGTTGCTGATGGCGGTGTAAGACAGGATATTGACGTTATCAAAGTCGACAAATTCCATGCGCGGGTCTTCGGATTCCACTGTGATACTGCCGCCAGACAAATCACCTGCGCCGACGGTGAACAAGTCCGTGCTGCGCGGGGGCGCGATAATCAGCAGATCGCCATCGGGCAGCGGATTCGGCAGCCAGCGATCCAGAATATACAGATCGAAGGCGCGTGTGGGCAGGCCACGGGCGAGATCACCCTGAAAGGCTTCGATCCCCGGCAGACTGCGCAAGACCTGCTCCATAAACAGATTGCCGCCATCCGACATTAAAAGTGTGCTTCGAGTGCCGGTGCCGCTGGATACTGCCCAGGCGACATTGTCCTCGACGAGATAATCTGGCACGGCAGAACCGGAAC
Source organism: Aggregatilineales bacterium (assembly GCA_038258185.1). GTDB lineage: Bacteria > Chloroflexota > Anaerolineae > Aggregatilineales > Phototrophicaceae > JAIOHN01. The sequence goes on along the minus strand of JBBSQD010000266.1, from coordinate 391 downwards.
GCATGGCGACTTCGGCGGCGATGGTGCTGAAATCCTCGGGCATGGGGCGGGTGATGGCCGTATCGGATTGAGCCGGAATAGTGTAAAACTCGGATTCGAACAGTGCGCCATCGACCGTGAGGCTGAACACGACCTCAGCATCCTGATCGCCGTAATTAGTGAGTTGGGCGAAAAGCTGCGGAGGCTGGCCGGGGAGTGAACGGGTTGCCATCGCACTGATGGCGATATTAGCATTATCCTGGCCGATGGGCACATAGGTCACTTCGCCGGGAACTTCGGGCAGTAAAGCCGGGTCACCGAGTCCACCGTCACTGACCACGACTAAATTGAAATCCGGTGAATTTCCCGCGCTGCCAATGGCTAAGGTGAGCGCCCCGCTCCAATCGGCGCT
>JBBSQD010000265.1:0-8989 GCA_038258185.1 Aggregatilineales bacterium | reverse complement strand
GTCTGGAACGATGCCCTGCTTGAGCAGGGGCTGAGCGTGAAACTCAAAGAACTGCCTTTTCGCGTGCAATTATTCAAGGTAGTTGCCACAAATGGCGACATTGACTGGATCATCACCAATCATCCAGAGCGCGACCTGACCTCCCACGACGTTCAACGCAAGAATGCCGTGCGCTGGCAAATCGAGCAATTGCACCGCGAACTGAAGCAGCTCACCGGCCCGGAAAAATGCGAGTGTCGTAAAGCCCGTTCGCAACGCAATCACCTCGCCTGTTGTTACCAGGCCTGGCTGGCTCTGCGCCAACGTGCCCACCAACTCCATCGCTCTCTCTATGCTGTCCAACATGCCCTGTTCAGCGATTATCTCCGGGCTGAGTTGCGTCAGCCTCACATCCTGGCTTTTTCTATTCCTTGAGCGAAAGTCCTGCTACACCATGTTTCCGGCGTATCCTTATCTCGCGCTGAATGGCCCGAAGAACAGCGGCAAGAGTACGGTTATGCGTGTGATGCAACCGCTCGCCTTCAACATGGTTAGCACGTCCGACCCGACCGGACCGTCGATGTTTCGGCTGATCCACTATACGAGCTGCACGGTCGGTATCGACGAAGCGGAGCGCTACCACAATCCCAAAGACCCCGGAATGCAGCAAATCCGCCAACTCCTCAACAGCGGCTACAAACAGGGAATGCCCGCCATTCGACTCATCGGTGAGGACATGAAACCGCAGGCGTTCGACGTATACTCACCGAAGATTCTGGCGGCGATTGCTGGATTGGAAGATATTCTCGCGTCGCGCTGCATTGCCATCCCAATGCGCCGCACGGACCAGAAAATGCCCTCATTCCCGCCCGACTTTGACGGTGCGGCGGTGCGTCATCAGATGTATATGCTGGCATTAACCGCCTTTCCCCATATTTATACCAACTACTTTGAGCGTCCGGCGCTGCATACCCTTCACAACCGCTCCAGCGAATTGTGGTCGCCGCTGGTGGCGCTGGCGGCGTTCTTTGAGGAACACGGACAGGTCACTGGGTTGTTCGAGGCGATTGCAGCAGCAGCGGAGAACGACGAGCAGATCAGTCAGGGCAAAGCGTTAAGTGAACGCGAAGAGGCAGTTTTGCAGGCGCTCGAATTGCTGACGCGCGGACAGGATGGCACTGTGTGGATCAAGGCAGCGGTACTGCGGGAGAAGGTGGCTCGTTTGACCGGGCAGCCCGTCGAGAAGATGGGGGATACCCAGTAGATAACCTTCAAAATAGGAGTGAATGAGTTAAAATCGGCGACATGATCATGCGCTATCAATACCTCAACTCACATCCGAACGTGTTTCTGAAAATGACTGGACTGCGTGTGGCCGAATTTGATAGGCTGGTTGATGACCTCTTGTCGACATTCACTCAGGCTGAAATCCAACGGTTGAGCCGCCCTGACCGGAAGCGTGATATCGGCGGTGGTCGCACCGGCGAACTGGATGAACGAAACCAGCTATTGTTGACCGTGGTGTGGTTACGGGTCTATCCCACCCATGAGGTGCTGGGCTATCTGTTTGGCGTGAGTGATTCAACGGTCAGCCGCGTCATCCAGCGGGTCTTGCCAGTGCTAGAGCAAGCTGGGCGTGACACCATGCGGATGCCTGATCCGGGACGCAAACGACGGCGCAGTTTAGATGATTTGTTAAGAGACACCCCCGAATTAGCCGTTGTCATCGACAGCTTTGAGCAGAAAGTTCAGCGTCCTAAAGACCCGAAGGCACGCGATGGGTTCTACAGCGGCAAAAAAAGACCCACACCCTCAAAAGCCAGGTGGCGGTGAATGAGGAAACAGGGAGGCTGGTTGATGTGTCCCAGAGTGTGCTCGGTCCAACGGCAGACATCACGCTGTTGGCGCAGTCCGAGGTGATGCAGCGTCTGCCCGCAGGCGTAGGCGGCATCGGGGATCTGGCTTACGTGGGGATTGACAAGCTCCACCCCCAGGGACTGGGAGCTTGTCCGCGTCGTAAGCCGCGGGGCAAGCCGCGTCCGCCAGAGGATGTGGCTTACAACACCGCCTTTTCCCGCCGACGAATGATCGTTGAAAACACGATTGGACGCTTACGTCACTACCTGAGTTTGACCCACACCGACCGCCAACACCGCCAGAACCACAGCGCCCGGGTGTGTGCGATAGCGGGCTTGGTTAATCGCCAATTGGCTCACCGGATGCCAGCATAGTTTAAATGGGGAAAGGGGCGTGTCTGCTTTCCCTCCTTATTTTGAAGGTTAACTAGTGGATTGGGCACATCCTCAAGCGGCTGCACCTGCTCGATGAAGCCGGACGCAAACGCGGGATGGATGGCATCACCTATGCCGTGAAATCATCCGATGTGATCGATATGATGCGCCGTTACGATGTGGCGATTGTTTACGAAAGCCGCTGAAAAACCGTTCATACCGTTCATAACCCTACATACCGTTCATGCTGACGGGGAAAAGCATGAGGGGTATGTAGGGTTGAAAACTGACTTGAGCTTGACACTACTCGCTTTCTTCATCCTTCTTGCGTTTTGCTTTTGGCGCAGCGAGCCGCTTCTTCTCCGCACTTTCGAGTTTCTTGATACTGTCGGCAGTGGGTAGATCTTCGGGCATTGTGCCGCCGAGTTCAGCAATGGCACGGCGTACCACCACGCCCGCCTCATAATGCACCTCATTGGCGGCATCTTTGCCCTGCACTTGGTCGCGCCGCAATTTCTCTTCAGCTTGGGTACTCCGAAAGAGATTGGCAGCCAGTTCGGTTGTGCCCATAGGGTCGAGGATGTGCTGACTTTTCTTCAGCCGCTTGCGCCGGTGAATAGCCTCAGCGGTTAAGCCGTTGTATAAGCCTCGATAGCCGTGATTCTGAAAGACGGCAAAGTCAATTGCTGTGATAACGCCCGCCGTTTTCGCTGCTGATGCGAGATCCGTGTTCTGATGCTTGATGCGCTGGCGCAGCAGGAGACGCCTCTGGTTTTCAGTCAGTTCGCCGAGCGCGCCTGCATCACCTAGTTCTTGACGCCGGATTTGCACAGCGAAATAGGTTTGACCGAGCGCGATGACTTCTTTGGCAGGATCGGCATTCTGCACGACAAGGTAACACGCATAACGAGAGAGATGCATGTCTTCGACTTCACGCTTGGCGTCAGAACCGATGGCGACCATTTTACTGGCTCCGGTAAAATGGTCGGTCGGGTCGTTGCCGCTGTTTTCGCACGCGATCTGCGCTTTGATAAGCACTGTTTTGAAGTTTTGCCACTTCGTATATTCGAGGATCGGCATCAGGTCGCGTGCCGACCAGAACTCTATCCCATCTGGATCCACCTGCCGAATTTGCTCGAATGGCGTTTCTGAAGGTGAGGACGAAGGGGCAATTGGCTCGGACAAGACATCATCTCCAAACACTATGCTTTATTAAATGTAGTTTGGAAATTATAGCCGTTTTTCATCGCCAATTAGAAATTATCCTTTGGCTGGTGCATTTATTGACACCTGATTCGGAGGTCATGGTTAAACATGGATGCTTGTCGAGTCCGCCCTGACCAACGGTGAATGTATGTTAATAGAGCACGATTAGGCATAAGCACGGCGGTGATCCCGCTGATAACAGCGCGATTTACAACGTCTCCATCATGTTCCAATAGCCTTAGTAAAATATAGTCCCCAGGCGACAATCCAACAATATGCGCTCGTCCATTTTCAGCCTGAGATTGAATGATGGATGCAATATGTGCTGCCGTTTCATCAAGGGATATGTAAGGTTCATTTTTGCTCTTTCTCTGACCGGGCAAATCGATATTCAGACAGTGAAAATCAATCAGTGCAGCAATTTGCTTCTACTACGTCCAGCCGCTGGTTTCTGCCCCATGCAAAAAACGATACTAGATGCATTTTTTGATCCGGCTTCTTTAACGTAAAGAGACATGCTACCTCTCTATTGCTTCAAAATTGCTCATAAGCTAGCTCAATTACAAAACATTGACTGTCAAAACATGACGAATATCAGTAGTGTTTATGTAGACCAGTCGCTATAATCAGTTCATGGTTCAAGCAACCCTAATCCACAGGAAAAACCACCATGACTGCCTCAATTCTGATCACCGGTGCGCCGGGGAATGTGGGCACCGAAGTCGTCTACGAGCTTCAGCGCCAAGGTATTCCCTTTCGTATAGCTGCCCGCAAGGCGGATTTAGCGCGGAAAGTGCTGGGAGCGCACCTCGAAATCTTGCCCTTTGACTTTCTGAAACCCGAGACTTACGCTCAAACCTTTAACGGCATTGAACGGATGTTTCTGGTACGCCCCCCTCAACTGTCCAATGTGCAGCGGGACATCGCCCCTGCTGTTCGGGCGGCGGTTAGCGCCGGAGTCAGGCATATCGTCTTTTTGTCGATTCAGGGGGTTGAGCAGAATCACGTCGTGCCCCATTACAAAATCGAGCAGTTGATCTTAGAAATGGGGATCGAGTATACCTTTTTGCGAGCTGGATTCTTTATGCAGAACCTTTCCACCACACACTGTGCGGACATCCGCGACCGGAATGAAATCGTGCTGCCGGTAGGAAAGGCAAAAACGAGTTTTATTGATGTGCGGGATATCGCTGCGGTAGCGGCACAGGCATTAATGGACCCAGCTCATACCCGCAAAAAATATACCCTCACCGGCAGTGAGGCACTGGATTATGATCAGGTTGCTGCCAAATTCTCAGCGCATCTACTGCGGACGATTCGTTATACCCATCCTTCAATGTTCACTTTTATCCGGCGGCAGCTTGCCCAGGGACAGCGGCTCGATTACGCCCTGCTGATGACAGCGCTCTATACCTTGACGCGCTTCGGCAATGCCAAAACCGTTACGTTGGATGTAACGCAGATTCTAGGACATCCGCCGATCCCCTTTGACGAATTTATTGAAGATTATCAGCGGGTGTGGCAACCTCAGCAGATTGCCGAATGATGTTGACCTTTTCTTCATGGGCATCCAGTTTGACAATTCAGTAGACCAGTCTCTATAATCATGGCAATACTCAGGATATCCACATGGTTTCAACCCGCGATCAAATCATTGCCACTACCTGTGACTTGCTGGAACTGCAAGGCTATCACGCCACTGGTTTAAACCAGATCATTAAAGAGAGCGGCAGTCCGAAAGGATCACTTTACTATCATTTCCCTGGCGGCAAAGAGGCGTTGGCCGTTGAAGCCGTGAATCATGTGGGCAAAATCGTCTTGGGACGCATTCGTGAAAATCTAGCGCAGCTTGACGATGCGGCGGCGGCGATTCATATGTTTATCCGTAATATTGCCATCCAAGTAGAACGCTCTGGCTTTCGCGCTGGCGGTCCAATTACGACTATTGCGATGGAAACGGCTTCAACCAGTGACACACTGCGCGAAGCCTGTGAACAAATTTACAGGGAGTGGCAGGCGGCTTTTGCGGACAAACTCCTTTCAGGAGGCATGGATGCTGAGCGCGCCCAACGCATATCGACGCTCATTATCGCTGGGATTGAAGGCGGGGTTATTCTGTGTCGCACCCGTCAGAGTCGTGAACCCTTAGAACAGGCGGCTGATGAACTTCAGGAACTGATAAAACATGCCCTGTGAGGGCACTCTTTTTTTGCCTGATGTATATAGACTGGTCTACATATTTCAAGTTTGTGCTCACGAGTCAGGGAGAAAATGACGATGAAGTTAGCCATTTTTGGCGGGACAGGCAAAACGGGACAACAGTTGGTACAGCAGGCGCTGGATGCAGGTCATGAGGTGGGGATGCTGGCGCGGACACCCTCGAACGTCACACTCCAGCATGAAAAGCTCACAGTTGTACCGGGCAACATCCTGGATGCCAACCAGGTTGCCCAGGTCATTCAAGGGGCAGATGCGGTGCTGAGCGTCTTAGGTCCGCGCAGCAACCAATCCGAATTTATCATCAGCCGGGGTACGGATCATATCCTCAACGCCATGAAACAGCATAACGTTCGGCGGATCATCCTCTCGGCGGGAGCAGGCGTGCGCGATCCGTTGGATAAACCGAAATTCATCGATTACGTTTTCGGACTTTTGCTGAACACGCTGTCTAAAAACGCCGTTGAAGATATGAAACAGGTGGTCGATAAAGTCCGTCACTCGGATCGGGACTGGATCGTAGTGCGGGTACCCCGTCTGAATGAGCAGCCCGAGCAGGGAACATTGAAGATTGGTTACGTAGGGGATATTACCTCCCAGCTCTCGCGGGCAGATATGGCTGCCTTTATGCTTAAGCAGTTGGACGACGACACGTATTTAAGAAAAGCGCCCGCCATCAGCAATTGATTCCATTGGAGACAGCCATTGGATGCAGTCCTATCGCACGCTGGGTCAGGGCGAATGGCTGCTGCTTTCCGGTGTGCAACAGTGATATAGCTTTTTTCTCGCGTGTCATCATGATGACTTCACCGCTGCGGATGGGAGTTGATTCGCTGGCAATTGCTCCATGAAGCGGTTGACAAACTCCACCGCATTGGCAATTCCATTCTCCGCCTGAATCCTTTGACCTAACTCGTTCGCCTGCCGACGCATCGTGGTATTGGAGACCGCTTCAGTGATGGCGACTGCCAAACGTTGACTATTCAGTTTCTTTCTGGGAATTGGCAGGCTTCCGACGCCTAAATCAGCAACGCGCTTCCCCCAAAAGGGTTGGTCGCCCATGAAAGGGACAAGAATGGATGGGACGCCCGCACGCAGCCCCGCAGCGGTTGTCCCTGCGCCGCCGTGATGTACCACTGCCGCCATCTGCGGAAACAGCCAACTGTGCGGTATGGAAGTAATCAGGTGAACCGTGTCTGGGAGATCAGACGGTTTCAAACCACCCCAGCCTGAAGCCAGCACCCCACGCTGACCTGAACGTTCAAGAGCCTCCAGCGCAATAGCGCCTGCTTCTTCAGGATTGCGACTGCCCATGCTGCCAAAGCCAATATAAACCGGAGGGTCGCCTGCGTCGAGAAACTCCACTAGGTTAGCGGGGGGTGTCCAGTCATCCGACGCATCCAGAAACCAGTATCCCGTGACCTGATGATAATCCGGCCAATCATTTGGTCGTGGGAGGACATGGCGACTGTAACCATACAGGGCGGGCACACGGCGACTATTCAGAGAGGCATACGGGCCCCAGAACGATCCTTTAGCCAATCCAAAGGCTTGCCGGGTGGCGGAATCGCTCGCTTTTGAAGTCTGCCAGAACATTTGCCGTGTGACGTGAAACGACAGGCGATTCAACATACCACCAAAGGGCAGTTTAGGCACCAACGGCGCTGGGAATGCTTGAGTAGGCGTGAAGGGAAAGACATAGGCCTGAATGAGCGGTATTTTGAGCATTTCGGCAACGGCAAAAACACCGCCAATGCCGCCCATCCCGGTCAGAATTAAGTCACTTCCTTCTAACAGCGTTGGCATCTGTTGCGCCAACTTCCCGGCATGTACCTTCATCTCGCTTTGCATTTTTGCGAGAATGGACAGGAAATTGCCGCTTTCCATCACCTTGCGCCATTCATCACTTTGGATAATCGCTTCGATATTTTCTCCAGTCGAGCAAAAGTCTAGCCCCGCCTCCTTCGCGAGTGTCTCGAAATTTTCGCTGGCGAGCAGGCGAATGTTGTAGCCTGCTGCCTTCAGTCCTTGACCGAGGGCGATATAGGGCTGGACATCGCCCCTCGACCCGGAGGCAACAATTGAAATGGTGATCATATTGAAATTTGCTCCATCGCTTGATGTGGTTTACCGAGTTACAGACACGTTGAATAGAACCGGATGCGCTTCGAATTCAGCGCCGGTGAAGTCTTCTCAATAGATTAAGGCGTTAGGCTTGCTCGCCCTCGATCCCCTTCAAGAGCAGATCGGCGAGGAAATCCGGCAGGCTTTCCCACTGCTCCTCCAGAGTGGGGTCGCCCATGATGTATTCCATCATCAGACCGAGCACCATCCCCGAGATGGCGCGCAGAGTCAGTCTGACAGAGAGCGGGTTATGTCCCTGTTTTGCCATCTGTTTGCCAAGATATCCCTCTGCTAAAGTCATTGTCGGCTCCAGAATTTGCTGGTAATAGAGCGTGCGGAGTTCTTCATTGACCATCATCTCCGAGACGACAATGCGAAACAGGGCAAAGTTATCCTGTTTGAGTGCCATCAATGGATGGTATAGACTAACTCGAAGGAAAGTGCGTAAATCGAGTTCCTCTGGCACAGGAGGCATATTTTCCGCGATGATGGTCGCTTTCATCCGGTCGAAGATTCCCATCAGCAGCGCTGGTTTGCTGTCAAAATAGTTGTAAATTGTGCCTTCCGAAATACCCGCCTGTTTCGCAATATCTTTCGTGGTTGTAGGATGAAAGCCTTTCTCGGCGAAAACAGCCGCGGCAGCATCGAGAATCTGGTTCTTGCGTGCATTGATGAGTTGCTGCTGAATGGGATCTGTCATCCCATCTCCCTCTCCTGTACCTGCTTTGGAGGAACTCGCTCCACAAAATTCGCTGAGTTGTCCAAGAGACATGACGCTTCAAGTCGCTCGACACCGAGCATTTCGTTCTCCCCTTGTCTACAGGATTTCATCCCAAAGCAGTCGCAGCTACACCGATTCATGATAGGATAATGAGTGGTCACTCAACAAAATGAGTGTTTACTCACTCAATAGGACACTATACGGGAAGAACGACAAATTGTCAAGCACGTACCGTGTAAAAACCCGGTACCGTGTAAAAATCCACGACGTAGAAAAACATAGGCAAGGCAATCGGCTTTACACTGGACACTTCGAATTCAGTGAGGTGTCCTTGTGTTCTGGTTTGCGCTCTGTCATTTATTTTCGTGTCTGGTCGATCTGTTCACAGTCCGTTGTCTATCTGACGCTCAAAAAGATATCCAGATTCTGCTGCTGCGGCAGCAAGTTCGCGTGCTTCAACGGAAGGCACGCCAGCCGAAGCGTTTCTCTCGCCTCGAAAAGACGTTGCTCG
>JBBSQD010000264.1:0-9152 GCA_038258185.1 Aggregatilineales bacterium | reverse complement strand
CGCACCCACCAGCGCGTCGAAAATCATGCCCTGATTTGCTGCACCCTCAAAGCGATAAACATCTACCGCTCCCGGTGCCTCCAGATTACCCGCACCCGCAGCAGGCACACCGTCCGACACCGTATCGCCAATGCTGATCGTAAATTCCTCAACCGTAGAGGTGGATAATAGTTGGAATGAATAGACACCTGTACCCACAAGCTGAAGTCCCTGGATGCTCAGAGTGTAGATACCCGTCTGCGAGAATGACGCCGTCTGATCGAGATAGAAGGTGTTGAAAAGCTGAGTACCATCGGGCGCGGTTAAAATGATACGAAATTGCCCGGTTGTACCCACCAGCGCGTCAAAGATCACGCCCTCCCCTGCCACGCCGTCAAAGCGATAGATGTCCAGCGCTCCGGGCACTTCCAGATTACCCGCACCGGCAGCGGGCACACCATCCGAAACGGTATCCCCGATACTGATCGCAAATTCCTGAGGTGGAGGCACCAGCGCAAGTCGCAGGGAATACACACCTGTGAAAGTCGCGTTGTTACCCCTGATCGCTAACGAGTATTCTCCGGTTTGGGACAACACGATTCGACGATCAGCATCGAAGGTGTCGAACAGAACTGTTCCATCAGGCGCAGTGAACAACCATCGGTATTGCCCTGAAGTGCCAAGCAGCGAGTCGAGGATGATTTCATCCCCGGCTGTCACCTGAAAAGTATAAACATCCTGAGCGCCACCTGTTTCGATGTTACCCGCGCCAGGTGCCGGCACACCATTAGAGATGGTGTCCCCATAGGCAATCTGAAAAGTATCGGACTGGGCGGCCAGCGGTAGCGCTGACAAAGAAATTATTAGCATAAAAAGAATTAGAGTAGTGATCTGCTTTGCCATAAAATTTTCTTCCTGGGTTTTTCCGGATCGCACCTGCCCTGATGCCTTCATAGACATTGAAGCAGGCGATCCATCAGCTGCGTTTAATGTAGTATAAAAAATGATCATGACAGCAGCGGTACAGGAGCGTGACAGAAACGCCTGAAACGGGGTAAAACACCATGAGGATGATTATTTTTGTGAACGGATTTTGCGGCGCGCTAATTTCTGGATAGATTTTTATTCTCCGCAGGGTTCATTAAAAGTATTAGTGTGGCTCAGAATAATTCAATTACAAACGTTATCATCCACAGGTCATAAATTGGGTACTTGACAACCTCTCAGGCCGATTAAAGGTCTACATGGCGTTAGTTACTCTGAATCCTGGCTTATTATTCGATATAGAAGTCACCTAAATGGAAGCTGTCTTCCATAACCATAGCGATCACTTCGGTGCGACTGGCAACACCCAACTTGTCAAGAATATTGCTGACATGCGATTTTGCCGTAGACAGGCTAATCACCAGCAAATCCGCGATTTCATTATTTGCCATCCCCTTGACCATCAGTGCCAGCACTTCATGCTCACGAGGAGTCAGGGTTTCAAAGCGTGATTTCGGTTTTTGAAGGGATTGCAGGAGAATTTCAGTCACTTCAGGTGCATAGGTAGCAATGCCCTTTTGGGCGGCGCGGATAGCACGGGCGAGATCTTCCGCCGAAACCTTTTTAAACAGATAGCTCAGCGCCCCTGCTGCAATAACATGCTTTATCAGGCGTTCTTCACCGAAACTGGTGAGGGCAATGACCTGGATATTTGGGAATTTGTCGCGGATATGGCGAGTAGCCGTGATCCCATCCATGATGGGCATCATCAAATCCATCAACACAATATCCGGTTGATGCTGGGCGCACAGTGCCAGGGCATCTTTGCCATTTGCTGCCTCACCCACCAGTTTGAGGTCAGCATAACTCATCAGAAAGACTGCTAAACCCTTACGCAGCATGGCATGATCATCGACGATCACAATTCGAATCGGTGTTTGGGGGTTAATTGCCTTCGTTTGACTCACACCCATCTTTAGTCTCCATCACTCGCTTATAATAGTATTATCCGTTTGCGCGGCCCATGTAACCCTGATGAGTGTTCCTTCACCTTTTTGGCTGATAGTTTCCAGCGTCCCGCCGATATTTTTGACACGATCGCGCATAATACTCAGTCCCAAACGGCCCGTGTCAATATCTGCTACGTTAAAGCCTAAGCCATCATCCTCAATCGTGAGATCAATCCGGCCTGAATCGCTGCTGAAATAAATCTGAATCTGGCTGGCCGAAGCGTGCAAAGCGACATTGTTAAGTGCTTCCTGTACGACTCGATACAAAGCAAAATGGACTTCCGGCGGGATGGGGTCCTGCTGTCCCACCCGAACTGAAATGTTCAATCCGGTACGGTTTGTGATAATTACAGCAGCCTGGCCGATCAGGTCACCCAACCTTGCATCGGTGAGGGATGACGGGTGAAGTTCCAGCAGTAACGAGCGCATCTCGGCAAGTGCGTTCTGAGCGAGTTGATGCAAGGTCGTCAGGCTGCCGCGACCCGCTTCCTGGTCAACTTCCCAGATCGCCGGTAATCGCTCAGCAATCAGGCTTATTGACCAGAGTGTTTGTGAAATAGTATCATGCAATTCATTCGCCAGCCGGTTTCGCTCGGCCAGCACCGCTGCACGTTTGGCGCGATCCAGTAATCGGGCATTCTGAATAGCAATCGCGGCTTGATTGGCAAAACTCTGCAACCGTTCCGCATGTACCTGGGTGAAATAACCGGGGGTCGCACTATCCAGCGATAAAAAGCCCAGAGTTTTCCCGTTGGAACGGATCGGGGCGATCACATTTGAATTTATCCAGTCCAGACCGGGAAAACCGATCCACAATGGCGAGGTGTTCGTGTCAGCTATTGCTATCGGTTTCCCCATATCGATCAATTGCTGTAAAATCGCCAGTTTTGTAATGGGAATCGGCTGTGTAAAAGGCTCCTCTTCCGGCCCTTTCGTCATGTAGCCTTTCTGCCGTGCGACCCGCACAAGGTCGGATTCCACTAACAGGACATTGGCTCCATCATAAGGCGTGACTCGTCCGATGGTATCGAGGATATGATCCAGGATTTTATCGAGATCGAGTGTGCTGCTCATCGTCGCCAGCGTATCGCTTAAAGCTTCCGTGAGCGCACGTTCCTCCTGTTCAATCACATAGGTTCGTTTTTGCTCATCAATTTGTTCTTGCAGGCGCTGGTTCAGCCGTGACTGGTAAGCAATATGCTCCTGGAGGTGCAGCTCTAAATCAGTATAGGCTTGCCGCAGCTTTTGAGCAGCCGTTTCCCGCTCAGTGATCTGGCTTTTCAGGATGTGAGTCGCCCGGTTCAATGCAACAGTTTGATCCTGAACCTTCCTTTCCAGATCAGCATACGTTTCGGACAAGCCCTGGTCTGACGTTGCAGGCGCTTTTCTGGGATGGATCAGATCCAGTACCTCGCTGAGCAGAACCTCAGCCGTGTTAAATTCTACCGGGTTTGTAGTTTGACTCTGTCGAAGGTCATTAATCCAGGCTTGAACTGCCTCAATCTTCTCATTCTGGCCACTCATGGCACCGATTCACCTTCACTCTTACTATTTTTTCATCCTTATCTTACAGGATGTTGGCGAAAAGTTTCCTGATAGGCAAAAGATCATCCTAAAGGACGACAGATAAACCCTCCAGAAGCACAATGTGTCAATCAAAGTGCAGTCTTATACTGGATATAGAATTGACTGTGGCTATAAACCATAGTCAAACACCTGAAGCGCACGCCCGACAACTTTTCCCTTCCGGCACAGGTTGTTGATCTCGACTTCTTCGAAATTCAGGTTTGATGATAACCCGTTGAATTTTTGTTACGGTCTAAGCAATATTCAGGCATCTCTCGCTCATCAAGCAAAGCCTCAGCAAGACACGATTTTCTTCTCACCAGATAAAAACTGTATTTCTCACAGCGCAGGTTTACTAAAGCTGTGACAACTTGAATAAGGTAAACACAGGTGAATCTTAATTGGAAATTATTGAAAGTTGTATTTGCATTCGTGATCATATTTGGGGCTATCGTCTGGGCAGCGACTTCGCTGCTTCCGACCTCCTATAGCGGAACCAATCTCACTTTTGATGTTGGCGGTGTGCTGTGACGATCACAAATCCATCAGATGCACCCACCGAAGAAGTGCCCGTAACAACTGCCGCTGTGGCTGATGAGCAGAGTTATGGACCGCAGGCATTTGGCGACAACCGCGCGGATAAAACCACTTAGTGCGGGATAGAAGTTAAAGGACGCCTGGATTGTGAGAGGTCGAAACAGGGTTAATTTAGCCCTCTCGGCCACCAGTTTGAATCCGAACCAGATTATAGAAGGAACTCAGGTGATATGGCCAATATATTAATTATTGACGACGAAGCGAGCATTCGCTCTGTGCTTCGGACGCTGCTTGAATCAGCAGGTCATGCCATCTGTGAGGCAGCGGGTGGTCGCGCAGCGCTTGATATTCTCGAAATTTTTCCAAATCCATTCGACATCATAACCTTAGACATTTATATGCCGCACATGAATGGTTTTGAGTTTCTCTCGCACCTGCAAAACCCACTGCATCATCCCCCTGTCCTGATTGTCAGTGCCCATTCGGATCAAATTCCGCAGGCAGAGGCGCATAAGGTCAGCGGACGCTTAACCAAACCTTTCGGCAGACAGGACTTGATCACTAAAGTGAATGATCTTATCCAGCCAGCCATCAACTTGCCATTATATGAAGAAAAACAAAATGCCAAAACAAATCGTTTATGAAAATGACGCTCGCCAGCAATTACTGCGCGGTATCGATAAAGTTGCCGACGCGGTTGCCATCACACTGGGGCCAAAGGGGCGCAACGTCGCCATTGATAATCAGTACGGGATTCCAACCGTTACCCACGATGGTGTCACCGTAGCCAACGATATTGCATTGCCCAATTCATTCCAGAATATGGGCGCACAACTTTTGAAAGAGGCCGCCAGCCGCACCAATGACATCGCTGGAGATGGCACGACCACCGCGACGATTCTGGCGCAGGCGATGGTTCACGAAGGCATGCGAAATCTGGCGGCAGGTGCCAACGCCATGCTGTTGAAGAAGGGTATTCTGGCGGCGGTGGAATGTGTTTCCGATCACATTCTGGAACAGGCTACCCCCGTCAATACCAGCGCTACCATTGCACAGGTTGCCAGTGTCTCTGCTCAGGATAAGGAAATTGGCGAACTGATTGCTACGATAATGGATAAAGTGGGCAAGGACGGCGTCATCACGGTTGAAGACAGCAACAGCATGGATTTCGAGACTGAATATGTTGAGGGCATGCAGTTTGATCGTGGCTACATCAGTCCCTACTTCGTCACGAATTATGAAACGATGGAAACCGTACTCGACGAGCCGTATATTCTCATTTACGACAAGAAAATCAGTCTGGCACAGGATCTCGTGCCACTTTTGGAGAAACTGATCCAGGCCGGTAAGCGCGAGATGCTGATCATCGCTGAAGATGTCGACAGTCAGGCACTGGCCATGCTCGTCCTGAATATGCTGCGCGGCAGCGTGAAGCTGCTGGCTGTAAAAGCACCCGGGTTTGGTGACCGGCGTAAGGCCATGCTGAACGATCTTGCTGTTCTGACAGGCGCAACGGTGATTAGCGCAGAAGTCGGGCGCAAACTGGAAACGACAACGCTTGAGGACCTTGGGCACGCGGGTAAGGTGATCGCCACCAAAGAGCTTACAACAATCATTGATGGTGCGGGAGAATCAACTGCCATCAGCGGCCACATTCAGTCCATCCAACGTGAAATTGACGCCAGTACCAGCGATTACGACCGCGAAAAACTCCAGGAACGTCTGGCAAAACTCAGTGGTGGCATCGCTATTATCAAAGTGGGCGCCGCAACTGAAACCGAGCTTAAGGAAAAGAAGCATCGTGTCGAGGATGCGCTGAATGCCACTCGCGCAGCAATTGCGGATGGGATTGTACCGGGCGGTGGGGTCACACTCATCAATGCAGTAGCGGCGCTGGCTGATCTCAGATTCGACGATGCAGACATCAATACCGGGGTCAATATTGTGCGTCGTGCGCTGGAAGTTCCCATGCGCCGTCTGGTTGAAAATGCGGGTCTTGAAGGGGCTGTGATTATCGCCAATGTACGCCGCGCACAGAAAGACCAGAAGAATCCACGCATTGGCTACAACGTCATGACCGGGGAATATGTCGATATGATTGCGGCTGGTGTGCCCGACCCGGCCAAGGTCACACGCAGCGCGGTTGAGAGTGCAGCGTCCATTGCGGCGATGATTCTCACTATCGAAGCGCTGGTTGCCGACAAAGCACCGGCAGTTGCCTGAGAGTGCCTGCTTTCAGTTCAGATAGTCAGCCTTATATTATTGTGTGCCTGTGTGATAATCTGAATGCAGGCAAAACACACAGGTTCTTATATTCTGATAAACAGTGTCGAAGCTATTTATTGAAGGAACCAATTCCATGAATAAGTTAATCGAGATGTTGATGGTTGAGGATAACCCAGGTGATGTTCGGCTCAGCCAGGAATACCTTAAAGAATATAATGTTCCGAACCACTTGAGCGTTGTTAAAGATGGTGTGGCCGCTCTGGGCTTGCTTAATAGTCAGGCTATCGACCTGCCTGACATTATCCTTATCAGCATTCGAATGCTTTGGCAGAATAAAGATAACCTGCTAAAGCAAATTCAGCATAATGCGCTTATGGCGCGCATCCCGCTTGTGATTTTAACTGCTTTTGACGGTGAAGAGACCTGCCTTGAAGATGACTTGGTCGATATTTTGTGTGTCCCCAAACCTCTCGATAGCGATTGCTGGGCGGCCATCGTGAAACACCTTGTCAATTTCGGTTTAACCACTGAGTGGGCAATAAACGCCCCGAAACCCAATAAACCTGATCCATCCCCAGTCTGGAATAAACAGGCAACATTTCAGAATTGGCGTCATGAAAGTGGGAATTTAGAGTATGCCTGATATTAACATCGTACAGTCGCCAATGAAACGGATCGGCTTTATTGGAAATCATCTACCCCGGCAATGTGGCATTGCCACCTTTACAACCGATCTGTGTGAAGCTATTGCGACTGAATACAGCGATACAACGTGCATCGCTTTGCCGGTCAACGACATTGCTGAGGGTTATGCCTATCCATCGCGTGTGCGCTTTGAGCTTGCAGAGAAAGACATCGCTTCCTACCGGCGCGCGGCAGACTTTCTCAATATCAATAATGTGGATCTCGTCTGCCTGCAACATGAGTACGGGATTTATGGTGGCCCGGCAGGCAGTCATATCATGGCCCTTTTGCGCGAACTGCACATGCCGATTGTCACCACCCTGCACACCATTCTGGAACATCCCGACGCCAATCAACTGACGGTACTGCAAGAAGTTACCGCGCTGTCTGATCGCGTAGTGGTCATGAGTGAGCGTGGCATCGAATTTCTTGAACAAATCTATGGGGTTCCGGCGGAGAAAATTGATTTCATTCCGCACGGCATCCCGGATGTGCCCTTTACCGACTCCAGTTTTCATAAAGATCTGTTTGGGGTCGAGGGTAAAATGGTCTTACTCAGCTTTGGATTGTTATCCAGCAGTAAGGGCATTGAAGATGTGATTAGCGCCCTGCCCGCCATCGTGGCCCAACATCCTGAGGTGGTCTATCTCGTCCTCGGCGCAACGCATCCCCACGTCATACGCAGCGAAGGCGAAACCTATCGTCTGTCACTCCAGCGCCTCGCCCGTGACAAAGGGGTCGAAAGCCATGTGATTTTTTACAATCGTTTCGTGACGCTGGAAGAACTCAATCAATTCATCAGCGCGGCGGATATTTACCTCACGCCCTACCTGAATGCCGCCCAGATTACTTCTGGCACACTGGCCTATACGTTAGGTGCAGGCAAAGCGGTAATCTCGACACCTTACTGGTATGCTGAAGAAGTGCTTGCTGATGAACGGGGGATGCTGATCCCCTTTCATAATTCGGAAAAACTTGCTGAGGCAGTCATTGATATGCTGGATAACGAAGCGAAGCGTGACGCGATGCGTAAACGTGCCTATATGTTTGGCCGCCAGATGATCTGGCCAGAAGTGGCCCGACGCTATATGGAGAGTTTTGAACGCGCTCGCGGAAAACGGCAACATTCATCAGTGTCCAGCCTGGTAGTCAAGTCCCTGGATCAACGTCCCAGCGAATTACCGCCCCTCAAGCTCGATCATTTGCTTCATATGACGGATGATACGGGCATATTACAACACGCCAGATTCACAGTCCCCAATTATAATGAGGGTTATTGTATCGACGACAATGCGCGCGCTTTGATTGTCAGTACCTATCTCGCGGAATTAGAGTTAGGCAATGGGCAGTCATTAACCCTGTCCAACCGTTATCTGGCGTTTATCGCCTATGCCTTTAATAACCAGACCGGTCGCTTTCGCAATTTCATGAGTTATCAGCGTCATTGGCTGGAAGAAAGTGGCTCCGAGGACAGTCATGGCCGCACGCTATGGGCATTGGGCACGGTCATTGGTCGCTCCAACACACCAGATATGATCAGCATGGCGAGCTGGTTATTTGAACAGGCGTTACCCACCATCCTTGAAACCACCAGCCCACGCTCATGGGCTTTTACATTAATTGGCATTCACGAATATTTACGCCGATTCGACGGTGACCGCCTGATCAGTCAGATTCGCGACGAATTGGCAGGGCGCCTGCTCACCTTGTATCAGGCGAATCGCAAGGATGGATGGCACTGGTTTGAAAATGAGCTGGCTTATTGCAATGCAGTCCTACCCCGAGCGATGCTGATGTGTGGTCAGTGGATACCCAATCACGAGATGAGTGAGGCTGGATTAGAATCCCTGAAATGGTTAGCAGATATCCAGGTCGCCGATACCCCTGCCGGGCATTTCGCACCGATTGGCTCCAATGGCTTTTATCAGTGGGGCGGTGAAAAAGCGCGATTTGATCAACAACCCGTAGAGGCACAGACGATGATTTCTGCCTGCCTCGAAGCCTATCGAATGACCGGTGACAAACACTGGTACACCGAGGCGCAACGGGCTTTTGAGTGGTTTCTGGGGCGGAATGATCTCAATCTGACCGTTTATGATCCGACTACCGGTGGCTGCCGCGATGGGTTGCACCCCGACCGCGCAAACGAGAACCAGGGCGCTGAGT
>JBBSQD010000263.1:0-9158 GCA_038258185.1 Aggregatilineales bacterium | reverse complement strand
CGTTGCTTGCTTTTTAATAAAAAATCTCACTATAATATACCGAATGTCATTATTCAGAAAAGGAGATCATACAGATGTCAGTCTTCACCCTCAAAATGCAGATTATCGTAGGTGTAAAGCACGTCTGACGGGTTAGCTGTTTCTTTCGCTTTTTGCTTTAATTTTCCCCTCTCAGCCTCTGCTTGTATGCGCCACCCGTCACTTGCTCGGGATGGCTGCTTAATCACCGCCGTTTTTAGCGCATAACCAAACATCGACTACCTGACTGTCTCGAATCACGTCTGTTTGCAGACCGTGAACGGAGCAGGGAGTGAGCTCGTGTGTGGTGCGCCTGGTCAGTTTACATCTAAAAACCTATCCAAAAATAGAATTTAGTGCAGGGACACGGCATGCCGTGTCCGTACCAGATGAATTACGGATAGACACTAAAAACCGAATGAGGAAAACAAGCGAATATGGATGCCTGTCGCATCACGTATAAAACTCTGGCTGTTTGCAATTGGGGGATGAAATATGCTTAAAATGGATGCTTATAAACTGCACCTGCTGCGTTCCGCGCTGGGCAGTTTTGCCGATAGTGTCATCTGGACGGCCATGATGCTCTATCAGATTAATGTCGTGGGTCTGACCCCGTTCGAGCTGGTCATGATCGGCACCACGATGGAAGCCACAATCTTTATCTTTGAAATTCCGACCGGCATCGTGGCCGATGTCTACAGTCGCCGCCTGTCGGTGCTGATCGGCGCTTTTCTGACCGCCGCTGCCTATCTGCTGATGGGGTTGGTGCCAGCTTTTGGGGCGTTGCTGCTGGGGCAGGTGATCTGGGGATTTGGCTATACCTTCGGCAGTGGGGCCTATGAGGCGTGGCTGGTCGATGAGATCGGTCAGGAACGGGCTGGAAATGCCTTCATCCGCGGCGGTCAGGCCGGGAATGCCGCCCGTCTGCTGGGCATTGGCGTGAGTGTGCTGATGGGCAGCATCGCGCTCCACTGGCCGATTCTGCTGGGCGCATTTTTCCACTTGCTGGTGGCGCTGGTACTCGTGGTGTGGATGCCGGAAACCGGTTTTACACCCACCCCGCGGCCAGAACGCTCGACCTTCCAGAAGATGTTCGACACTTTCAGCGAAGGTTTGCAGGTTATCCGCCGCCGCCCAACCCTGATGAGCATTCTCGGTATTGGCCTGTTTATCGGCCTGTACAGCGAAGCCTGGGATCGGCTGTGGCAGTTTCACCTGTTGGAATCGATTGGTCTGCCGACTTTTGCCAATCTGCAACCGGTGGCCTGGTTTGGCTTGTTCGAGATTATCGGGATTGTCATCGGTCTGGGTGCTTCCGAAGTGCTGCGCCGCCGTCTGGATATGAACAATGTCGCCGCTATGCGCCGCGCTTTGTTCACCATTGTCGCGGTGATGGTCGGTGGTCTGATCGTCTATGGTTTGTCGCAAACGTTTATCGTCGCCATTTTTGCCTACTTCGTGTTTACGACGATGCGCGGTTTGTCCGGCCCGATCTTCGGCACCTGGTCCAACGAGCAGATCGACTCCAATGTCCGTGCAACGGTGCTGTCTGTCCAAAGCCAGACGGATGCCATCGGCCAGATTGCCGGTGGCCCACCGTTGGGTGCGCTGGGGCAGTTGTCGCTGCGGGCGGCCTTCTTCGGCAGCGCCGCGCTGTTGTCTCCGGTGCTGTGGCTGCTTAATCGTGTTGGCAACCGCGAAAAGCAGCTGCCGATAGTCGAAGTTGCTGAAGCGTAACAAATCGTGTCATGCGGAGAGGGGTACAAACCGTGCGTCTCTCCGCACTGGATCTAACTTTCGCCCAGAAACGTGCTGATCGCGGCGGCCAACTCAGCCGGACGATGCCACGGAATATCGTGAATGGTGTCTTCCATCCATTGCACCTGCGCCTGCGCTAAGTGTTCCACGGCTTGCTGGGTATAACGTTCCTGCTGGGTGCGGGTATCGGGGTCATTGCTGGCGGCGTTGATAATCAGGACAGGGGCGCTGACGCGCGCGTAATATTCTGACGGATCAAATTTCCAGATCGCCCGTGCAATCTGCATGTGATTACGCCGGTTCAGATGCGGTTTGACATCACTCGGATCATCCGTGTCAAAAATCGAGAGCGCCAGTGGTGCCAGCTCTGGCCGGAAAGCCGTCCCCAGCCAATCCTCTTGAATCATACGCTCGATATCACTGAGTGAGCGCTGGTGATACTCCGGCGGGGACATGGCGATTTCCGCTTCTTCCCATGTTGGGAAGCGATCTGAAAATTTTGCCAGCCCGCCATCAACCAGCACCGCTTTGCGCACGCGCTCTGGCCGGGTGGCCGCATAATATAATGTGGTATACGCGCCCCATGAATGCCCCACCAGATTAACCTGCTCAAGCCCCAGCATGTCCAGCACAGCATCCAGATCAGCGGCAATCGATTCGAAATCATAACCCGCATCTGGCTTTGCGGATTGCCCATGACCGCGTTGATCCAGCATATAGACAGCATAGTCATCGGCCAGGGGTGGCGCGATCAGATCAAACATGCGCAGAGTGGAGGCCAGACCGTGCAGCAGCATGACACTCTGTTCTTTTTCCTGACTCCATACGCCCAGATGAAATTGTAAATCACGAATATGAAAAGAAAACTCTTTCAATTTTTGCTCCCTTACGTGGGTTCCAGTACAATTTATAATAACAAAAGACTTAATTCTAAAGGATAACCAATGATACGTCGACTTACCTTATCTTTGCTGCTATTGATAATGGTTTCCGTCGCGCCCACAATAGCGCAGGATGCCCTTACTACCATTGACTGGTCAATCGAAGGCATTACTGATGTCGTCTCGCTTGACCCTGCTAAGGCAAGTGATTCTCAGGGCTTTACCGTAATCAGTTTAATGTATGCTGGCCTGACCCAACTGGATGCTGACTTGCTCGTCGCGCCCGATCTGGCCGAAAGCTGGACAGTGTCGGATGATGGCCTGACTTATACCTTCACCCTCAAGGATGGCATTGCCTTCTCCGATGGCACACCTATCACCGCTGGCGATGTCGTCTATTCGCTGACTCACGCTTTATCCCCCAGCACAGGCGCGTGGACAGGCCCTTATCTGTTGTCCAATATCGCCGGTTCGGACGAACTGGTCGCCGGGGAAACCGAGACATTGTCTGGCGTAACAGCCATTGATGACAAAACCGTCGAGATTACCATCAAGTTACCCTCGGCCTTTTTCCTCAGCCAGTTAACCTTTGGCCCCGCAAAAGTGATCTCACAGGCCGCCGCTGAAGCTAACCCTGAATGGGATCAGGCCCCGGTGACCAGCGGCGCATTTGGCGTGAGTGAATGGAATCGCGGTCAGAGTCTGGTACTGGTGCCCAATGAAAATTACTGGCAACCCGCTTCCCAGATCGAGCAGATTAATCTGATTTTTAATCAGGACAGCGAAACCGCCTTCCAGCTTTTCCGTACCGGCGCACTCGATATTATGGGTGGGTCGCAAAATCCCATCCCCTCTGCCCGTGTAGCCGAAGTGGCCGATTCACCGGATTTCGTCTCTGAGCCGAATATCAACGTCCGCTATATCGCGTTCAATACTGAAATCGCGCCGTTTGATAACGTGCTGGTGCGCCAGGCATTGGCTAAAGCCATCGATAAGGAAACACTGGCGAATATCGTTTTAGAAGGCACCGTGCTGGCAACAGATCGTATTCTGCCGCCGACGATGCCCGGTGCTGATGCACCCATCGAAGGTCTGACGTTTGACCCGGAAGCCGCGCTGGCCCTGTTGCAAGAAGCTGGTGTGGAGCCTGCCGAACTGGACATCACCCTGACCTACGGTGTCGAGGGCGATAACGAGCGTATTGTGACCGTTATTCAGTCCATGTGGGAAGAAAACCTGGGCGTATCAGTCGCGCTGGAACCGCTCGAACTGTCCACGTTCAGCTCGCGCCTGAATGATACTTATCTTGACCCGGCCAATGGCCTGTCGGTTTTCTTCAGCGTGTGGGGAACCATTTACCCTGACCCGCAATACTTCCTGTCCGAAGTGCTGCGCTCGGATGTCGGTAACAATAACGGGCATTACTCCAATGCAGAATTTGATAGTCTGGTGGACGAAGCCGACGTGATTGTGGATGACTTCGCAAAACGTTCCGAGTTATATAATCAGGCGGAACAGATCGCTGTAACCGAAGTTGGCTGGCTGCCGCTGTTTAACGGCAAAGTCAACGTCCTCGTGCGTGATTGTGTCGAAGGTGTCGAGGTCGCTGGTCTGTTCTCAGCCTATATCGTGCCGGATTTCTCACAACTCCGCGGCTGCCCCGCTGAGTAAATAGTCTGTCTGGGCGGATTGACTTAACAATCCGCCCAGCGACTCCCTGATCTCAAATATGTTTCAACTCATTATTCGCCGTCTCATTGCGCTGCCGTTTGTTGTGCTGAGTATCACCTTCGTGACCTTTATCGTGGGCTATTTCGCGCCCGGTGATCCCATCCTGTCGTTAATGGGCAGCCAGCGCGACCCGGAAATTTACGAGCGCCTGCGTGAGATTTACGGCCTCAATGAACCCTGGTATGATCAGTATCTGGATTACGTCACCGGCCTGACACAGGGTGATCTGGGGCTTTCCTATCGTTTCGCGGAGCGTCCGGTGTGGGATATTATCCGGCAGGGCGTCGCCGTCTCTATCCAGTTGGGTTTTATGGCGTTAGTTCTGAGCCTGTCGATTGGTATCCCTGTAGGCATCGCGGCTGCTTTGAGTCAGAACTCGTTTTTTGACCGTTTCAGCATGGCAATCATGCTGGCGATCTATGCCATCCCCAGTTTTGTGCTGATCCCGATTTTTCAATGGTTCAATTATCAGGTGTTTCTGGCCGGTGGACCGGCCCTCCCGGCGGCGGGTTGGGGTCGAATCGAGCATTGGGTGATGCCGGTGATTGTCCTGTCAGCGGCCAGTATGGGCTATATTGCCCGCCTCACGCGTTCCAGTGTGCTTGAAGTCTCTCATCAGGATTATGTCCGCACCGCCTACGCCAAAGGCCTGACCGAATCCCGCATCCGTTTTACACATATGTTCCGTAACGCCATTTTACCGGTGATCACCATCGTTGGCCCGTCGGTGGCCTTTCTGGTGACCGGCGCATTTGTGGTGGAAAGCCTGTTCTCGATTCCCGGAATCGGCTTTTTAGCGGTGGAGGCCATCGGCCAGCGTGATTATCCCGTCATTCAGGGCACCACGGTGATTCTGGCCGTCGCGGTTGTGGTGATGAATCTGGTCACAGATATCGCCTACACGCTGCTTGACCCGCGCGTCAGCATTCAGAATTAAACGATATGACGACAGCTATTCACCTCAACGACGAAAAAAGTGCCCACCGTAATTTCTGGTCGAGATTAGCAACCAACAGAATTGCCCTCGTCAGTTTATTCGGCCTGCTGGCGCTGATCGGCATTGCTGTATTAGGTCCGGTAGTCTACGAACAGAGCGCCACCAAACTGGACTACGCCGCGATCAATGCTTTACCGACGCCTGAGCATCTGTTTGGGACGGATAACTTGGGTCGGGATACGCTCGCCCGCCTGATGCTGGGTCTGCGTGTGTCGCTGCTGGTGGCGTTCTATGTCGAGCTGATTGATATTCTGGTGGGTGTGCCGCTGGGATTATTGGCTGGATATTTTGGCGGTGCAATTGATGTCTTTGTGTCGCGCCTTGCCGATCTGCTGTTTGCCTTTCCGGGGCTGTTGCTGGCAATTCTTGTCGCCGCGATTTTCGGCCCGGCAGTCACCGAGCGTTTTGGCGATATTGGCCGCTTGTTACTGGTTTCCGGTGCATTGAGTCTGGTGTCATGGCCGCTGATGGCGCGTTACGTTCGCAGCCAGACGCTCGTCATTCGTGAACAGGATTATGTGTTAGCAGCACGTTCGCTGGGGACAGGCAACATCTGGATTATCGTCTATCACATCCTGCCGCAACTGTTGGGTCTGGTGGTCATCAGCAGTACGCTCAACGTGGCCGGGGTGGTGGTGAACGAAGCCGTCCTAAGCCTGCTTGGTCTGGGGATGCAGCCGCCCAATCCCAGCATTGGCAAGATGATTACTGAAGCCATGCCCTATCTGGAATCCAACCCGCTTCAGGTGTTCCTGCCCAGCCTGATATTGATGCTGATTGTGCTGACAGTATCATTTCTGGGTGATGGCCTGCGCGACGCTTTTGATCCGCAATCTTTGGTGTAAAGCCATCTGTATGACTTCTGTCTACCGCAAACCCTGACGCACCACGCTTGCCGTGCCGCCGCCAATGGGGTTTAATCTGAATATACCGAAGTCATCGGAATCACATGCTATGGATATGACTGATCAATCTGCGCGTTTATTGTCCCTGAACCACCTGCGACAAGTCACCGAAATGATGACCGCCGCCTTTCTGAATGATCCGCTGTGGGTCTATCTGGTGCCGGACGCGGACAAACGCCAGGAGACACTTCCACGTTTCTATCGGGTGTTTTTCAATATGTGGCTGAGCAACCGCCAGACATTTGGCGTGGGCGATCCGCTGGAAGGGCTGGCCGTGTGGAGCTATCCCGACCAGAAAGCTGAATTTTTTCAGTTGGTTGGCCCCGGTTTCCTCAAGCAGTTTTTCAGCCCGGTGATTATGTCGTTTGTCCGTGCCCGTAATATTTTCGCCCAGTACGAGAAAATGCAGAAAAAGTACGCGACCGTGCCGCATTATTACCTCAACACCATCGCTGTGCTGCCGGGATCGCAGGGGAAAGGGCTGGCCTCTCATCTGATACGCCCCGTCCTGCTGCAAGCCGATCAGGAAAGCTTCGGCATCTACACTGAAACCATGACTCCGGAGAATGTCAACCTGTTCGAGCATTATGGCTTTGTCTGTCAGGAGGATTTTCGCGTTCCCAATACCGACTTAACGATCTGGTCGTTTTATCGTACTCCCGCCACGGACTGAACTCACGCTTTGATGTGCATCTGCAGCAGATACCCTAGCCGCAGTGCCGCCCGTTCCACCAGTTGATCGGCATTCGCCAGCGCATCGTCCAGGGGCATCGGTTCCGTGACAATCGGCAGCACCGCCTGAATGCCCGCCGCATGAAGGATGGCATCATCCACCGCCAACCCGCCGACCAGCGCCACCGTCGGCACGCCATAGGCTTTCGCCACTTTTGCCACGCCCACCGGCCCCTTGCCGTGAACGGTCTGGTCATCCATGCGACCTTCACCCGTAATCACCAGACTCGCGCCCCGTAACTGCGTGCTGAAGCCGCTGTGTTGCAGCATCAGCTCAATGCCGGACTCAATCCGCGCATTGAAAAACGCCATTAACCCGGCGCTGAACGCTCCCGCCGCACCACCACCGGGGATGCTGCGCACATCTTTGCCAAGCTGATTGTGAACCAGCGCAAAAAAGTGCCGCAGATTTTTTTCCAGTATGGCGACCTGTTGCGGATTTGCGCCTTTTTGCGGGCCGAAAACCGCCGCCGCGCCATCCTCACCCAATGCGGGATTATCCACATCAGCTGCAATCAGGATTTCGACTTTCTGCCAGCGCGGATCTAATCCCTGCGGGTCAATGATGAAAATCTGGTCGAGATTGCCGCCGCCTCGTGGCACCGCCTGCCCGTAAGCATCGTACAAACCCACGCCCAAAGCCTGCAAACAACCCGCGCCACCATCAACGGTAGCACTGCCCCCCATGCCGATGATGATCCGCTCCACACCCTGATTCAGCGCATGCCGCATCAACTGGCCGGTGCCGTAGGTGCTGGTCACCAGTGGATTCAATTGCCAGCCGCTGATGAGTTCCAGCCCGGAAGCCAGCGCCATTTCAATCACGGCAGTTTTGCCGCCGTCCAGTAAGCCATAATCCGCCTCTACCGGTTGGCCGCTGGGGTTATCCACCGTGACGGTGATGCGCTTACCGCCTTGCGCCAGAAAAGCATCCAGCGTGCCATTGCCCCCGTCGGCAATCGGCAGCCGTGATAAATCTGCCCTGATGCCTGACCGGCGTAACCCGCGTTCAATCGCCAGTGCCACCTGGTCGGCGCTCAGGCTGTTTTTGAAGGCCCCCGGCGCGATCAGAATTTTCATCATCATGTCCGTTTCTCGTTTCATATTATTACCTTGATTGCCAGTCACGGATGCTAGGCAAGTTCTCATCCCCTGCGTGGCGTCCCCTCTCTCCCACAGGGACACTGCGCAGCCACCTGGGGCAAGGTGACTTTCAAGACCCATTATGAACCGCGTAATTCTCCCTTTCTCCCCACAGTGGGAGAAAGGGCCGGGGATTGAGGGGCAAAACAAACCACTCGCCAATGTGGCCGTGTAGCTGATGAAATCGCATTTGTCTGCTAGAATGCTGCCCCTACAGATGATGTTTCCCAAAGCGAAAAAGCGATCATGATCAAGCGGATTTTAACATTTTATTTCTGGCCTGTAATCTTTATTTTTGCACTTGCCGTGCTGGTCGGCGCATTGGCGACCCGCGACGGGGTAAATTACTTTATGGACTCCACCTGGTACATGGTCTATGCGCGTAATGTGCAGGCTGGTCACGGCCTCAGCGCCGCCATCACCAGCAACCTTGACCCGCAAACCATCACCTGGATTAATCAATGGCCGCCTTTATATCCGCTGTTTCTGGCGCTGGGTGCTGACCCGCTGCAATGGGGGCAACTCTCATCCATTCTGCTGCTGGCGGTCACCGCTTTGCTCACCTACGCGCTGACATTGACTCTGCTGCCCGGTAAGCGCCTGGTGGGGTTGTTGGCTGCTTTTGCCCTGCTGACCTTTCCGGCGGTGTCGTCTCAGGTGTTTTCTTCAATTTATTCCGAAACGTTATTTGCGCCACTGGTTTTGGCGGCAACGGTGCTGCTGGCGAAGTATCGCTTTGGTCAGCCCGCCGCGCTGATGCCCGCGCTTGCCGCCGCACTGTTGATCGCGCTGGCCTGCCTCACGCGTTATATCGGCGTGGCGTTTGTCGGGATGGGTTTTGTCTATCTGCTGCTGTGGGCGCGGACGGCTCAGCAGCCGCGCCGCTGGTGGCCGGCGCTGACCATGTTGGCCGCGCTGTTGCCTGTGGGATTTTATCTGGTCTATCTCTACACCCTGACTGGCAGTTTGACCGGCGTGCAGACCACTGCCAAT
>JBBSQD010000262.1:0-9203 GCA_038258185.1 Aggregatilineales bacterium | reverse complement strand
GGTGCTGATGGCGCAGGGGCGGTCACGCTGATCGGTGTCTGAGCAGTGTCCTCACCACCGGGGCCGACTACCCGCAGGATGATCGTGAAATCTCCCGCATTCGGATAGGCGTAGCTGGCGGTCGGGCCTTGCGCCGTGCCGATACCATCGCCGAAGTCCCAGTTGTAAGTATCAATCGCGCCAGTCGAGCCAGTCGCGTCGACATTCACCGTCAACGGTGCTTCGCCGCTGATCGGGTTGGCATTAAAGATCGCGTCCGGTGCTGATGGCGCAGGGGCGGTCACGCTGATCGGTGTCTGAGCAGTGTCCTCACCGCCAGGGCCGACCACCCGTAGCGTGATCGTGAAATCACCCGCATTCGGATAAGCGTAGCTGGCGGTTGGGCCTTGCGCCGTACCGATACCGTCGCCAAAGTCCCAGTTATAACTGTCGATTTGTCCGGTCGAACCAGTTGCATCCACATTCACCGTCAATGGTGCTTCACCACTGGTCGGATTGGCATTGATGATGGCATCGGGTGCCGATGGGGCAGGGGCGGTCACGCTGATCGGTGTCTGAGCGGTATCTTCACCACCGGGGCCGACCACACGTAAGGTGATATTGAAGTCCCCGGCATTGGGATAGGCGTAGCTGGCGGTCGGGCCTTGCGCCGTACCGATACCGTCGCCAAAATCCCAGTTGTAAGTATCAATCGCGCCAGTCGAGCCAGTCGCATCCACATTAACGGTTAACGGTGCCTGACCGCTGGTCGGATTGGCATTAAAGATCGCGTCCGGTGCTGATGGAGCAGGGGCTTCAACCACGATATTCGTTTGTACCGAGTTTTGCCCACCAGCGCCAAAAACAGTTAGTGTGACTGCATAGTTACCGACTGTATTGAAGATGTGAGTAGTAGTCGGGCCTTCGACTTCGGCACTTCCATCGTCAAAATTCCACAGGTAACGGGTGATATCATCCGACTGCGTTGCAGCGAATTCGACTGACAGCGGTGCCGTTCCGTTGGTTGGGTTGCTGGTGAAGCTGGCAGTTGGCGGTGCAATAACCACTTCCTGGCTCACAGAGATGGGCAATTCGGCAGTGTCTGTGCCACCGGGGCCGGTTGCTGTGAGTATGGCGGTATAATCACCCGGTTCTTCGTAGATGTGAATGGGATCATTTTCATTACTGGTTGGGCTGCCGTCACCAAAGTCCCAAGTAAAGACAAGTTCTTCACCCAATGATTGATTGGTGAACTGCACCTCAAGGGGTGCCGTGCCACTGGCCGGTAAAGGCTCAAACGCTGCCTCAGGCGGCTGGACTGGCTCTACAGCGCTGACATCCAGCGTAGCGCTGTTTTCACCACCGGGCCCCTGGACACTCAGATTAACTGTGTAAGTGCCAGGGTCGTTGAAGACATGACTCGTAGTGGCACCAGTGCCCGTTTCGCCATCGCCAAAGTCCCAGTTGTAACTGTTAATCTGACCCGTAGAACCGCTGGCATCAAATTGTACGGTCAACGGTGTTTCGCCGGATTCGGGATTTACAGTAAACGCGGCAACAGGTGAATCTGGCTTGCGCGAGACATTCACCATGACCGTGCGGCGGCTTTGACCACCAGGGCCGACAACAATCAGCTCAGCTTCGTAATCACCGGGTTCTTGGTAGATGTGGGTCACAACAACACCATTGCCCACTTCACCATCGCCAAAGTCCCAGTTGTAGTTTTCGATTTGACCGGAAGAATCGGTCGCGTCAAACTGAACGGTCAGCGGTGCATCACCCTCGATTGGTTGGGCAACCAATGCCGCGATGGGTTCGGGCACAGTCGGGTTTTGAACGGTAATCTGCCGCCGAACGGAAGATGAGCCTCCAGTACCGACCACCGTCAGGATAATATTGTAAGTACCCACGGTGTTAAACGTGTGGCTTGGATTCTGATCTCTACTGGTTGTGCCATCGCCAAAGTCCCACAGGCGTGATGTGATGTTACCACTAGAACGGTCTGTAAACTGAATTGCTAATGGTGATACGCCACTGGTTTTATCCTGTGTGAAGGCTGCTACTGGCGGAGTGCCGCTCTGCACAGTGATGTCGCGGCTGACATTTGCGCGGCCACCGGGGCCGCGTACTGTTAACCGGACGTTGTAGATTCCAGGGGAACGGAAAGTGTAAATCGGGTTGGCTTCAGGGCTGGTACCGCCATCGCCAAAGTCCCAGCTAAAACTTGAGATCTGACCGCTGGAGCGATTGATGAAGCGTACAACCAGAGGGGCCTGACCAGAAACACGATCCTGCGTAAAAGCCGCGATGGGTCGTGGAACTGTCGTGTTGGTCGGCACAGGGGTGGCTACACGATTCTGGACGCGTATCTGATTCACAACCGTGCCCAGACTGGTGCCATCGCGCAAAATCACGCGCAGGCGCAACTGGTAATTGCCATCCGGAATCACAGTGGTATTCCAGAAACCGAGCAAGCCATTGATCACAGGTTGCTGCGATACGCCGCTGGTGGCATACCAGAGATTACCCGGGTTCGGGTCAGGGCCATATTCCAGAAAGAACTGGAGAAATTGAGGATGACTGGCCGCGCCAATGACCTGAACATTCCCTGCCACCACGTTACCGGGTACTGGGGAAAGTATCAGAATGGTGACGGGCAGGGGAGTGCTTGACGGAAATGCCGAAACAGTCGGCGGGAAACTCACGGATGTTGAGGGTAACTGCCCGGGTGAGTTAGTCGGTACCTGCGGCAATGCCGTCACCGTCCGTGGTGTTGGAAATGTTGAATCGCCAACCTGAGTACGGGTTGGCAGTAGTGTTGTCGTTGGCACACTGGTTAGCTCAAGTTGCTCTTCTGGCGCACTGCTTAAATTACATGCACCCACGAGCATCGTGACCAGCACCAATAATATTGCTAATAGTACGGGCCTGTATGACCCAATATGGCGTACCATAGCCTTAACCTTCCTCTTAAATCAAATGATAACAATGATTATAACGAATCTTCAGTATAGTTTTTGGTCTTTAAACCAACGTTCACTCCACGTTATGGTACTTGTCGGCAAAACAACCTAATGCTACACTATTTTTTATGAAAGTGCTTATTGTGGACGACGAACAATCAATTCGTGAGGCACTCGGTCGTAAGCTGCGGCGTGAGGGCTTTGAGGTGGTGTTGTGTGAAAACGGTCTGGAGGGTTTGCGGGCATTTCACGCAGAACATCCGGATATTGTGATTCTTGATATTATCATGCCCGGGGGGATGGATGGGCTGACCGTCTGTGATCGTATCCGTGAAGTGGCGGATACGCCCATTATGATGTTGTCTGCGCAGGCCATCACAGAAGAAGATATTGTTCAGGGGCTTAATGCTGGTGCGGATGAATATCTGATCAAACCAGTGCGCCTGAACGAGTTTGTGGCACGTATCCAGGCGTTGCTGCGACGGGCGCAACTTTCCACCAGTGAAACCGAGCAGGGTTATAACGATGGCTATCTGAGTGTTGACCTGCATCGCCGCCATGTACACGTGGACAG
Organism: Aggregatilineales bacterium; assembly: GCA_038258185.1. Lineage (GTDB taxonomy): Bacteria > Chloroflexota > Anaerolineae > Aggregatilineales > Phototrophicaceae > JAIOHN01. Next base: position 5,687 of record JBBSQD010000262.1, on the reverse strand, counting down.
CCGCAAAATTCACCTGACCCCCACAGAATTCAAATTACTCGCTGTCTTGCTGGAACATGCCGGGAGGCCAGTGACACAGCACGATTTGCTGGAGCAGGTATGGGGACATGAATACGTAGATGATATCTACTACCCACGCGTCTATATCAGCCAGCTACGGCGCAAGATTGAGCCGGATGCGGCAAATCCAATTTACATTCTGACAGAGCATCGAGTCGGGTATCGCTTCGAAAAACAGCCCCCAGCTATTGCTAAGGCTGAATAATCCCGTGCTGGATTAACCGGGCGACATCGCGTATGTCCTTTGTGAACTCGATAACGCTGCTGATTAATGGCTTAACCATTGCTTTGTCGTTGAGCTTTTTAGTCATTACTTTATGGCAGGACACCCGCAAAGAGCTGAATCAGTTTTTTGCGGTGTTTTTGATTCTGGTGATGTTCTGGAATACCGGCGCTTTTTTACTGCAAGCCACCGCATTGGTCAATGCCAGTCCATCCGTGATTCGGCTGGCTATCAGCCTGATTGAACTGGGTTTTACCGGTTCTGGTATCGGCATCTATTCGCTGACAGCGGTGCTGGTCGGCGTACAGACACGACGTTTTCGCTGGTTAGCGTTTACAGGGCTGGCGCTGGTGTTAGGATATCAGTTTATACTGGTGTCGACCAATGTGCCGGTTTATCAGCAATTTGATGTGGGCACATTTACCTACCGTCCGCAACCTTTGTCGACCATTTTTTATCTCGTATTCGATACGACAACTTTTTATCTGGCGTGGTCGTATCGTCGCAAAATCCGCTCCACCGGGCTGGTGTTGGGCATTATGGGTTTTGTAACGGGTCAGGCGATTGGCTTGCTGAACCCGGAACTGAGAGCCTTATCGGTAGCGATCAATATCAGTTCCCTGGCGGCGCTGGTCATCAGTTTTGCGATTCTGCGGCGTGAGATTATCACGCCGCTGGCGGAACGCATCGTCCAGATTGAGGCCATGCACAAAGTCAGTCTGGCGATCACCAGCCAGATCAGCCTGGATACTGTGCTCGATCAGATTGCTATTCAGGCGGTGGGGTGGTTAGATGCCGACGCATCCGGGATTTTCCTCAAGACCCCCACACAACTGGATCTGGCGACCGTTTATAATCTGCCACGTCAGTATATGCACCTGAAACTACCGATGGGACAGGGGATTGCTGGTAAAGTGGTGCAGGATCATCGTTCGATTCATATCGAGAATTACCCGCGCGACTGGAAAGGGCAGGATGATCTGCCTTTGGCGCGGGAAACTTTCGGCTCCGTAATTTGCACACCTCTGGTTTATGGTGGTGAAGCGATTGGTGCGCTGATGGTGATTGCGGGGCAACAGGGCCGTCTATTCAGCCGCGAAGATGTCCACTTGTTAGAGTTACTAGGCTCTCAAGCCGCAGTAGCCATCGCACACAGCCAGTTATTTGCCGATCAGCAGGCTTTGACCCAAGAGGTTGAAGCGGCTCATGGTCAGCTTGAAACGGTCTTATCGAGTACCGAAAATCCAGTCATTGCGGTGGATCGTCAGTTTCGCATTATTTTTGCGAACCCGGCAGCGGACGCTTTGCTGCCAGAAGGTCGGCAAAAAGATCAGCCCATTACTGACATTTTACCTGCCAACACGCTCCCCACAGATTTCCGTGAAGTGCTGACCGGGTTGCGCCTGCATCGCACTTTTATTTATGAGATTTCGCTCAACAGCAAAACTTATCTGTGCCATATCGCCAGTCTGGAACGACCACAAGTGTCTGGCTGGGTGGCAGTGCTTAATGATGTGACGCAGCTTAAAGAGCTTGATCGTATCAAGAGTGAAATGGTGCGTATGACCAGCCATGACCTGAAAAATCCCATACAGGCGGCGATGGCTAACCTTGAACTGCTGCGCGATGATCTTCAGGATACGGATAACCCAGAGGTTATCCAGTCGATGGATGTCATCGAAAAACAACTGGAACGCATGCACCGTATTATCAGCGGTATTCTTGATCTGGAACGTATCCGCATGGGGGTGCGCTTCCTGGACATATGCCAGCCGAGGCAGATTGTCGATAACATGCTCAGTGAATTGAGTCATATCGCACAGGATAAAGGGATTACCTTAAACGCTAAGGTTGATCAGGCTGTGACCCATTTTCAGGGCGATTCTGAGCAATTTGAGAGAGCACTTATCAACCTTGTGGAAAATGCGATAAAATTCACGCCTTACGGTGGAACCGTGACGATTGATGTGCAGCAGGTGAACACCGAAATTGTATTTGAAGTGACCGATAACGGTATTGGCATCCCGCTAGAACTGCACGATCAGGTGTTTGAGCGGTTTTTCCGGGGGCGTCAAAAAGGTGTTGAGCATGTCAGCGGTTCCGGCCTGGGCTTGAGTCTTGTCAAGACGATTGTCGAAAATCATCGCGGCAAGATCAGGCTGGAAAGCCGGGAAGGGCAGGGTACAACATTTTTCATTTCTGTCCCCGGCCAAAGTAACCAACAAATTTTAGCATAGCTTTGAGGTAAGAATGCAGATAAACATTAAAGCAGGTCTTGGGCTGGTATTGGGTTTATTGGTTTATACAGGTTCGATTGTTTACGCACAGGAAACGGGTACGCCTACTCAGGCTCCGACCAAAACACCTACCCCAGCCGCAGTGACGATCCCCACCGCAACCAGCGAAAGTGGGACACAGGCACAATCAAACACATCCCAACCTTTAACTCAGCCGTGGACACAGGCCGACCTGTCTATTCTGACCGGGAATGTACAGCGTCCCAATGGGATCGCCTGGCACAACGGCAAGCTGTATACCGCCTGCAACGGTGATTATACGCTCTATGAAATTGATGATACGACTGCTGCCACCCGGACGTACATTTACGGTGTGCGCAATGCCCATAGTATGTATCCGGAAGATGCGGGAAATAACAGACTGGCACTATGGATACCGGATTTTGAAACGAATCGCATTTTGTTCGTGGATGGAACCGGATCACCGCAGTCGGTTGCTTCTGATCTGGAAGGGCCGTGGGGGATTGCGCCATTAAGTGATGAAGAATTTCTGGTGACGAACCAGCGTGGCGACAGTCTCGTGGCGGTATCGCGTGATGGCGATACGCGCACTATTCTGAGCGATTTACGGCTGCCAACCGGGCTGGCTGTAGATGAGGAATTTGCCTATGTTGCTAATTATGGCCGTCCGCGCAGAGCAATCGAGTGGTTTGAGAAAAGCGACGCGCTGGCGACTGAAGATGGCGAAACACCTGAAGTCACCCCGAATGTGCTGGTATCCGGGCTGCAAAATACAACCGGCGTTATTCTGGCCGATGATGGTTATCTGTACTTTGCGTATGCTCTGGGAACACGTGGGGTTGTCGGGCGTGTAAATCCCGAAGTGTGCCGTAAAGATGGCGGTTGCAGCAACGCTGAAGTGGAGATTGTCGTCTATACCGAGCTGGCATCACCGATCGCCGGTTTAGCCATTTCACCCGATATGCGCCTGTTTATGCACACGATGTTCAGCCCGGATATTTACTGGTTACAGTTGGATAATCCGAATGCAGCAGCGAGTTAACGCTCGCTGGATAGCGATATACGTTTCTCGACATAGCGCACAATAACCGATCCGATAATGGTCATGAACAAGTAGATTACGGCCACGGTCAGGTAGGTTTCCAGATATCGAAACGAAGCGCCAGAGGAAACTCTGGCGATTTGCGTAATATCCCGCACCCCTAAAATCGCCACCAATGAAGAGTCTTTGATCATCGCGATAAAGTCGTTACCCAGTGGGGGCAGTACACGGCGAACGGCCTGCGGCAGCACGATAAAACGCATGGTTTGAAAGTAATTCATGCCTAATGACCGCGACGCTTCCACCTGGCCTTTTTCGATGGATTGAATGCCTGCACGGAAAGTCTCCGACAGAAATGCACCGTATGTAAACGACAACGCGATAATAGCCGACTCAACCGAACTACCGCGAAATTGCAGTTCAATGTTGTATTGTATGGCGAGGAACTCACGCAGAGCAGGCACGACCACAAACGCAAAAATCAGCAGGACGATCAGCACCGGCAGCCCACGCATCACCATCACAAAAAATGTGCTGACGTTATACAAAATCAAATGAATAAAACTGCCAATGCGGCCAATAATGCCATAACGCACACGCGGTGTGTTGGAGCGAATGATGCCGATCATCAGGCCGATCATAAACGCTAACCCGTAGGAAGTGAATGCCACACGCAGCGTCATGGCGATACCATCCTGAAGTTGCAGGAAGATGTTGTAGTAGGTTTCGTTGCCAGAAATGCTGATGACTATCCAGATGGCAATCACAACCAGTGCGAACGCCCACCACGGAAAGCGATAGATGAACTGCTGAATCTTCATGCGCGTTCTGGTTTGCGCGATGACGACTTCCAGCGGGTCTTCAGTTTGGTTTTGAGAGGGAATGTCCATTATTGCTCACTTATAAAATAAATCGAGGATGCACATGGTGCATCCTCGAAAATGCTGATTGAAGGGTTTTATTCTTCCGTGGTCTCGCCGATGAACCATTTGTTGTTGATGGTTTCGAGCGTACCGTCTTCAGCCATGCTGGCGAGTGCCAGATTGAAAGGCTCAACCAGTTCCGAACCTTTGGGGAAAATGAAACCGAGTTCTTCAGCGGCGGTGATGGATTCGCCCATAATCTGAACCTTATCAGCATTGACACCGACATAACCCTGGCCGGCGACATCGTCCATAACTACCGCATCGACATCCCCCGCGATCAGTGCCTGTACGGCAATGGGGAAGGTGTCATAAGCGACTAAACGATCTTCACCCACCAGATCAACCGCGACAAAATAGTTGGTGGTACCGGGTTGGACACCGACCATCAGCGCTTCGTCGGCAGCTAAAGTTTCGGCATCGGTGTAGCGATCTTCATCGACACGCGCCAGAACGACCTGTTCGAGGGTGACGTAACCATCGGAGAAATCGACAATTTCGGCGCGTTCGTCATTGATGGTAATGCCATCCGCAGCCATGTCATATTCGCCATTGGAGACCGCTAGAATCATGCCGTCCCAGGCGGTTTCGACAAATTCGGGGGTGCAGTTGAGGCGCGAGCAGATCTCTGCCAGCGCATCGTAGTCCCAGCCCATCGGTTCACCAGTATCGGAATCGACAAAGTTGAAGGGAATGTAGGCGTTCTCGACCGCTACGGTGATTGTCTGACCCTCAAGATCGGGCAGCTCTACGGCTTCCGTGGTTTCGCCGATGAACCATTTGTTGTTGATGGTTTCGAGCGTACCGTCTTCAGCCATGCTGGCGAGTGCCAGATTGAAAGGCTCAACCAGTTCTGAACCTTTGGGGAAAATGAAGCCGAGTTCTTCAGCAGCGGTGATGGATTCGCCGACAATCTGAACCTTATCAGCATTGACACCGACATAACCCTGACCGGCGACATCGTCCATAACCACGGCATCGACATCCCCCGCGATCAGTGCCTGTACGGCAATGGGGAAGGTGTCATAAGCGACCAAACGATCTTCACCGACCAGATCAACCGCGACAAAGTAGTTGGTGGTACCGGGTTGGACACCGACTATCAGCGCTTCGTCGGCAGCTAAAGTTTCGGCATCGGTGTAGCGATCTTCATCGACACGCGCCAGAACGACCTGTTCGAG
>JBBSQD010000261.1:0-9215 GCA_038258185.1 Aggregatilineales bacterium | reverse complement strand
TTAATCTCTATTCCAATAGAATCGCTTTCATAACGTGAGTATAACACCATGCCACCCATGCCAAAAGATGGGCCAATTTGTCGCTGGTTTATAGGGATAATGAAATAAATATACACTTGAGGATATTCTCACGAGGATATAATAAGAGAATTTAAAACAGGAAAATTATCTTGGGCGTTCGTTCCAGCATTTACCTTTATTTTCCATTAGACCGATTAGAATGCGCAATCAAAAAGATCGCTGCTCTCTCAGAACAAGCAACTTCTAAACGAATGACGATTCGGTTACCCAATGGAGATAGAATAGCACTTCCTCATAGTGGGTTTTCTGTTCCAGATAAAACAAAGCGTTCACTGAGTGGTGATGTGAACGAAATTAGCTATACCACCGCATTCCTGCTTTCTAAGGACGCCGTCATTGGTGAATATCTCGCCCGCTATGAACCGGTTGAACCGATAAATTCAACGGGGAAATATGGTATTGGTAATTTTCAGGTCATTCTGTCAACTGGAAACAATTATGCCGAAATAACCTTATCAGCTGTTACATCGTCGCAAAACAGAATCCTGCTTGAATCGAATGTTCTGCATCAACATTTACTACATATACTGAAGGGCTGTAAGGGGCTTTTTGTTTTGGTCGATACTGGAATGCAATCCTGCTATCTTTTGACTAACATCACAAAAGAAATTTCTGTTCATACTGACGATGTTGACTCCAAAGTAAACGAGATTCAGCAGCAGATAAATGCGTGAGCCATTGACATATTGATTGATGTCAATACAATAAGATTATGGATATCAAACAGCAGTTACAATTCGCCAAGGCACTTGCCGACGAGAACCGCCAGGAAATTATGGCACACTTGTGTTGTGTCTGGTTGAGCGTCAATGATGTAGTGGAAAAAATGGAAGGCCGTGTCAAGCAGCCCACCGTCAGTCACCATCTCAAGTTATTGGAAGATGCCCATCTCGTTCTGGTGCGCGAGCAAGGCCGTCAGCGTTTTTACACGCTGAATCAGGAATATCTCACGCTGTGCTGTGGGATGCTGGTGCGCAGTTTCGCGCCGGATTACACCGAAAACCTCATCTCGGTGGATGCCATTCCTGTGGCGGAACGCTCACCTTTACCCTGACTTCAAAACCGTTCGCTGGACGGTTTTTCTTTGAGCTTACATATCGAAGTTTGTCAATACAAAAGAGGATTTATACAGTGCGAATTCTGCCCGTTAGGAATAGGAGTAAAGTCTGAAAAGTCTGAAAAGATAACTTTTCGCGCCGAGCAGCAAAGCGTGGGAAAGGTTTTTTACTGCAAATCTTCGAGGGGCAGCGGGCTTTGATCGCCCTGCCACTGATCTTTACGCAGGCCAAGCCGCTGAATCACCCAGGGCATACTTGTCGCCTGCACCAGCGACGTGAACAGCACCACGCCGAAGGTCATTACCAGAATCGATGCGCGCTGCGGCAGATTAAACGGCAAACTCAGCGCCAGCGCCAGACTCACCCCACCGCGTTGACCACCCCAGAACATGATATGCTGCCAGCTCAGCGGCAACGGTCGATCCGGGTCGAAAATGCGCGTGTGCAGCGGGATCAGCCCATACACGATCACGATGCGCGAGACCAGCACGGCGAAAATCGCCAGCGCGGTCAGCGGCAGATGCGACACAATATCCTGAAGATTAATGGACAGTCCGATCAGCAGAAAAATCGCCGCGTTGGCAACCGCCGCCAGATACGCCCAGACGGTATTCACGGTCTGCTGCGTCAGGTGCGACATGCTGTCGAAGCCGGTATAGCCATGCATCAAACCCGCCGCGACTACTGCCAGCACACCACTCACATGTAACTGTTCCGACACCAGATAAGACCCGAACACCAGACAGGTGGTCAGCATCATTTCAACCATTGGATCATCAATATGGTAGAGCAGACGCGCCATCAGATAACCGATGATGCCGCCAACCAGCGCCCCGCCAAAAGCCACCCGCACGAAATCCAGCAGACCGGTGATGATACTCAGCTCACCGCTGCTTTGGGCCGCTTGCAGCACAATCGCAAAAATGACAATCGCCGTGCCATCGTTCAGCAGACTTTCACCCTCAATCAGCGTTTCCAGACGGGCTGAAACAGAATTTTCGTTGAAGAGCGCGATCACCGCCACCGGGTCAATCGCACTGATGAGCGCCCCGAAAACCGCCGCCAGCAGCAGACCCATCACCGGATTAAGCAAAGCGATAATGACCGCGACAATCACGGTGGTCAGCAGCACACCCACCGTCACCAGCAGCGCGATCAGCGAAAAATTGGTTCGGAGTTCATGCGTGTGCAGTTGATAAGCAGCCTGAAACAGAATCGGCGGCAGAAACAGCGCCAGAATCAACTCGCTGGTCAGTTCGGGCAGTTCCACATCAAACGCTGGAATCACCGCCAGAATTAATCCGGCCACGACCAGTCCGACCGTATACGGGATCGGCAGTCGGTTGCCGATCCAGGTAGTGATGGCGATCACCAGCAGGAAGAAGATGATGATCTGCTCGACCGCCAACACGTTGATTTCTACAGGCATGCAGATTGCTTTCTGTTACTTATTCGTGTTTATGTATTCCCGGATTTCATCAGGCGGGCGGAAATTCCAGCACAGCGATGGCATCAATATAGTAAGTCTGCGGCGCGAGATCAATCGGTTGAACCGATAGCAGTCGATAGCCGTGTCCGACGAGGCGCTTCATATCCCGTGACAATGTAGCCGGGTCACTGCTGACATACACCAGCCGCGGAATCTGCAATTCGCCAAGCTGATCGACCACCGTGGTACTCAGCCCTTCAGCCGGTGGATCAAGCACCGCCGCGTCGTAGCTGTCTTCAAGTTCCAGCAGGACATCCTCAACCGTGCCTTCGATAATGCCGACATGTTCAAATTCGCTGAGATTGTCTTCGGCATCGGTGGCTGCCGGAGGGAAACTTTCCACCAGCGTGACTAATCCGGCTTTTTGCGCGATAAACGCGCTGAACAGGCCCACGCCGCCATACAGATCCAGCACGGCTTCCCCGCCGACCAGATCCAGCGCATCGACCACCACATCAGCCAGATTCGCTAGTTGCGAGATATTGGCGCGGAATTCACTGCCAGCCGTCACGCGCAGCATCCGCTCGTTAACTTCAAACCGCGAGTGCGATTCGCCAATCAGATTAATCGGTTCATTGTCCGACAGCATCATGTTCACACTGGTCGGCATATCGGTTTCGAGTTCCGGCGCATTGTCGTCACTCATGGTCAGAATCAGCATAGGGTGACCATCACTGCCCATCTGGAGCTTCAAACGGCGCAGGCCATCAAACTGTAAATCCAGCGCTTCGTACAGCGCGAACAATTCCGGGTGCAGAATATGACACTCATCAATCACCAGAATGCGCTCACCATCTGTACTGAGAAAACCGGGGACACCATTTTCTCCGGCATTCATCGTCATGTGATAGTTGTAGCCCCATTCCTGCGGGCTGGGGATCACCGGCTGAACATCAACATCCTCAAAACCGCCGATGCGTGATAACTGGTCAGACAGCACATCCTGTTTGATCAGCAGTTGCGCGGCATAATCAATGTGTTGCCACTGACACCGGCTGCATTTGCCGGGGCCGAAGTGCTTGCAGACCGGAAATACCCGATCCGTCGATGCGTCAATCAAACGGGTGCCTTCCGCAAAAGCGATGCGTCCGCGATCTTCGGTAATCTGCGCTACGATGCGTTCACCGGGGATGGTGTAGGGCACGAAAATGGTTTTTTTCTCATGCCGTCCCAGTGCGCTGCCACCGTGCGCCATAGCGATCAGTTCTAATTCAAATGATTCTTCTGTCACGGTGACTCCTGATTTTTCAAAAACGGCATGGGGAAACTGCGGAACGACCCGTCAGTAAACGTCCTTAACTATAACATATCCGCTGCCCAGTGTGATATGTGCATTAGAGTTGCTGAGATGTTGCAGACACCCATTTGTTGCTATACTGTAGATACATTGTAGATACAGCGGAGATGTTATGAAAGCTCAGATTCAAAAATGGGGCAATAGTCTGGCCGTACGCATACCCAAGTCATTTGCCGATGAAGTGGGTTTGGCTGCTGAAACCGTGATTGAGCTGACCATTCACGAGGGGCAACTGCTGCTTACCCCTGTGCAACCAGCAACCTACTCTCTCGATGATCTGCTGGCTAAAATCACCGATGCCAACCGCCATGATGAGGTCGACAGCAGCGCTGCAATAGGCAACGAGGTCTGGTAATGGCGTATATTCCTGAACGTGGCGATGCCGTCTGGCTGACCTTTACCCCACAGGGAGGGCATGAGCAAGCCGGTCGCCGTCCAGCTTTAGTGCTATCGCCAGTAGCCTATAATCAAAAAGTGGGATTGATGATCTGCTGTCCGATTACCAGTCAGGTTAAGGGTTACCCGTTTGAAGTGGGCATTCCGCAAAATCAGAATGTGACGGGGGTTATCCTGGCCGATCAGGTCAAGAGCCTGGACTGGCAGGCGCGTCAGGTCGCTTTTATAGTCACCTTACCGACTCATGTCACAGATGAGGTTTTACAAAAGCTCAATACGCTGCTGCGCTGACTTTCCCCCTGATGACCCATTTTCTCGATTACGTGGGCTGGGTTACAATACACGTGGACATCGAGAGGTGGATTATGCTGAAACGCTATCCCATTGCATTTTTATGGATTGTATTGAGTTTATTGATAACGGTTATTCCAGCACAGGCGCAGGATATCGGCTGCGGTGTGCCGCTGGAACTGGCCCCCGGTGCGCTGCTGAACACGCGCCCCGGTATTAACATTCGCAACCTGCCCACACTTTCCGGTGGCGTGGTCGAATACCTGGACAGCAGCATCACCTTCCGTGTGACCGAAGGCCCTATCTGTGCCGACGGACTCAACTGGTGGCGGGTGCGCGGCCCGGTCAATTTTAACCCCGGCTGGATTGCCGAAAAGGAAAGCCCCACCGGACGCTATCTGATTTTCCCGGTGCCGCCTGACCCGGCGACCATCTGCGCTGACCCCATCAATCTGATGATTGGTCAGACAGTGCCGGTGGTCAGCGGCGGACTGCGTGTCCGTGCCGATGCCGGTTTGAGCGGTCGCGTGCTGACCGTTGCGCTGGCAAATACGAGTCTGTCGATTGTCGGCGGGCCGATCTGCGCGAACGGCTATAACTGGTGGGAAGTGATCGCGCCAGTGAACCCCACCAGCAATATTAACGTACGTGGTTGGGTGGCCGAGGGTTTCGCTAATGATGTCCCCTGGCTGGAAGAACCGGTGCCCTTTGCCGAAGTGTGTGCGCCGCCGCTGCGTGGTCTGGGGGCGGGAGTGCGCGCCTATGTTAATTATCGCACCGGCAATGAACCGCGCAATTTGCGCTCACAGCCGACTTTAGACGGTGATCTGGTCGTCACGCTGATTGATGGCGTGGCCTTCACCATACTCGAAGGCCCCGTGTGCGCCGATGGCTATAACTGGTGGAAAATCGAAATCACCACCCGGCCCGATATAGTCGGCTGGCTGGCGGAAGGTGGCGCAGGCAATTACTGGATACGCCGTTTCCGGCTGCAAGTCCGTTATTAAGTCGTTCAGTAATCAGCGGGGCGATTTTCTGATCGCCCCATTTCAGGTTGCCCTTGATGCTCGATTTTGCCGTACTGCCCACCAATGCCTATGACCTGCTGACATGGGACTGGTCACGGCTGGAACCGTATTATCACGACTTGCAAACGCGTGACCTCCAGCCAGACACGCTCGATTCATGGCTGTCAGATTGGGCGCGTTTAGGCAAACTGTTCGACGAATCGTACTGGCGCTTGTGGGTGGATACGACTCTCGACACCACCGACACAGCCGCCGAACAGCGCTTTAACGCTTTCCTCGAAGATTTACAAACCCCGGCCAAAGCTGCCGACCAACCGCTCAGACAAAAACTGCTGGATAGCGGTCTGCAACCTGCACATTTTGCCGTGCCGCTGCGCAACCTGCGCACGGAAGCCGACTTATTCCGCGCGGAAAATCTGCCGCTGCTCAACCGCGAACAGGTGCTTTCGGCAGACTATGACCGTATCAAAAGTCTGCAAACTGTCGACTGGGACGGACGCGAGCAAACACTGGTCGAGTTATATCCGCAGCAATTACATCCAGACCGCACCCTGCGCGAAAAAGCCTGGCGCTTAACTGCTGACCGACAGGCCGCAGACCGCACCGCGATTGATGCGCTGTGGCAGCAGTTTATGGCGGTGCGCGGTCAACTGGCGACGAATGCCGGTTTCAGCAATTATCGCGATTACCGCTGGCGGCAATTGCTGCGGCTGGATTACACACCCGACGATTGCCTGCGTTTTCACGATGCGATTGAGCAGGTCATCGTCCCGCTGGCCGAACGCATCTATGCGCGTAAACGTCAGCAAATGAACCTGGATGCGCTGCGCCCCTGGGATACCGAAGTTGATCCGCTGGGCAGGCCAGCGCTCCAACCCTTTACCACCAGCGCTGAATTGCAATCCAGAGTCGCGCACATTTTCGAGCAGATTGATCCGCGCCTGGGGAAATATTTCGCAGCCATGCGTCACGGAAATATGCTCGACCTCGACAATCGCAAAGGCAAGATGCCCAGCGCGTACTGTGCTGGATTTTTTGTACAGAAGCAGCCGTTTGTGTTTATGAATGTGGTCGGCACTCACGAAGATTTGATGACGCTGCTGCACGAATGCGGTCACGCTTTCCACGTGTTCCAGTGTGCGCACTGGCCCTGGCATCAACAGTTGGAGATCGGAACGGAATTTCACGAAGTCGCCTCGAACACGCTGGAACTGCTCGGCGCACCTTATCTGGCCGAAGCGGGATTCTACAGCGAAGCGGATGCCACCCGCGCCCGCCTGCAACATCTGGAAACGCTGGTGTGTTTCTGGCCATATATGGCGGTGGTCGATGCCTTCCAGCATTGGGTGTATACCCACCATGCCGACGCGACTGATCCCGCCGCCTGTGATGCTCAGTGGCGCAGCTTGTGGGGGCGGTTTATGCGCGGCGTGGATTGGTCAGGTCTGGACAACATTCTCGCAGACGGCTGGCGCATGAAACTGCATATCCATCAGGTGCCGTTTTATTATGTCGATTATGGGCTGGCGCAGTTGGCCGCGGTGCAGATCTGGCAGCGGTCATGGCAGGATCGGGCGCAGGCCGTGGCCGATTATCTCCATGCGCTGTCGCTGGGTGGCACCGCGACTTTGCCCGATTTATACGCCGCTGCCGGAGCGAAACTGGCGTTTGATGCGCCGACCTTACAAACCGCCGCGGATTTTATCGAAGCGGAAATGGTGAGGTTGATTTAAAAGAACAGGATGAACGATGGTTGCGATCTTCAAGAATATGACAAATTGAAATGTGTTAGCTTTTTCATTCTGTTAAGTCTGGATGTGTTTAGTTCTTTGGTTGATGATCTGGATTTTCCAAACAGTTATCATCCCATGATCCAAACCATTAGTCGCGAATTTCTCGAAACCGCTCTACCCAGCATTGGCATATCACTACCGGGTGTTTCTGTTGAAGCAAACTACTATGATGAGGCAAAATTTTTGTCTGCCTGGGATAATGCCTTTAGACGATTGCGCGAAATCGGTTGCGAAGAAGTTATCTGTCATTGGCTTCAGCAAACCATCTATGCGCAAACACTCCGATTCAGGGTTAATGAACGGGCATGGGGCAGTATGGTCTATGATTGGGCTATGGGTTCTACAATGCATCCCTCACTTGCGCTTGACACCCAGAAAATACACCACATGCACGTTGAAATACTGAGGCTGCAAATAAAAAGTATTCGTATGTTGGAGTTTGAATTGCCCAGAATGATTCAAAACAGTAGTGTTGATGATTGGCAAAATTATTTACTCGCGACTCGGAGCGGAGGCGTTTTCTTGTACACTCAGATCAGACTAAACTATGCAATCCGTCTCTGGAAAAGCTTTTTTCAAATACTGAGTATGGATGAGATTTTAGTGTTTGAAAAATGGGCTAATGAGGTTATCTATGAGACTATGGAATATGGTTACGACATAGAAAACCGCTTTTCGTTAGAGAAGCTCGCTAAAGACCTTCAAACGCCTGTATTCTAACTGTGATATTTTTGTTCTTTTCTCCCCGCCAGTAAGCAACCGCCGACTAAAATAGTCGGCAGTCATGTTCAGCAAGCCTCTTGCAGCGCCTTAGCCTGCGCGGGTCATCGCCCAACCCTGCGGCAAGACCTGAATGCCAATCGCCACCAGAACCAGCACGAGAATGATAATCAGCAGGCTGTTACGGAAACGTAGCGAGTCCGGCGCATTTTTCCAGCGCTGATGCATGTGCGAAACCGCCACCGCGATGGTCATAATCCCCGCGTGAATCCAGCGGTAACCGACATCGAACCCGCCGGAAACCAGAAACAGCACAATCCCGATCACCCATTGCAGCGTAATCAGGCCGCTGAAAACCAGCATCATGCGCTTGGCCGTCGTGTCATAACTGCGCTGCTGAAGCAAGCCGACCAGCATCCACACCAGCGCGATAACTGTCGCCAGCACCACCAGCCAGCGCACGCCGGAATGGGTTTGAAGCAATATCGTATTCAGATTCATCAGTGTTCACTCTGCTTTCTGGACAGAAACATCACTGTCACATTTCAACACAGGTACGCAGGGTATTGTAACGCCCTCGGCGGCTTGTGGCATCAGGCCATTAATGAGGGCCGCCAGATGGCATACGCCACCTGCGCAGGTTTTACGTTTTCATGAGTTCATCGAACTCCTCACGAGTCATGCCAAACAACACATCATCATGGTATTTCCCGTCGAAGAAACAATTGCGCCGGATTTTTCCTTCTTCGGTAAACCCTAACTTCTCATGCAGCCGAAGAGAGGCTTCATTGGTATGTAAACACACCGAATTGCATTTCTGATAGCGCTGCTCCCAAAAACCATATGTGAGCAGGATGCGCACGGCATCAACCGCATAACCGTGTCCCCGGTAATCACGATAAACCGCGACACCAAAACCCCACGTCCCATTCTTCGTATCGCGGCTGTGTAAGGTTACCCACCCCACCGTGACACCGTCCACATTTTCCATAGCCAGCCGGATCACACCATTATCGTTAAAACCAGCGGCCTTCTCCAGCCATGCTTGCTGAAGTTCCATCG
>JBBSQD010000260.1:0-9256 GCA_038258185.1 Aggregatilineales bacterium | reverse complement strand
TGGGCAGGAAAAGGTTAGACTCTGGTTTGATTGTACTATCAAACGCCGCCCTTCAAAAATGGATTTTCGGCAAATGTTTGAGGGGAGAACGGGCGAACCCACCGGTTCGCCCCTGTCGAGGTTAAGCCACGCTTTGAGCGGGTTCGCGGGTTTGCGGTTGAATGCGCGTGATCGCCAGCGCGAACATCACCCCCAGCAAAAGACCGCCGATCAGAAATGGCGCGGTGGAACCTAACCACTGGAAAAGACCGCCGCCCAAAATCGGCGTGATGGCATTCGCGGCACTGGTCAGCGCCGAACTCACACCCAGAGTCCCGCCCACCTGATTGGCCGAAACCTGCTTGGTGATCAGGCTGTTGATACTGGGTGACAACATCGCCGCACCGATTGTCGTGGGGATCGATGCCGCTATGATCCACAACAAGCCGATCCAGCCCGTCTGGCTGCCATCGGGAATGGCGACTGAAATCGACTGCAACCCAGACCGGTCACCCAGTTCCTTCAGCAATTCGTCCTGCGAATACCACGGAACCGCCGTTGCGGGTGTGATCGCCGTCAGTATCAGCCCCACTGCCAGAAACGCCAACCCGGCATAGATCAGTTTACGGTCGCCATATTTCCGACTGAGCGGCCCGATGGCACGTCCCTGAATAATCACCAGCAAAATGCCGATAAAGACAAAAATCACCGCATTACCGGCGGCATTCAGGCCGAGTCGATTCAACGTGAACAGCGCAAACAGATTTTCATAACCGGCAAACACCAGTTGCTGGCTGAACATTAGCAGCAGCAGAACCGCCACCAGCGGAATACTGAGGGCGCGGGTGACATTCTTGAAAAAGCCACCTTCATTGTTTTCACGATTGCTGACGCGGATTTCATCGGTCAGGGTTTCCTTAAACCAGAAGGTCGTCAGCAGGATGGAAGCCAGTGAAAACCCCGCCGCGATAAAGGCCGGAACCTGATAATTATTGCCACTGAGCGCCAGCGAAATGCCAGCAATCGCGGGGCCAAGCGTAAAGCCCAGCCCGAAGGCCGCACCCAGCAGACCTAAGCCCTGCGTCCGCGTCTTTTCGGTGGTGCTGTCGGCGATGGCCGCCTGTGCCGCGACGATATTCGCGCCGGACACACCATCAATCAACCGCGCCAGAAAGAGCAGCGGCAGTGTGTTGGCGAAACCCAGCACCAGAAAGCCGATAAACGTGCCGATCTGGCTGACAATCAGCACCGGCTTGCGGCCAAAACGGTCGGACAGGCTACCGAGAATCGGCCCGCCGACCAACTGCATAAACGGATAGGTCGCACCGAGCAAACCGATGGTAAACGGGTCTGCCCCCAGCGACGTGCTGTACAACGGCAACAAAGGGACGATGATCGTCAGCCCAAGCAGATCGATCAGCACAATGATAAAAATCGGAAATATTTTCTTGAAGTCGAGCTTTTCGTCGGCGTTTGCCTCAGAGTTTGGGGAAGTTGTGGATTGTGCCATAAGTCACCTTATTGATTCGCTTTAAGTTGGGCAATAACCTGTGTCAGCCACGTCAGTTCTGCGGCCAGATGAATTTCCTGATGTTCGACAATCAGCCGCAAACCGCCTTGAGAATGACCGTGTTCCCGCGCCTGCTGGAGGGTTTCGAACTCCTGCGAGATCGCCGCTCGCCGTTGTTCGAGCAGGTCAGCGGCTTCGTGCGGAGGAATGGCCTCGATAAACGCCAGACCAATGCCATCTGGCAAACGCATGGTCGTGTGATTAGCGAGATTTTCACGCAGCAGGCGTTGAAAAACCGCCTCGCCTTCCCGGGTAATCTGATAGACTTTGCGCGGCGGACGGTTGCCTTCGTGCTCATCGGTTTCCGTCACCCAGCCTTCGTCCGCCATTTTTTTGAGCAGATTGTAAGCCGTCGCTTTTTTGAGGTCGGTACAATACGCCAGATCCCGATTGATAAATTCATGCAGTTGGTAGCCGTGCATATCCTGACGACGCAACAACCCCAACAGCAGCAACTCACGCTCCATAACTGTAATCCTCAGATCAGCTTATTCAGAACTGAATAGTCAAAAATGACTATTCAGAATGGATTATAGAACTTTTCCCAGATCCGTCAAGCGTGAGAAGGCTGTTGTGGACAGACAGGCCGCATATTTGCTACCATCCAACCTGTCCGACGACTATACAGGTCTGCTCATGATCCATTTACGCTCTATCGCGCTGCCGCAAACCGACCATCGTCCCAATCAATTCCCGTTTAACGTCCCGGTGATTCGATCCTTCAGCGGCATGGAATTCAAAACGGATGTGACTTTTTTCGTGGGCGAAAATGGCTCCGGCAAATCGACCCTGCTGGAAGCCATCGCCTGCGCCGCCCATCTGCCGACGATTGGCAGCAGCGGCGTGGATGCCGACCCGACGCTCGAACCGCTGCGCCAACTGAGCGATCATCTCAAATGGTCATGGTCAAAGCGCAGCCGTAAAGGCTTCTTCATGCGCTCCGAGGATTTTTTTGGTTTCGCCAAATGGGTTGACCAGACCCGCGCCGAATTAAAACAGGATCTGGCGCAGGTCGAGGAAGACTATAAGGACAAGAGCGCTCACACTCGCGCACTGGCACGGATGGCCTACGCCCGCGAATTACACGATCTCAAGGGTTTATATGGTGAAGGGCTGGACAACCAATCGCACGGGGAGAGTTATTTCAAGCTGTTCCAGTCGCGCTTTGTGCCGGAAGGCTTGTATCTGATGGACGAGCCGGAAGCGCCACTTTCGCCCATGCGCCAACTCTCGCTGCTGACCATGCTCAAGCTGATGATCGAGCAGAAGGCGCAGTTTATCATCGCCACCCATTCACCGATTATCCTGGCCTACCCCGGCGCGACCATCTACAGCTTTGATGACGGTCGCATCCAGCAAATGGATTATAATGACCTGGAGCATGTCACCATCACCCGCGAGTTTCTGAACAATCCCGAAACCTATCTCAGGCATTTGCTGGCGTAAGTACAATAGAAAATACCCTAATGGACCATTGAAAGGTGAAGTCTGAATGGAAGAAGCTGATCGTTCAAATAAGCCAATAACACGGGTCAGTTTTAGAATAATAAGTTCAGATTTAGATCCGTATCTTGTCACCCAGGCTCTGAACCTGACCCCAGATCATGCCCACCGAAATGGCGACTATATCAGTAATACTAACCGCTCAACCTATAAACAAGGATTGTGGTCGATAAATTCCAAATTATCAAAAGAGGGATCTTTTTCTGGTCATCTGGAAGGTTTATTATCGATTCTTGAACCGGTGCAAGAACCCATCCTGAAATTGGGTGAGGATCATACCCTTGAATTTTACTGCGGACTCTTCTCGTATACCGGATTTGACCTCTCGCCCGATATCCTGAAGCAGATCGCTAACCTGGGTGCGACTTTAGGTGTTGCAATCTACTGTTCTTAACGCGATGGTCGCGCCCCCATGACCCTGCTCACTTCAACGCATCAGCCAAATATAGACCGCCTGCTGACCGGCTTGATCGGCATTTATGAGTTGGCCTTTCCGCAGCAGATCAGCGCCTATTATCTGCTGGGCAGTTATACCGACCAGACCGCCGCTGCTGATAGCGACCTCGATCTGATCGCCATTTTTCGCGGCAGCGTGGATTCGGCAGTGACAACCCGCTTTCGCCAGCTCACCGCGTATTGCGGCCAGTTGACATCCGTGCAGTTAGATTGTGTGCCATTGGATGAGGCGACCCTTCAGCAGGGAGCCAAAGCCAGCCACAAAGCGGGGCAACTCATCTATGGGACGGATGTGCTTAACGACATGCCGTTAGAACCACTCGATGAGCATATTCAGCGCTGTATGTTCCTGGCTTTTCGGGCGCTGCATGTGCTGCGCGGCCAACCGGAAACGCTCACTTACCCGCTGGATTACCCCGACTCCAACGGCGAATTTTACGGTTATGAACGTTACGGCTCGTATCTGGGCGGCAATGATTTCGGGCCGGGGCTGCGCATTCTGGTCACCGGCGCGACGATGATCGCCACCACGCTGCTGGCGCTGCAAACCGGTTTACAGGCCGGCACAAAATCTCAGGCGCTTGACCTGTATGCCCAGCACATCGGGGATAATTACACCGGCTACCTGAAACAACTTTATCAGTCCTGCAAGCTCGACTGGCGCTACACTATTCCACAAGCCGCATCAGATCGCGACCAGCTTCGGCAGCTCTGTGCGGACTTTCTGGCGCTGGAAAATCATTTTCTCAACGCCTGCCGCCCGACCATATTGACGAATCTGCAATCGGTCAATACAACCATTCAGCACTTCGCGCACGAGTCTTTTCAGCGCATTCCGCTGTAGGCTGGCGCGTATTTACAATACAATCCACGGTGGCCTGCTATACTGAACCTATCTATTGGAAGCACAGTTGACAGGGATCTTATGACCACGACAGCAAGCGGCACTTTTAACGTGAATATGACACCTCAGGACACGCCCTCCGAAAATGCCTACATCGGCAGATTGCTGATCGACAAGCAGTTTCATGGCGATCTGGAAGCGGTCAGCCAGGGTCAAATGCTGGCACACAGCACCGCCGTGCCGGACTCCGCGGGGTATGTGGCAATCGAGCGCGTGGATGGCACACTCAACGGACGCAGTGGCAGCTTTGTCTTGCAGCATTACGGCATTTCCAACCGTGGCGAGCTGTCGTTGACCCTTACTGTGGTGCCCGACTCCGGCACGGGTGAACTGGTTGGATTGTCAGGCAGCATGTCGATCAATAACGTAGAGGGTGACCATTCCTATACCTTCGAGTACACCTTGGCTGAGGCGCTGTAAGTAAACTGACACTGAACTTTTAAAACCCCTCCCTAACCCTCCCCGAATTCAGGGAGGGAATTAACAAGAGGCATTTATAGCCCCTCTCCATTGAATTCGGGGGAGAGGGGTTGGGGTGAGGGGGTAAAGCTCAATCCAGCCCCAGAATCCGCTGCGCCGCGCGGGTGAACTGTGCACCGTTCGACTCCATCGAGAATTTCGCCAGCACACGTTCTCGGCCAGCCGCGCCCATCCGCGCGCGTAAATCCGCATCGTGCAGCAGGTCAATCACACGGCTGGCCAGCGCGACCGCATCCCCCGGCGGCACCAGATAACCGGTTTCCCCATCGACGATAGTTTCCGCTGGCCCGCCCTGATTAGTGCTGACCACCGGCTTGCCACAGGCCATCGCTTCGATATTGACCACGCCGTAGCCCTCAAAATGCGACGCGCACACCACCACATCCGCTGCTGCGATCACCCGCTCCACGTCTGCCCGAAAACCGAGATACGTCAGCCGTTTCCGTAAAAGCGAGTTTTCCTGTGCAGCTGCCAGAATGTGCTGCTTATAACTGTTGTCCGCGTCCGTCTGAGTATTTTCACCCGCCACGATAAACCGCGCTTCCGGGATTTGCAGCACCACCTGTTTCGCCATTGCCTGAAACACATCATGCCCTTTCACGTCCTGAAAACGCGCGATCAGCGCCACGACGGGCGCATCCTGCGCGATGACTGCCTCAAAGCGCACTTTAATGCCATCCACGCCGGGATGAAAACGCGCCGTGTCCACGCCGGGATACAACACCTCAATATTGTCGGCTGG
This sequence comes from Aggregatilineales bacterium, assembly GCA_038258185.1. Classification (GTDB taxonomy): domain Bacteria; phylum Chloroflexota; class Anaerolineae; order Aggregatilineales; family Phototrophicaceae; genus JAIOHN01. The sequence goes on along the minus strand of JBBSQD010000260.1, from coordinate 3,622 downwards.
CATAAACGGCGGCTCGCCTAAAAATCCAGCTTTGATGGCCTGCGAATGTGCAAAGGTATGCGCCGCGCGTCGGAAAAAACCGCGCTGCCAGAATTTCGGTCGAAACCACCAGCCCATACACGTCCATAGCAGCGGCACCCCGGCCCGCTGTGCGGCAGGCATCACAAACGGCAGACTGTGATATTCGGCGTGAACGAGGCGAATCCCATTCTGACGCATGATCCCTTCCATCTGCGACACAACGTTGAACCGCGCCCATATCGCCGGGACGAAATAGATACTCGCGCCACGCCACGGGGTGATATGCACCGGCCAGCCCAACGACTCCCAGCGCTCGCTCAGTTGACCCGCCCGCGCCACCAGCAGATGCGGTGTGAATTGCACCGGGTCCAGGCTTTGCGCCAGCGTCACCAGCGCGGTTTCGCCACCACCAAGATCGCTGTAACTGGACACGAATAATACAGGGATAGGGAACGTCATAATTTGTATCGACCCACCGAGAAAAGTTAAACTATAGCATAGATCAGGCCGCATCATTTAGCAGGGCTGAGAATGACGCGCATTCACAAGGGAACAGTATGAGTGACCAGATTTCAACTTTTTACAATCAACTGGCGGCGGATTATCATTTTATCTTCGCGGACTGGCGTAAATCCGTGCTGCGTCAGAGTGAGGTGCTGGACAAGCTGATTCGCGCACAAACCGGCTCCGGTGGGCGGTCGGTTCTGGACTGTTCCTGCGGCATCGGCACCCAGGCGATTGGGCTGGCGGTGCGAGGTTACACCGTCCATGCGACCGATCTCAGCCCGGATGCGGTCGAACGTGCCCGACGCGAGGCCGCACATTTCAAGGTCGATCTCACATTTGGCGTGGCGGATTTCCGCGCTTTGGCGGCGGTGGTCGAAGGCACATTTGACGTGGTGCTGTCCTGCGATAACTCACTGGCGCACATGCTCACCGAAGCGGAATTGCAGGAAGCCTTTGCCAGCATGTACGCCAAAGTGCAGACCGGTGGGTTGCTGCTGCTGAGCATCCGCGATTATGACCAGACTATACTGGACAAGCCGCATTCGACCCTGCCGACCGTCAGCGAAACCGATGGGGAACGCAACATCAGCTTTCAGGTGTGGGACTGGTCAGAAGATGGCAAAAGTTACACGCTCAATCATTTCACGGTGAAACAAAACGGGGCAGACTGGGACACCAGCAACCGCGTCACGCAACTGCACGCATGGCAGCGCAGCGAATTTAACGCCCTGCTGGAAAAAGTCGGCTTTACGAATATCGATTGGCACATGCCGCCCAACAGCGGTTACTATCAGCCTATCGTCACGGCGAAGAAGCCCTCATAATATTATTTTTCAATCATCGGAGATTACATTATGGCGCAACAATTGATTACCACACTTGGCCCCAAAAACGCGGATGAACTCGGCATGATCCTGCCGCATGAACACGTCTTTGTTGATCTGCGCACCCCGGATCAACCCGGTTATGCCGAAGCCAATCCCGCCGATGTCGTTCGTTTGATGGCGCCGGAGATCGAAAAGATCAAGGCGTTGGGCGTCACCGCACTGGTGGAATGCAGCACAGGCGGTGTAGGTCGCCGTGCAGATATTGACCGCGCGGTATCCGAGGCCACCAGCTTTCCGATTGTCGTGCCGACGGGTAATTACCGCGAACCGTGGATTCCTGATTGGGTAGCGAAAGCCAGCGAAGCCGAACTGCGCGACTGGATGCTGCGCGAATTGCAGGATGAGATCGAGGATAGCGGTGTACAGGCCGCGTGGATCAAAATCAGCGCCGGGGACGATGGCATCAGCGATATGGAGCACAAAATTTTACGGGCGGCAGCGGCTGCCGGGAAAGCCACCAATGCCATCATTGGCAGCCATACCGTCCGCGGACGGGTGGCGCAGGAACAGATTGATATCATCGACTCCGCAGGTTATACGCCTTCACGCTTCATCTGGATTCACACCCAGAATGAAGCCAATTTCGACCTGCATCTGCAAGTGGCGCAGCGCGGCGCATGGATCGAATATGACTCGATTGGCCGCGCCGATGATAACCACCTGATTGACCTGATTCACCGCGTACTGGATGCCGGTTATGGCAATCAACTGCTGCTCAGCCATGATGTCGGCTGGTATGACCCGGCTCAACCCGGTGGGGGCACCCCGCGCCCTTACACCTATCTGAGCGAACAGTTTCTACCAAAACTCAAGGCCAGCGGGGTGGATGAAGCCACCATCCACCAACTCACGCATACCAATCCGTTTAATGCCTATGCCCGTTGATCGAATTTATTTGATGACACGATAGCGGATGTGAGTCACGGCGGGTGTCGCAATGACGCGCAGCTTTTCCAGCTTGATGGGCTGGTCGCCGATATTGGCAAATAACGGGCGGCCAGAAAGCAACAGCATATTGGCGACGTGAATTTCCATCTCGTCCACCAGTCCGGCTTTCAGATATTGCTGGCTGACATCCGCGCCCATCAGCGCAATATTCTTGTCACCAGCCGCCGCCCGTGCCTGCTCCAGAGCGCTTTCTATACCGTCCGTGACGAAATTAAAGTTGGCATAGCCACGGGTGATCGTTTCATGCGGACGGTGAGTCAGCACAAAGACCTCCCCCGCCATCGGCGGATTATCGCCCCAGGCGGCTTCGGCAATATCGAAGGTTCTGCGCCCTAAAATACCTGCCCCCAGGGTTGCCATAGGCTCTTCGAAAAGCAGCAGATTGTCCTCCTCAGTCGGGTTAAAGGTCCATTCATGCAGCGCCCGACCACCATCTCCCAGCCCATTTCCGGGCCCATCATTCGGCCCAGTGACAAAACCATCCAGTGACATGGTAATATCGATAATCACTTTGCTCATTTTTACCTGCTCCTTATGATGTTAACATTCTGTGTAAATCAGATCAAATGTTCTTTTCACAGACCCGATCGCAGCATTTTAAGGCTGCTATTCTTTGCGTTTGCGTGTGAGGGATTTGGTCTGTGGGGTTAGAAATTAGAGTAAAGTTTTAATCACATCTTCCAGCTGATCCCAGCTTTCATTCGCGCCGGTTTCCATGTCCGTTTGCAGCATGCCATCGCGGTCTTCAACCGATTGAAAAATGGACGAGGTGGTGATTGTGGTTTTGCCGTCGTGTTCCTCAAGGGTCATGGTTTCCAGCCCGACATGCCCCGGCATGCCTTCAAATTCCATCGTCTGCACGACACGCTCCGGTGCGGTGATATCGTGATAGACACCCCGAAAAGCATATTCACTGCCATCCGTATCCTGTTCGACATAGCGCCACCCACCACCGGGCCTGGCATCCATATAGTCCACTGCCGTTTTGGTATATGTCCGCCCCCACCAGCGTGGAATCAGGGTTGGGTCGGTCAGCGCCTTAAACACCAGCTCACGCGGCGCGTCAAATTCGCGCGTCATGATGATCTCGTGTTTTCCCGGCTCTGCGGTCATTTTAATCTTGCCCATCTTCATTTCCCTTTGCTTCTTTTAATTCGTCCAGTACATCATCCAGCCGATCATAACGCCCTTCCCACATCTGGCGATATGGTGCCAGCCACGCCTCAATCAGCGCCAGCGGTTCCGGACGCAGTTCGTAC
>JBBSQD010000259.1:0-9261 GCA_038258185.1 Aggregatilineales bacterium | reverse complement strand
GAAATCTTCCCGCGTGTAATCCACCACATGATCGGCGCCAATCGAGCGCACCATGTCTACATTTCGCGTACTACACACCCCTGTAATTTCCTCACACCTTAACGCTTTCGCGATCTGTACCGCAAACGTCCCGACACCACCAGATGCGCCATTGATGAGCACCTTTTGCCCCGCTTGAATGTGCCCTGTGGTGCGCAGCCCCTGTAAAGCGGTGTAGGCCGCCATTGGGACAGAGGCCGCGACCTCAAACGAGAGGTGGGCCGGTTTTAAGGCTAATACCCCTTCAGGTACAGCAACATATTCGGCAAAGCTGCCCAGACCCTGCTTGAAATTCTCCCCGAAGACTTCATCTCCCGGCTGAAATTGCGTGACATTTTCCCCAACGGCCTCCACCACCCCGGCGACATCGGCGCCGAGTCGGGTGTTTTTGGGTTTCCGCAGTCCATTTTCCAGCCGCGCCAGGAAAGGCTCGGCGCGCATCAGATGCCAGTCCAGCGGATTGGCGGAAGCAGCATGCACTTTGATCAGCACCTCATCAGCTTTGGGTGCTGGTTTATCAACTTCCTTCAATTGCAGTACATCCGGCGAACCATAGTTTATATACTCGATGGCTTTCATATGCATATCCTCTCGTATCGGATTTAGGCCGACGATATCCTTTATAGATAGTTGTGTGAATGAGTGTGACTTAGCGTGTCATCAGGCGTTGGCGGCGGTTGCTGAGATTTTGCGGTTTGCGCGTGGGGCGTTTGCGGATAACCCACTCAGCCACAGCGAGGTTGATGACCCAACCAGCGCCCATCAGCATGGCTCTGGGGAACTCATCCGGTATGCCGAAGAATATAAACCACGGCAGGTGAGTCAGCGCCTGCGTTCCGGCACCCAGGCCAATCGCGTAGGCACGCATCATCCAGGCACCATGCTGAGCGTAGTCTCGCCGCCGGATCGCCAGCACGCCGAGGCCGATACACAGCACCATGCCCCAGCCAAAAATGAGTCTCAACACATACAGGATTTGCCCGTCCATCGGCGGCAAGGCATAGAACTGGCTCATCCACAGACCCGACAGCGCCGCAATCAGCCCACAGGGAATTAACAGACGGCCAATCGCCCGGTGCCAGCGGATTTTTCGCCGCCGCAGACCGCGCGAAAACTGGAATGCGCCGAGGATCGAATACAGGGTGACACTGATAATATGGAACACTACCGGCAGAGGTGACGTGAAGAAGCGAACGTTCTCCGCTGTGATCTCCGCCCCAGCGCTGAGTTCCGTCAGGCGCGAGGCTCCCCCTAAAACCGGAATGACGCTGAGCGCGATCAGCCCAGCGGGGATGAGCCAGTCATTTGAAAATAATCGCCGTTTCGATGGAGCTTGTCCGGCAATCGAGTTTGTGTCTGCATTCATTTTTCTCTCCTTGATGTGGCAAGCTGAACTAAGGGTCATGTGGATGCCCTGAAATAAACTCGCGAGACTGTCAAAAACAGTCAGTGCAAGGGATTAATTAGTTTTTATGGAGCAGGTGGTTATCTATTTAGACTCATCTTGCGCGTCATAAGAAAAGACTTCCTCCAGCGGTAAGTTAAAGACGCGCGCGATGCGAAAAGCCAGTTCCAGCGAAGGCGAATATTTAGCGCTTTCGATAGCGACGATGGTTTGCCGCGTGACACCGACTTTTTCCGCCAGGTCTTTTTGGGTCATTTCGTTATTAAAAAAGCGCAATGTGCGGATGTTGTTGCTGATGTGACTTTCAGCCATCTTAGAAGCTCCCCCGGTACAGCAGCAATCTGTAAATATCACCGACAACCTGTGCCAGCACGCCGAAGAAGATGAGCAGGCTGAACATCACCAGCGGGGATTGCCCCAGGACGAAGCTCAGCATGGCAACAAATGCCCCGAGTGAAGAAATGGTATAGGTCACCCGTGTGCCGCGCAGATCAATGAACCTGTCGCGCTCATCTTCAAGATCATCAATCTCCGGTTCTTTTTCGCCCGTGCGGATCGCCTGCATAATAACCGACAGAATTTGTGTGAGGATGGTCGCCACAATTGTGACCACGACTGCGAAAAAGATCACGATTCCCCAAAGGGAAAACAGCCCCGACTCATCAAAGGTTTCCGTTTGAACCATTTGTGACAATCGGATGAGAAAGAATGCTAATATCAGGGTGAAGTTCACCAAAGTAACCACAATATTTTTTTCTTTGAAGGACATAAATTCCTCAGTTTGCATGCTTCGGCAGAATTTGCTACATAGCTAGTAAAGTAAAGTATTCAAAGAGTAAAACATAATTTACACAATGTCAAGTATTTTTGACATTAAAAATGACAGATATGCGTCTGATGTTTTCGCTGGCTTAGCACAGGGAAATGAAAACACCCCAGATTGCTGGTCCGGGGTGTTGCATGGATTACGATCTGACAAAGCCTATTTGAAATTAAAGCGGGTGGTATCGTCCGGGAATTTCGTCCAGGCGAAAGCCACACTCGGCTTGAGTTCCCACATATGTGGCCCATGTCGCAGATTGTACTTCACTTCGTAGATATCATCGGCTTTATCCATGACGGCTTTGTCGTGAATTTCTTCGGCGATACCCTCGATAATCACGACTTCATCACCGCTTTCCAGATGCACAGACACATGACCATTCTGGGCGATGTTCCGCGCACGGCGCGTATCCGGCCCACCGCCGAAGATCAGACGGCCTTCCAGCCATACGCCCCAAACCGGAGTCGCGTGGGGACGGCCATCAGGACGGGTGGTGCTCACCCAGTAATTGCGGGCTTTATCCATGCGCTCGGTCACAAAACTCCAGGGGAGCACACCATCGGTATTTTCGGGAATGCCATAAGTGGGGATATAAGGACGACCAACGCTAACCGGTTCATTCTGAGCGGACATGCTGTAATCCTTTGGTTGAGTAGAGTCTGAAATATCATTATAAGCGGCTAAATATGACAACCTGTGTCATATTTAAACAGTCTATTCCAAGAGGAGTTAAACCATGCGTGCAGACCGCTTAGTGTCGATTATGCTGCTGTTGCAAACGCGTCACCGTATGACAGCGGGTGAACTGGCGGCGGAGCTTGAAGTCTCCGAGCGGACGATTCACCGGGATATGGAAGCGCTGAGTGGGGCAGGGGTGCCCGTTTTTGCCGAGCGCGGTGTATATGGCGGTTGGTCACTGCTGGAAGGGTATCAGACGCGCCTTACTGGTCTGAAAGCCAGCGAAATTCAGGCGTTATTTGTCTCGAATCCCGCGCGGTTACTGGCGGATCTCGGTTTGGAGCAAGCATCAGAAGTGGCGCTGATGAAATTGCTGGCGGCCTTGCCTGCAATCTATCGCCAGAATGCCGAGTCGGTGCAGCAGCGGATTTATGTGGATACGGCTGGCTGGAAACGCTCGACAGAGGATGTGTCGTTTTTGCCGGTGCTGCAAACGGCGGTCTGGGATGAGCGTCAGGTGCGTATCATTTACCAGCGTGGGGATGATGTGTCGGTAGAACGGCTGGTCGATCCGCTGGGATTGGTGGCAAAAGGCAGTATCTGGTATCTGCTGGGTGGGGTAGGGGGCGAACTGCGGACATTTCGTATCTCACGGGTGCGCGAGGTGACTCTGCTGGATGAAGCCTGTCAGCGTCCCATCGATTTTGATCTGGCTGCTTACTGGCAGGAATCGGCACGGGAGTTCGTGGCTAATCTGCCAGTTTATCCGGCGACCCTACGTGTGACTGCGGCTGGACTGGAGCGGATGCGCTGGTGGCGTTTTGCGCGGATTGTCCAGGTCGGGCAGGTTAATGCGGAAGGCTGGTCGCAGGTCGATGTTCATTTTGAGCTGCCGGAAGAAGCCTGTGAATATGTCGCAGGTTGCGGCGGCATGGTCGAAGTGCTGGCACCCGATGAGCTGCGTACTGCGGTGATTGAACGCGCTGTGGGGACTCTCCGGCTGTATCAGATGGATAAGGCGCAAATCGGGGAATAAGGCAGGGCGGCATTTGCGCCGCCCTGTGGATGTAGTTCTGTTTTATGGGATGCTAGTCCATTGAAGACGGTTGCATCACCATGTCATCGCGTGTAACCGGGGCGACACTGTCCTCTTCGGGGCGCTGCACCTGAGCCGGTAAGAACACCAGCGCGAAGATGGCCGCGCCATACATAATGCACGCGCCGATGAACATCGCTTCAGTCATACCGGTGACAAAGGCGTTGTTGGCGGTGGTGAGAATCGTTTCTTTAAGCGCATCAGGCATAATGGCCGGGGCATTCGCCACGACGATATGCGCACCCTGGATGCTGCGCGATACGATCTCGTAAAATTCGTCAAACATGGCCTGCGGAATTGGGTACTGATCGACCAATGTCTTGAGGGAAGCGATCTCCCGCAGGTAGGTCTGGTTCATCAGGGTGCCGAGTACCGCCACACCCAACGCGCCGCCCAACTGGCGGGTGGTATCGTTCATCGCAGAGCCAACACCCGCTTTGCTGACGGGAACCGATTGCATGATCGAGTTGGTTGCCGGGCTGAAGGTCAGACCCATGCCGGTTGCAAAGATCATAATGATGGGAACGATGGTTATATATTGCGCATCCGCCGTGAAGAATTGCGACATCAGCAGCAAGCCCGTCCCGGCGATGGTAATGCCGAGCGCGACAGCAATTTTCGTGCCGAGTCGCTGCGTGATTTTGGCCGATAGTGCCGATACAGTCATCATTGTCAGCGCCAGCGGCAGTAAGCGAATACCGGCTTCAAGCGGTGTAAAACCCAGCACCGATTGGAAATACTGGCTCATGAAGAAGATGGCGCCGAATAAGCTGAAAGTCACCATCACCATCGCAATATTTGCGCCGGTGAAGGACATATTCTTAAAGAAGTGCATGGGTAACATGGCATCAGGATTGCGATTTTCCCACCAGGCGAAACTGCCCAGAAGCACAATCGCTGCGGCAAAGGCAACCAGCACTTGCGGATCTGTCCAACCCAGTTCGCCAGATTCGATAATGCCGTACACCAGTGCAATCAGCCCTGTGATGGAAAGTAAAACGCCGGGGAGATCGAGTTTAGGTGCATCGTCATCTCTGGATTCGCCGAGGGTGAAAATGCCACCGATGATCGCGATTACCACCACCGGCAGATTGACAAAAAAGACCGCATTCCACTCACTGGATTGCAGCAGCCATCCACCCACAACCGGCCCGATGCCGACACCCAGCCCGAACACGGCAGCCCACAGCGCAAACGCCTGCGGACGCTCGTGGCGCGGGAAAGTCGCGCTGATGAGCGAGAGGGTGGAGGGCATAATCACAGCGCCACCAATCCCCAGGAAAGCACGGGCTGCGATCAGCATATTGGTGCTGGTCGATAAGCCCGCCGCCAGTGAACCAAGCCCGAACATCACCAGGCCGAATTGCAGCATACGCTTGCGTCCAAAACGGTCACCGAGTGCGCCCATTGTCAGCAGCAGCGCTGCAAACACCAGCACATAGGCGTCGATAATCCACTGGAGTTCGCTGGCACTCGCACCCAGATCACGTGAAATCGACGGGATCGCCACATTGAGAATTGTGTTATCCAGCGAGATCACCGTCAGTGAAATGCCGATAAACAGTAGCCCCAGCCAGCGTGTTTTATAGCCGGGCAGGTGGTCAAAATTTTCAACCTCGTTCTGTATTGCCATATTTCCTCCTGTAACTTGTAACTTGGATGTGAAAACGTGCACTATCAACTGAAAATACCGGATAATAGGGCCATTTATTAATAACGCCTGGCAAATAAGGCTATTTTTAAGTTGAATTAAGTAGGGTTGGGCGAAAATTCAGTTTATGGGTAACTCTTGGCTAAATTTTCAATCAAAGTCTTATAAGGAACATCGACGACAGACTGCAAATCCAGACTGATAAAGACCTGACTGTGGCCGATGGTGAGGCAGATCAGCGTCCATGCGATGTTTTTCGCAGTAGCAGTATCAACCACAAACCGCTCGATGGATGCAGTCAGTGCAGCCTGGTAGGTGGTCAGCTTGTGGTGAATACGGTTTTTCTCTTGCTCGTCCAGATTAGGATATTCGCAGATGAGCCAGCGCACACGGGGCAGCATTTTGGGTGCCACAGTGCTGTATCCTTCTTCGTAGCGCTTCATCAGGTCTGCCAATGAATCTGCCTGCCGGCACTGCTCTAAAATGTACTTGAAGTTCGGCATCTGGCAGTCAACAACTGCCTGTAATAACCCGCGTTTGCCATCTTTGAAATGATAATACAGGGCGGCTTCAGTAACCCCGACCTCATCAGCAATCTGACGCACGGAAGTCGATTCATAACCCTGTTCTAAAAACAGATCAGAGGCAACCTGGATAATCAGATCTTTGCGGTTGGTTCGGCAGGTCATGTTTTGATTTCTTACTTAACGAGTGTTAACTAAGTTGAATGATACTCCTAAGATTGGACGCAGTCTATAACCAAAATCCAGCATCAATCATTTTGGCTTTTTCACCCAAAGCTTCGGCGCAAATTGGCGGATTGGGCGGGGGCTTAAGAAGTGGATAAAATTTATGAATTTCATAAATTTTTCGTTCCAGAACTTGTTAAGTAAGGTATAAATAAGCCAGACTTCGGATTATTTCTTTCATTTCATAGAGGGGCTAGGCGCGTGGCCAAAACAACTCAAAAGATAGTATCAGCTCTATTGGCCGCCATTGTGATGTATTTGGCTCTGGTAGTATTGGCCGCACAGTTTACATCCCCGGAAGTGAATAGTGAAGCGCGGATTGCTTCACTGCCTGTCTACAAAATGTTTATCCGCTTCACGGCGGATGCATCTGTCGAACAGCAGGCGAGCTATATTGCCTCAACCGGTGGGGTAGTGGAGACACTCCTGCCTGAAGTGCATGGGGCCGTGGCCCGTTATGATGCACCGCCAGATATGCTACCTTCTGAACTGGTTGAATCCAGCCAGCCATTCTATGGCAATGAAGCCCAGAATCCCAACCCTGGTGATAGCGGTAATCAGCTTGCCTTTGCGTCTAATATAGCGTTTGGAGTTGGTACCCCTACAGTAACGCCTATTCCGCCCGGTTACCCAACCAACACGCCATATCCAAGCAGTACACCCATACCTACAGTAACGTTTAGGCCATATCCTAGCGCCACCTCGACGTATATTCTGCCTACAAACACCAGTTATCCAACCAGCACTCCCTATCCTACCGCCACACGATATCCAACTGCAACACTTCTGCCATTTGGTAGCGCCACCTGGACGTCGCAGCCAACTATGACGTTTGCGCCGAGCGCTACCTTTGCGCCAAGTGCTACCGCTGGGCCCAGTCCAACAACGACACCTGATTATGGTTTGTGCGAGCCCGTTAATGGCGTAATTCAGGTGAATACTTTTAATGATGAAAATGATTTTTCGTGTACACGCGATCACTGTTCACTGCGTGAAGCGGTCACCTGTAGCGCAAGTGCAGGTGGTCTGGATATTTTCGTGCCGGCGGGAACTTATGCACTCACCGCTGGAAGCGTGACTATCCCCGCAAATATGTCGTTGATTGGAGCAGGGGAAAGCGCAACCTTTATTAACGCCGCAACCAATTCACACACTTTTGAAGTTTCGCAGGGTGCGGCAGTTTCCATTAGTAATATGTCATTGCGCTATGGAGACAGCGTGGTCTATAACCGCGGAAATCTGACTTTAACCAACGTCATTGTCGAAAATGGTGTGGCTCAAAACGGCGGTGGAATTTATAACGTGCTAGGTGGCGATCTGTCTCTTTATCGCGCCAAAGTCTGGTATAACGAGGCCCAGCAAAATGGCGGCGGGATCTATAACATGGGCAAAATGCGGATCACCGATAGTGTCATCCAAAATAATCAGATTACTGCAGGAGTGATTGCCAACCGCCGTGGGGCAGGTGTCTATAACAACGGAACAGGGAACATTTACCTTTTCATTGAAGGTAGCTCATTTGTAGACAACACAGGGGCAGATCGGGGTGGCGGATTGTTTACAGGAACGGGCAATACGCGCATAACCAATTCGACCATCAGCGGCAATCAAGCCTTTGTTGAGGGCGGGGGTATCGCTCATTTTAGCGACGGTGAGGACGATGGTCATTTTTATCTTCGCCATGTGACGATTACACTCAATCGTGCGGCAAATGGTGGTGGAACAGCCTATCTGGGCGCTATCGGAGGCCCAGTGCAACTTGTGAATAGTATTTTGGCTGGCAACACTGATCTTGATGGCAACCGGGAGGAATTTTCTGAATCGGTTGTGGTTATCTCCCGCAGTATAATAGGCGGTACCGAAGATATTGTCGTGGTTTTCGAGAGCAATCAAGTCATACGTGATGTTGATCCGCGTTTACTTCCGTTGCAGCAAAACGCCAATGGCACACTATCACACGCGTTAGCAGCCGATAGTCCAGCGATTGGTGCCGCCAGTAGTGCCAACTGTCAGAATTACGATCAGCATGGGGTGCCTCGACCACAGGGATATGCCTGTGATATTGGTGCGGTTGAGTATGTAGAAGATACGTCGCCTAGTCTGGCACCACAGCCTAATCGCCTTACCACGCAAACGCCGTTGTTGACCTGGAGTTCTATTAGCTGGGCGACAGACTATCAGATTCAGGTGGATAACAACCAGACTTTTAGTAATCCCGATTTCAATCAATTGCTTGATGCAAACGAAACATCGGTGACGACTTTGGCTCTGAATAATGGCACTTATTATTGGCGCGTGCGTGCACGTCGGGCTAACGGGACATGGGCAGCCTGGAGCGATGTGAACACTTTTGTGATCGCGCAGAGCTACCCATAAACATTCAGCAGGGCAGGGGGCTAATCGTCATCCAGATTGAGGCGGCGGGCGATATTTTTGCTGTGTTTGTCGCGCTTGACCGAGACACGATCCAGATAGACGCGGGTCGTGTTGATATTCTGGTGTCCCAGTAAAGTCTGCACTTCGGCCAGATCACCCGACTCTTCGCCAACCATCCGGGCAACGGTGTGTCTTGTCTGGTGCAAATGCACGCCACCAAGTCCGGCTATGTTAGCATACTGCTTGAATAATTTAACAAAGCCATGCGAGGTAATGGGCTGTTTTCCCTTTGCGCCGGGGTCATGACGCAGCCAGAGGGGTTCATCCGCTTCGAGCAGAGGTTTTGCCGCTTTCGTATCCCAGCGATCAGTCAATTGCAGATAAGCGAAAAGGGCACTCAGCACACCGGGGTCATTGATCTCGGTGGAGCGATACAGGCCGCCT
>JBBSQD010000258.1:0-9294 GCA_038258185.1 Aggregatilineales bacterium | reverse complement strand
GCGGTAGCCAGTTCGCCCTGGGAAAATTTTGATCTCACACCCGGTCACTATGCTTTATTGACCCTCCACCGCCCCTCCAATGTCGATGACCGTGACACATTTGCTGATCTGATGGCAATTATCAATCAGGTCGCTGATACAGCACCCATTCTCTTTCCGGTTCACCCTCGCACCCGCAGTCGTATCAGCGACTGGAAAATCCCCATCAATCCTGCAATTCAGCTCGCCGAGCCGCTGCCTTACCTGACCTTTCTGGGACTGATGGCGAAAGCGCAGTATGTACTGACTGATTCTGGCGGTATCCAGGAAGAGACAACCGCGCTGAATGTCCCATGCCTCACCCTGCGCTGGAATACTGAGCGTCCGGTCACAATCACCAGTGGGACCAATATACTTGTCGGCACGGATAGTGAAAAGATCACCCAGAGCGTAGCGCAAATTGCCAGCGGAAAATGGAAAAGTGGTGAACGTCCACCGCTGTGGGATGGTAAAGCCGGTGAACGGATCAGCCAGGTGCTTTTAGATTGGCAAAGTCAGGATTAGTGTCCGCCAGCAGCCTTTTCTAAAACAGCTTCATAGCGTGCAGCGACTTTATCCGGGTCAAAGTTTTGTTCAGCATAATCCCGGGCAGCCATACTCAGGTGACTGTGCAGCACTTCGTCATCCAGTAAACGCGTGATGATCTCGATTAATCCCTGGGTATCCTTAAACGGTACAGTCAGGCCGGACTGGCTACGCTGAACAATATCGGTGGTGATGCCTTCTACCGCAATGGCCATCGGTGTTCCACAGGCCATCGCTTCATAAGTTTTCGATTGCAGGATATTGCGATAGAGATCATGGTCATGAATAGCCCAGAAAGTGATATAAGACGCATTCCACGCCAATGGCATATCCGCATGTTCCATCCAGCCAATCCATCTGGCGTTGCTCAGTTCTGGTTGAGCTAAACGTGTGCCCACCTTCTCACGCTGACCGCCCGTGCCGATAAACACAAACTGAGCATCTTCGCGCTGGTTAAAATGAGCCGCGACATCCAGCATGGTATCAAAATCAATATGTGTACCAAAAGTCCCAACAAAAGTAATGAGCTTTTCGTCACCTAATTCATGATTTTGTTTGAAAGTAGTGGTATCCAGACCGGGTCGAAAACGCTGAAGATCAACCGCATTATAAACTGTTGTAATTTTATCAGGCTGCCCGGTGCGTTGGCTGACATTCTCCGAAAGTGGCGGATACAGGGTAATGATCTGAGCAGCATGCTTAAAGGTGTAATTAACTAGTGCATAAAATGCTTTATAAATCGGGCTGGTTTCTTTTAAGACGTTTACTGCTAGCAGGTATTCTGGCCAGAAATCGGAGACATTCAGGACATACGGTACGCTCAAAGCACGACTGATAAACACCCCGGCTAACGACGTAAACACAGGTTGTGATTCAATCAGGATGACATCGGGACGAGATATATTTAATCCACGAAAGGCGGCACTCACCATAAACGACCACTGGCTTAATAAACGGCGGCTGATTTTCGGACTGGGCGTGGCCCATAGCCATGTCTGGATCACGCGAACCCCATCGCGATTTTCTTCAACTTCCCACGCGTCCTGATAATCCTGATGGACGATGCCCTCTGGGTAGTGCGGGAGTGTGGTCAACACCGTGACCTGATTGCCCCGCCGCTGCAACAAACGCGCTAATCGCGACAGTCGTACTGCGGCGGCACCTGAGTCCGGTTCAAAATACGATGTGACCATCAGAATGTGCATTGTGCTGTCCTTCGTGGCAGGTGCTTAAAACAAGGGAACTCACCATAAAATCCCTTGCTTATTATATACTTTTCATAATGGGTGGGGAGTTGAGGATTACACGGAAACTGTATTCAGAAGAACGACTACTTCTTTTTGGCAGTCCCCTGACTATACAGGTCAGCGAAGCCCTGACGCAGTTTAATCGCCTCGTAGCGCTGCTGAAAACGCGCAATAAGCGCGGGGTCGTGTAAATCCAGCCGCATTTCGTAGGCATCTTCGTTGTTGTTGCGATAGTAGCGGGCTTTGGTGCCGGTGGTCTGAAATTCGTACTTGGTGTACAGATTCTGGGCGACCCCATTAGTCACACGGACTTCCAGCACGATATAAGCAGACCCCAACGTGATCGCGCGCCGAACCATCCCCGCCAGCAGGATTTCGCCGAAGCTGTAACCGCGCCACGCGGGATGCGAAGCGATGGTGCTGATATGCCCCTCATCGACGATATTCCACAGACCACCGTAAGCCACAACCTGACTTTGCCCCTCGGACTGGCCGTTCAAGCCACGGAAAATCCGCCGCCAGCCATTCACCGAGGGCGTTTTAGACTTGCGCTCTAAAACAGCCATATGGCTATAGCTGGACTCGCTGATCTCATAGCTGTAGGAACGGGCTGACCAGGGTGGATCAAACGATTGATTATCAATCATAACCACCTGCGCAATATCCGCAGGGGTCATGTAGCGCAGCGTGAGCATGGTCATGGCAGGTCTTTGGTTTTTACATACAAAGGCGTTAAATGGGCAGGGTTAAACGCTTCTTTTCCGTGGTCAGCCAGACGTTTCAGAGCTTCCTCTGCCAGGAAACCTGCCCGACGTAAGCGGTGAACAGCCGGCACAAGCTGAATAGGAATATCCTGACTCTGGGCGGCCTTCAAGGCTTCCTCGCCTTGCGCGTCCATATCGCCGGCCAGGTAAGCGGGGCCATCAATACTCTCAATCAGCGTGGGCCAGTCCATGATCTGGGCTTCACCGCGAGACACCCATTCACCTTTTTTCCAGCGATAGGTTGCTGTGATAATGCGGCCTCGTCCGGCTTCAACGATGGTCACTAAGGCGCTGCCCTGATAATAGGGTTGCGCAACGGCCAGCGTGTCCAGCGTGGAGACACCGATTAAAGGTAATCCATGTACTGCGGCCAGCCCTTTGGCAAATGAAACACCGATCCGTAAACCAGTATACGAACCCGGCCCAATCGAGACAGCAAAACCGGTCAGATCATCCAGTGAGATTTCAACCCGACTCAACATCGAGCGAATCGTCGGCGCAAGCTCGGCAGTATGGTTATTGTTGGTGTACCAGGTCTGCTCGGCACGAAGATTTAACCCATCATGCAACGCCAGGCTCATGATCCGTGTAGCAGTATCTATCGCTAATAACATAGGCTTAAACCCCGAACGCCGCTTCTCTGAATTGCATCACCAGTTCCTCATAGCGCTTACCCGTTGCGTTAAACATAAAATTGCGGCGCGTGGGTTCCAGGATACGGAGTTCAATCCACAGGCGTTTTTTGGGCAGAATCATTTCAATATGTTCCGGCCATTCTAGAATAACCGGGCCGCGACCATCCAGCACATCATCCAGTCCAGTGCTTTCCGCATCCTGCATGCTATCCAAACGGTAGCAGTCCAGATGAAACAGGCGCTGACTGTCCTTCTCGCGGCGATGTTCATGAATGAGATTATAAGTCGGGCTGGTCACCGGGGTTTTGGCACCCCAGCCTTTACCGATGCCCGAAGCGAACATCGTCTTACCTGCCCCCATATCGCCGGATAAACAAACGACGTCTCCCGGCAACAGCAACCCGCCCAGTCGTGCCCCCAGGCGTTGGGTTTGCTCCACGCTGTGGCTAACGATATCCAGTTCACCTTCTCGCAGGATAGGCACGCATTTCCCCCGGTAAATTTTATGTTGGACGAAACAGGATTATACAACGCTGGCCTGTTTGGATAAAGGGGAGGGAGTATAACTACCGCAAAAAGCCGTTATTCGCCGATTTATCGCCGGTATATCTAAAAACAAAGTGATTCCAAACGCCTTGTAAATTGTGTCAGGAATAGTCGGTTCTTATAATGATTAATATCGAGAGAAAGTTCAGTGTATGTTTCGCAGTTCGTCCATACAGCGCCGCTTATTGTTTCTGCTGGTCAGTTTAACATTCTGTACCATACTGATGGTTGTCTTGCTGATTATCAGTACGGGTCGGAATTTTATCGTCAAACAGACCGTACAGACCTACGATGAAGAACACCAGAATATCGCCCAGGCGCTGGATTCGCGCATCACTCGTGCGGCCACCGTCACACAGATGCTGGCAAGTACACTCACGCGGCAAACCAATCTTCCACTGAATATGTTATGGCAGGTCAGCAGCAGCAGTATGATTGATGCTGACAATCTGGTAAAGCGTGTGAACGTTTACGCACCCTTCCGCGATTCGCATCAGGTCATTATTTTTGAACAACCCCTGCCACCCTCCAATACCGCTGCCCTGACGCGCCTTCTCGACACGGATTTAAACGCCACCCAGCTTGCAACGCTGGATGTAGCGGGCGTAAGCTGGTGGGAGCCAGCAGCGTCCCTGTCACAGAATTTCAGCGGCCCGGTGATCTCCGCAGTGACACCTTATTACGGCTTCGATAACCAGCCTGCCGGGTTGGTCTGGGTTGATTTACCGGTACAGGCCATCCAGCAGGTGATGAGCGAAACAGTCACAACCTACTCGCAGAGTCGCTATAGTTACACCCTGCTGGTGAACGAGCACAATGTCCCGCTGGCGCGTTATCAGGGAGAAGGTTCAGGCAACTCCAACGATGCCCCTGAAACCGCTCAACTGCTGCGCTGGGTACAAGGTGAGCAATCCGCTAATTTTATCGACCAGTTCTCCGATTGGGGATCAGCACTGGTCACCAGCAGCAGTCTGCCTCAAACTGGCTGGAAGCTCATTATGGCGATTCCGGCAAATGCCATTTATAACCCGATCAATGATAATCTGCTCCAGATTGTCATTGCCTTATTGATAGGTCTGTTCATCATTTACTCAGTGGCTAAATCAGTTATTAACCAGCGCATTGCTATCCCACTGACCGATTTGACCAACGCCGCACAGGAAATTGGCTCTGGTGAAATGCGTTATCTGATTGGCTACCAGAATCAGCGCGATGAGATTGGCAAGCTGGCTAAAGCGCTGGAATATATGAAAACCAATCTGGTCTTTTCCTATGATGAGCTTGCCCGTTGGAGCCGCACCCTGGAGCAGCGCGTCAATCAGCGCACCCGTGAGCTGGAAAGCGCCCAGAAAGAAGCCCAGGCCACTGCCGCCGAGCTTCAGGCGGTCTACGATGCGTCGATTTCGCTGGTAAGTGATTATCAGCTCAGCACCATTTTGCAGAACCTGACCGAGCGCATTGCTGATCTGCTGTCGGCGCACTACGCAGCGGTCTGGCTACTGACCAATGATAAGCTGCACATGCAGTTGATTGCCAGCACACTGGAAGATCATAATCTGATGAATTTGACGCTGCCAGCAGATAAGGGTCTGGCAGGCATGACCATGCGCGAGGGCCAGCCCATCATCATGGAAGATTATGCCCACTGGCGCGGACGGCTTGACCTGCATGCCGGTGTCGAGCAGGCGCTGTGTGTGCCGCTGATGTTCTTCAACAAGCCGATTGGTGCGGTACTGGCCGGACGCAAGCAGGAAGACCCGGTCTTTAACCTCAATGATCAACGGTTGCTCACCCTGCTGGCTAATCTGGTTTCGCCGATGGTACGCAACGCGCAGCTTTATGCGCGTCTGGGTGAAGCGATGCGCGAAACCAAGCAGGCCAACGAGGTCAAAACGCGCTTTTTGGCGAGTGTTACCCATGAACTGCGAACACCGCTGAATCTGATTATCAACAACATGGATTTTATGCGCATTGGCGAGTTTGGCGTAGTAGGTGATGAGCAGATCATGCGTCTGGGCCAGACGATCCGCAGCGCAGAACATTTGCTGTATCTGATTAATGACCTGCTGGACGTCAGCAAGATCGAAGCAGGCGAGATGCAGCTCTTTATCCAGATGAGTGACCCGTATCCGATGCTTGAAGATGCACTCGACTCCGCTGTGGCACTGCTGGATGAAGGCCGCACAGTCGCGCTTCAGGCCGATATCCCCGAAAATCTGCCTCAGATCCCGATGGATGCCCGCCGTATCCGTCAGGTCGTGACCAACTTGTTATCGAACGCGATCAAGTTTACGGCTGAGGGGGATGTCAAAATCCAGGTTCGCCTGCTGCCGGAAGTCATTGAATTTGGCATCAGCGACACGGGTATGGGTATCCCGGATGATGAGCTGGACAAGATGTTTAAGATGTTCGAGCGCACCAACCGCGCTCGCCAGATGGGCATCGAGGGCACCGGTCTAGGACTGCCGATCTCACGCTATCTGGTGGAAGCGCATGGTGGCGAAATGATAGTGACAACTGAGGTTGGTAAAGGCAGCACCTTCACTTTCACCCTGCCGCGTTATCAGGCGGAAGGTGAGCCTGAAGTCAAACGGGTGACCACCACCATGGAACGGATGCAATCGTAAATCAAAAGCGGACAGGGTCAATACCTGTCCGCTTCACATGCTCGTTAGCCACCCGCGCGCGGGTCAGGGAAGGCATTGCCAAATGAACCCGGTACGCGCGTCGGCACTGGCGGCGGGGGCACATCGTAATCAATCGGCAGGGCATCAATAAACACCCGCGTCTCAATGGCAATTAACGCAACCCAACCGACATCATCACCATATTGAATTTTAATCCACGGGCTATAGGGGCTGCGCGCCAGCAGTTTGAGTTCCGCGCCAGTCGGCAGCGTGAACGCCAGCGCAAAACTCGAGTCCGGTGCCTGTCGGACATTGACGCCAGCCGGTGCCAGCACACGACCCAGTTCGCCCATCAGGCCATAGCGCTGCGGTGGCTGCGGGGTGGCCTCATAAATCGCATTGATTTCGCCCACATTCTGACGCAGCAGATTCGCAAACATCCAGCCGGTTTCCCCGGTGCTCAGGCGCACGTGATACCAGTCGCCTGTGGGATTACGCCCTAACACACTCATGTCCTGTCCCGCAGGCACCTGGCCTAAGAGATCGGAACTCGTTGCCGGGGCTGAGCGCATATTGACTAATCCAGCAGTAGTGACATAACCGGGTTGCGGCAGCAGCAGCGGATAATCCAGCAGGGCCACTGGCAGATTCTGAACGACGCTGGTGTCCATAAAAGTGGGAACCGAGGGTGGCCCCACAGGCGTATAATAATCGCCCGTGTTATAAGGCAAACTGACCTGCTCACCCAGCCGCACAAGCTGTTCTGAGCCACGAGCATAAACACGTGCCTGACCCGCCAGCCCCAGGAAAGTCGTATCGGTGGCACTGGTCTGCACCATCAGGGTGCCATTCAGGTTGATGGATGCACCGTTAATCACGATATTGGTCGGACGGCCAACCTGCGTCTGCGCGACAAAGGCATTATGCGGGGCGATACTACAAGGCAAAGTGTTATTGCCTGTGACGACCACCATCGACTGCCACGGCGTAAAATCCGCCGGTGCCACATCCAACACGGCCACGTATCCCACCAGCAGACCTGTAAAATCGAGTGGATCATCCAGACGCATCCAGGCCACGCCGCCATTGTTATTTTCAATACTCAGCGGTGACGTTTGCAGCAGGTCAACCTCACCGGCTTCAACCAGCGAGCCGACTGAAGACAACGCATTGCTCACCGGCCCATCGGGTTGCACCAGCGGCGGTTTACCTCCGTTACAGATATAACCGACTGGCCCAGCCACACAGGCATCACTGGCCATTGTCCACACCTGTTCCAGCGCAGGGCTGCAGGTGGCATCGCTAACGGTTGTCGCGTCGGCTTCCTGTGCAACGACCGTGATGGGCGTGGTTATAATCACCGCGCTGAGCAGAGCTAACGCTAAAACAGCAATAATAATGAATGTACGCACACTCAATCATCCATATCAACTTAATGTTTTGAAATTATGCAGCATTGTACCAGACAAAACTGTATCAGCGATATTCAATGTGGTACACTTCTCGCATCCACATCTCAGAAAAGGTTCGTTCCCCGTGACATTTTCCAATGATCCGCCCGTGCATCTATTGATGGCATTTCAGCAGGCACATCCAGAGACAGGCCCACAATGGCTGATTCAGGCGCCAGGGCGGGATATGTGGGTGGCAGCCATACCTGCGCCGCATCACGTTTTCACGCTGATTCTGGCCGACAATGAACTAAAAACCAGCTTCAGCATCCGCAGTGCACGGCAGAAAAGTACCGTCATGCAGCGTCCGCTGCCCACATGGGCGCGTTATCCGGCAGGTGTATTAGTCGCCTTACACGACGCAGGCCTGGATACAGCCGGCTTGCTGGCGGTCTTGGGCGGCAGTGAACCCGCAGGGCCGCGTTACGATCACGCGCTGGGGATGGTCATAGCCGCACTCACCCATGAATTATGCGGGCAAAATTATGACAATGAGAGTCTGCTTGACCTGCTGGAACAAGTCCGCCGGGATTATATCACCCTCAGCAACTAAAACGGGCAGAGATTAATCCCCGCCCGTCCGTTTGTCCACTAAGAATCTGTTTCCGCGCTTTCACACAAGGGTTCAACCCGGTATTGTTGCCGCTCAGGACAGGTTAAGGTGGCGATGTAACGATTATTCTGCGCCCATTCGATCAATTCAGGGATATCACGCGCCATACGCCACACACGCCCGGTATTGTCTTCAGAGCCGGAAAAGACGAAGCTGTCATCCGGCGCATAAGCCACACTCAACACCCAGTTGGTGTGTCCGTCGAAACGGCGAATCTCATCACCCGTCGTGACATCCCATATACGCACAGTGAAATCTGAGCTGGTAGTGGTGGCTAAAGTGCCATCGGAGTTAAAGGCCGCGCCAAATACAGCCCGACTGTGGCCGATAAACTGCCGCACTTCCTCACCTGTCGCCACATCCCATAAACGAGCGGTGGTATCCCACGAGGTGGACAGGATGTACTGACCATCAGGGCTAAAAATCACGTTATTGACCGCACCCTCATGGCCGATAAACTGGCGGACTTCTTCACCCGTTTCGATATTCCACAGACGAATGGTTTCATCACTCGATGCGGAAGCGATCAGTGTACCGTCAGGGCTAAAAGCTGCGCTGTTGATATCGCCAGTATGGCCTTCAAAAGTCTGAATTTCATCACCGATCGCGACATCCCATACACGCACAGTTTGATCGCGTGAGGCGGAAACCGCCTGTTCACCGTCAGGGCTGTAAGCAACACTCAGCACACGGTCAGTATGGCCATCAAACGCGACACGTCCTTCGCCACTTTCGATATCCCATTCGCGCACGGTGCCGTCCCAACTTGCAGACAGCAAATGTTCGCCGTCCGGGCTGAAATCGACCCAATTAATGGTGTTAGTATGGCCTTCAAGCTTCTGAGCTT
>JBBSQD010000257.1:0-9328 GCA_038258185.1 Aggregatilineales bacterium | reverse complement strand
CGCATTCACTGGGTAATATCCGCTGGCGCACCAATCCCTATGACCCACTGATTTCGCTGGAGGGGTTGCCCATTGAAAAACAGGATGACACCCTCACCCTGCTGTTAGATGCAGATTTTGACACCGTTTTTCGGCGCTGGAGCAAAGGACATCGGGCAGCAGTTAAGCAGGCACAACGGGCTGGAATCCATATTCGGCTGGCCGATAGCATTGACGACTGGCGTGCTTATTATGCAGCGTATGAAGATTCGATGGCGCGTTGGGGAGAAGATACCCATTCAGGCTATGGCTGGCGGCTATTTGAAACACTCTTTATGCGTCAGTCCGACCATATCCGTTTGGGGTTAGCTCTCTATGAAAACCGTATTGTAGCCGGTGCATTATGTTTTTATGCACCGCAACATGTTGCCTACTGGCATGGCGCAGCGCTGGCAGATTATTTTTCCATGCGCCCAGTAAATCTTTTACTTTATGAAGTCATTAAACATGCCTGTGAAACAGGTTACAGGTGGTTTGATTTTAATCCGAGTGGCGAGCTTGAAGGTGTAAAAGCCTTCAAAAAGAGCTTCGGCACACAAAGTTTGCCCAGTGTGGTGGTTGATACGCAAAACGGCTGGCAAAAATCCCTGGTCACACTCACTCAGGCGCTCAAGCAAGTGTTGAAATGACATTGGCAAGAGATTGGCTGCGCCCTCATAAATACCCGCATTATGCTGCTGCACTGATGGAACGCGCTTTGCTGTTACATCAATGGCATAGTGATCGACCACAAGTGTTCATCCTCGGCCTGCCCCGCTCTGGAACAACACTGATTTATCAGTATATTGTGCACCGTCTGCATGTAGCATATTTCACGCAGGGGGATCGTCTCAACAGACAACATCCCTGTGTTAGCGCCCTGCTCGATCATTGGCGTTATGGAGATTACCAATCAGATTTCGAGAGTCATTACGGTAAAAATAAAGGCGCTGGTGCGCCGCACGAAGCAGGTGGCTTCTGGGCACGCTTCTTTGATCTGGACTCTTATGCAGATTATGATGAGCTTTCCAATGCACAGATTAACACCCTGCGTAACAGTGTGTTTTGTGCACAAAGACTTTATGGTGATACGCCTTTCGTCAATAAAAACGTCAAATATCTGCTACGGATTTTGCCTCTCAGTCAGATTTTCCCACAGGCAATCTTTCTGGTGGTGGAGCGCGATTTACAAGCGGTCGCACTCTCGGTACTCCGTGGACGTTATCAAAATCTGAATAATGTTAACGAGTGGTGGTCGGTCAGGCCACCAGATTATGACCAGATCAAGGATTTGGAACCAGCAGCACAGGTTGCGCAGCAGGTCATTTCGCTCAAGCAGCGCCTTGACCATGATCTAAAACAGATCGAACCGGCCCGAGTTCTGAAGATTGACTATCAGGATTTCTGCACCGAGCCCGAGAATCTTATTACTCAACTTCAGACTTGTATTGGGCCTGTACGGGAGAAAAACCCGCTCGAAGTAGCTTTCGCCCTCTCAACTAAGTTGCCTCAAACAGATGAAGAAAAAATTCTGCTGCAAAAACTTAAAACCCTTAAGAAGGTAGGCCCTGATGAATCGGTTTAAACTAATGATAGCGAACCAGCGAGCAACGATCAATGAAACACCGATCATTGTTCTTGGCAATCAAAAATCAGGAACGTCGGCCATCGCCCATCTCTTAGCCGATGCTACAGGTTTAACCAAAACTGTTGATATCCCCCCACTCTGGCCACCAACCTTGATTGATATTATGCATGGTAACCTTACATTTGCTGAAACGGTTCGAAAGAACAAATATTACTTCTCTACACAACTAATCAAAGAACCTAATCTAACCTTTATGGCTGATCAGGTCTTCGCCTATTTTCCTAAAGCTAAATACATCTTCATCGTGCGCGATCCACGGGATAACATCCGCAGCATTCTGAACCGACGCAAATTGCCTGGAAATTTAGATGCTATATCGGATGAAATAATCCCACCCAAATGGCGGGGTGTCATTTTTGACACGGACGTATGGGGCGGTGCCGGGGAAAATTATATCGGGGTATTAGCCCACCGATGGAACAAAGCCGTCGCAGAATATCTGAAGTACGAGCAGCAAATCGTTTTGGTGCGATACGAGGATTTTATGGCGGATAAAGTAGGCAGCATCACAGACCTCGCGCAGACCCTCAGCCTGAAACCGCTACACGATATTAGCGATAAGGTCGATATTCAATACCAGCGCAAAGGTGACCACAGCGTTAAATGGCAGGATTTCTTTGGTGACAATCTGCCTGTCATTGAGCGTATTTGCCACGACTATATGATCCGGATGGGTTATGAGTAAAATGCCTGTGACATTAGAAATCATGACATATCGCGTTTATCCGGAGCTTCGTCGTGGCTGATTCCCCTGCTAAACCATCGCTTAAACGCCAGGTGGTGGTGGGTGTTGGCTGGTCAGCTTTTGCGCGCATTGGGAGTCAGTTTTTCCAATTCGTCATCACAGTAATTCTGGCGCGCCTGTTATCCCCTACCGAATTCGGCTTAATTGGCATGGTCGCGGTGTTCATTAACTTTGCCGCTTTATTCAGCGAGTTAGGCTTTGCCGAAGCATTGATCCAGCTTAAAGTCGTTGAAGAGTGGCACCTGTCCTCAGTTTTCTGGTTAAATCTGGGATTAGGATTTGTCTTATTACTCCTTTTCTACTTTTTATCGCCATTGATTGCTGGCTTCTACAATGAAGCTATACTGGCACCTATCACCGCCTTTATCGGGCTGAACTTCGTGATTGGCGCTTTTAACGATGTGCAAATGGCATTGTTGCAGCGCAATATGGATTTTCGGCGGCTGGTCATTATCAATCTGGTGTCCATCATCGCTGGCGGCTTGGTCGCAATTATCATGGCGACTATGGGGTTCGGCGTCTGGAGTCTGGTCGCACAGATGCTTGTTCAGACCCTGGCCGAAGTTATCCTGATGTGGAGAACCACCGATTGGAAACCTCGATTTTTAATCGACAGACGCGCCTTACGCGAACTGATGGGGTTTAGCCTCAATCTGACCGGCGCAAATTCATTAAACTTCTGGGTGCGCAATCTCGATAATCTTCTGATCGGGCGGTTTGTCAGTGCCGGAGCGCTCGGCCTTTATCGGCAAGCCTATGCTCTGCTCTTATTGCCCACAAATCAGATCACACAGATGTTATCCAACGTGATGTTCCCCGCGCTGTCGCGCATCCAGGACGAGAAATTTCGTGTGAAAGTGATCATGCTAAAAGCCCAACGGGTGATCGCGCTCCTGTCAATGCCGATGGTGGTTGGCATGTTTGTGGTTTTAGAGTCGTTTGTCATGGCGATACTCGGTGAAAAGTGGATAGGCATCATCCCTATTTTTCGTGTCCTGTGTCTGGTTGGGATTTTGCAGCCGGTTAATGGCACAACCGGGTGGATTTATAAGTCGATGGGACGCACCGATCTGCAATTTAAGTGGACGATTGTCAATGGTGCCATCACATTCGTCAGCTTCCTCATTGGCATTAACTGGGGTGTGATGGGTGTAGCGGTCGCCTATGTCATTCGCACTTATCTCCTCTGGTACCCGACCATCACCATAGCCGGGGGACTCATCGGACTGACTTTTAAAGAATACTTCATCAATCTCAGACAGGTATTGATTCTATCATTGGTCATGGGGGCAATCGTCTGGGGAGTTCAAAGTCTGTTGCCCCCTGACTGGTCGAGTCTAATCGTTTTACTGATTCAGGTGACAACCGGTGTGGTGAGTTATGGGCTATTGGTGGTTGTCTTCAAGATACGGGCCTACAGAGATCTGCTGGAACTTCTGCCGCAGCGCATACGGCGGAAATTACACCCTGCTTTAGTTTAAGCCTATCTTTTCCAGCTTTTGATTTCATCCCCTAATAGGTCGAACAGCTTCTGATTCTCCGCGTCATAAAGCGCATAAAGCTCATTGATGGTTTGCTGGGTTGGATGCAGTTTGGCTGGTGCAAGCGGTAAGCGACGATCCATATAGCGGATGAGTCTGCGCTGCGAAGGCAGGTAATAGTTCAACCACAGACCGAGGTAGGAGCTATTATACTCGTTGGCCTTTTCGGTCAATTCCTGAAAAGCATAGTGTGGATCAACATCCAGGAAAGCACAGACGCGCGCTAGCGTTTCCGCAGGGGATTGCACAATATTTTCCTCGAAAATCAGAATCAGAAATTGTTCCGGGCGAAACCAGCGCTGATAAGCCGCAAGCTGCTGATAATAATAACCGTACTCGATAACGCCATGACCCGCAATCACATGCTGATTCGCACCCACCAGCAGGCTATCAATTTCACGCACCGGACGAATGCGGCCTGAGCGGATAATATGGTTCACCGCTGAGATCGCCCGGTTGACCGGGTTTCTCAGCACCACAATCAAGCGGACATCCGGCAGCGCGTGGTAGATATTCTGATCCACATCCGCGAGGTGCCCCTCACCCCCCTGCCCGTTGGCCCACAGGTAATCCGGCGTTTTCTCGCCAATCGCGCTTTCACCCTCAACAGCCGAAAAATGCTGCTCGTACCAACCCAGGCCTGTGGGGTAATTGTAATCCTTGTCAAAAAAATGGATTTCACGGGGTGCCATGAAAATATCAGGATGCTGGGATAAGCGCTCGGCCAGCCAGGTTGTCCCGGCTTTTTGGGCGCCGATAATCAAAAAATCAGGAAGGGGCATAGCGTCTGCAAAACTTCCAATCTGATAGTGGTTCGACTATACTATGAGGCGTTTGTCGTAGAAGAAACACTATAACGCCTTCAATATCAAACAACAAGACAGAATGGCGAGAATGGTCGCAGTGTGTCAGATCGTGAAAGTGAGCACCCTATGCTTCAGCTAACCGAAAAACTTGAACATTCGCTGGTGATATTTCTCCATATCTCTAAAACCGCAGGCACCACCCTACGCGAGGTTTTCCGCCGTCAGTATCCGTCGTCCCAATTTGTCTATTACTACCGTAAACAGGGCGACGATGACATGCAGGTGCGCCACACTATTGATCAACTGCCCCCTGAGAAGAAACGTCAATTCCGTGCTTTAAGCGCGGCCACATGCCCCATAGGGACGGTGGCAAATTCCCACAGGACTGTGTCTATTTTACGATGCTGCGGGAACCGGTGAATCGCGTGATTTCGCAATATTATTTTATCCGCAATAATCCACAAAACCGGAGTTACGATCAAGTCAGCGAGCTGTCAATCGAGGAATTCATCACCACCACCGGACGCGGCAGCAATTATCAGACGCGTATCCTGGCCGGGGAAAGCGGTTCCGATCTGATCAACACACCCGATCTGCTGGAACGGGCTAAGCAGCATCTCGATACGCACTTTATCACACCGGGGACAACCGAGCGTTTTGACGAAAGTCTGCTGGTATTTCAGCGACTGCTGGGCTGGAAATCACCCTATTATGTACGCAAAATGGTCAACAAAAACCGCCCGTCTAAAAGCCAGATTTCCTCTGAAACCCGTGCTTTAATCGAGGAATACAACCAGCTTGATCTGGCGTTGTATGCTTATGGGGAGCAAAAACTGCAAGCCGCTATTGACGCTTATGGCCAGAGTTTTGAAGCGGATCTGGCGCGTTTCCGGCGCATCAATGCGATTTACAGCAAACCGATGCAGCTCGTGCGGGCGATTAAGTCACGCATTCAGGGTCGATAAGGGATATGACTCCTTCATCCCGCATCTATGTCCTTCACAGTATTCCTGTGTGGCTGGAACAGACTTTGACGTGGCTGTATACACAGGTCAGCCAACTGCCGGACGAAATCGAGTCGCATGTGGTTTGTAATCGAGTCGCCAATCTTGATCAATTCAATGTGCCCAATATCCACGACCTGATTGTGGCGCAACCCGCAGCACAGCGTATTGCTCAGAAGTGGCTGCGTGTGCTGAAAATCCGCACCTATGCGCACATGTTGGATCAGATCATTCGCCAAAACCACATTCAGATCGTTCACTCACACTTTGGCAACATCGGCTGGCAGAATTTACCGACGCTGCGAAAACATCCACTGAAGCATGTCGTCACGTTCTATGGACGCGATGTGACCTATTTACCCCAGGCCGATCCCATCTGGCACAGCCGCTATGCTGACCTGTTCAGTGATGTCAATCTGGTGCTGTGCGAAGGCAGCCACATGGCAAACGAAGTGATTAAACTCGGCTGTCCACCCGACAGGGTGCGCGTACATCATTTAGGGGTGAGCGTCGAAAAAATCAAATTTCAGCCGCGCACATGGACACCCGGCACCCCGCTGCGCGTGTTGATGGCGGCCTCGTTTCGCGAGAAAAAAGGTCTGCCCTATGCGCTGGCAGCATTAGGGGAAATTCAGACGGATATTCCGCTGGAGATCACGCTGATTGGGGATGCCGGAGGCGACGCGGAAAGCCAGCACGAAAAACAGCGCATTATGGGCGTGATCGATCAGTATCAGCTGCGCGACAAAGTGCGCATGCTGGGTTTTCAGCCCTACACCCGTTTGATGGAAGAAGCCTATCAGCATCACATTTTTCTGTCTCCCAGTGTGACCGCCAGCACAGGCGACACCGAGGGCGGCGCACCCGTTTCACTGATTGACATGAGCGCCAGCGGCATGCTGATTGTCAGCACGACGCATTGCGATATCCCCGAAGTCATTCGGCACAGCGAAACCGGCCTGCTGGCGGCTGAACGTGATGTCGCGGGTCTGATCACGCATTTAAGCTGGTTGGCGGAACATCCTGAAAAATGGCCGGAGATGATGGCGGCAGGACGGGCACACATCGAAGCGGAATATAACGCTCAGATTCAGGCGCAGCGACTGGCGGATTTGTATCAAGCCGTGATTCATGAGCACTAAGCAGCCCCTTCGCGTTTTATTCATTTCGCATCTGGCTAATTTACAAGGTGGCAGCCAGCAATCGCTGTTGAGCCTGATGCGTGGGTTGGATCGGGCAAGAATCGAGCCGCTGGTGCTGGTTCCACGTGAAGCTGAGCTGAGCGCCACACTCCGTTCCGAGGGGATTCCCTACCGAGTCGTCCCTTTCCGCGGATGGGTGAACGCCAGCCGTAACCCTGCCGGTATTTTGTATCGGGCGGGGATGAATGCCGTCGGGCTGGCACGTTTACGGCTAATGCTGCGCAACACGCCGCTTGATGCGATTTACACTAATACGCTCTACTCCCCTATCGGCGCCCTGCTGGCGCGTCAACTGAAACTGCCGCATCTGTGGCACGCGCGTGAATTTATCCACGAGGATATGCACGAAGATTATGATTTTGGCACGACACGCAGCCTGAGCTTTGCCGCTCGAAATTCGGCGCTGATCGTCTGCAATTCTGGCGCGATTCGTCAGAAACTGGCGGCGTATATGCCCGACGACAAGCTCAGCGTGATTTATAACGGCATCCTGCCAGAAGCGGATTTGGTATCCACACCACGCAGCACGAGAAGTGATGGTGATTATCTGCGCCTGTTGAATGTGGGGCGCATCAGCGCGGCGAAAAATCAGGCTGATGCTGTGCGGGCGCTGCGGTTTTTGCTGGACGCGGGAATCGTGGCACGCTTGCGGCTGGTCGGCAAAACCGATCCGCAATATGGCGAGGAATTACGCGCTTTAATCGCCGATTTGCAGTTAGGCGAATATGTCGATTGGCAGGCTTTTACCGATGCCATTATGCCGGAATATGCGCAGGCGGATGTGACTCTGGTGTGCTCACGGGCTGAGGCGTTTGGGCGGGTGGCGGTCGAAGCGCTGGCGAGTGGATGTCCGGTGGTGGCGGCCCACAGCGGCGGCCTGCCGGAAATCATCACCGATGGCGAAAACGGCCTGCTGTATGCTCCCGGCGAACCGGCGGAACTGACCGCGCAGATCACGCGCTTGCAGCAGAACACGGCGCTGTATCAGCAACTTTCGGCGGCGGGGTTGGAGGCGGTACGGGCGCGTTTCACGGTTGAGCGCTACGTAGAGCAGGTCACTCAGGCAATTGAGCAGGCTGTCGCGCCGCACTAAATTCCGCGACAGCCGATTTCATTCGTGGGAAAAGTCAGGTAACAACCTCACAGGAGCCGAGATGTTGTTTTTCTATTCGCCAGAGAGACAGCACTCCAGGTAAATCCTAGCCACTTAACCTATAAGCAAAGGGGACAGATCTATCCTGCGCCAGTATCCATTCAGGGTTACAATATGATCATGAATCGGCAACCGTTTTCTCATCGTCATGAAGAAAACTTATGATGAGATCATAGCGTTGCGTGATGTCACCACGGTCATTGGCTTCAAAAATTACTTCGTCGCTAGCGCGCTTAATCATTTCTGCCTGCCGGACAAGTGCTCGCCGCTGACTATCGGATGTAGTCCGGGCAAGAATGACCATGAGCACTTCTAGTAATCTAATCGTCACCGCGACATCGGATCTTCCATGCTGGCGAATCTGATTGAAAGCTGCATTAACGATCCCATCAAATGTAATGGCATTGCTGATAATTCGTAGATTCCCATTGGCGTCATAATAGTATCCAGAAGGAATCGTATGTTCCGCCAGTGCTGACAATGCGGTGCTAAATTGATCGAGGCAAGCAATGGCAGTAAAGGGATCATTGATCCCCGGAGACAGTGCCCGGACAGCAACTTCAACCAACTGGTCAATCGAGAATTCAACATCCTGAATACGTAGACGCCCCGTACCTAATGTGAACGCATTCCGAATATTTTTCTCAACCGAGTCGGATAATTCTTGTGTCGGGTAAAAAGCGATCAATTCGCTTCTGTTTGCGATGAAATCACCGGGACGATGCGACAGTTTCAAGAGTAAATCTCCATCATTGGCGATCTGAAGTAGTGCCTCATAATTGATAGCCTGAAGATAACCACTTGCAAGTATAGTGATGAATTTTCGGTTCTCATCAAAATCGGCAGGAATGTCATCTTCGCGGCGCAATTCGTATTCATGTGATGACTTTCCAGACTGACTGGAGAGCAAACGCTCGATACTGGCTTCCAGTTCCTGACCAATGTTGGCAATCACATTCTGAGCTTGGATCGTGGTGGAAACATGATGGAAAAAGTAGATCAACACTGCCAGGCTGATGACGGCTAGTCCTATAGCAAGTGTAACGGACAAATGGGGGACGAATGCGATTTCATCAGTACTACGGATGGTACGCAGTACAAAGAGACAATAGGTGAAGGTAGCGACAAAGGTGCCCAGAGAAACTTGGTTACCGCGATCCCGCATAAAGTTATTTAGCAGACGTGGCCCTAATTGTGACGAGACGAGCGAT
>JBBSQD010000256.1:0-9513 GCA_038258185.1 Aggregatilineales bacterium | reverse complement strand
CGGGCGAAATCCTGTCTCTGGTCAGTTGGCCGACATACGACAACTCGAAATTTGCCCGCAATATTGACTATCCGTATTATCTGGAAGTCTCTACTAACACGAACACACCGCTGGTGAATCATGCGATCAGTTCGCTGTATCCGCCGGGTTCGGTGTGGAAGGTGTTGAGCGCCATCGGCATTTTGCAGGAAGGCGTGATCGCCCCACAGACGACTCTGTTTGACGGCGGCAATCTGGTACTGCCCAATCGCTATGCGCCGAATGATATCGCGGCGGCTCAGAATTTCGTGTGCTGGAAACGTGACGGGCATGGTGCGCTGGATATGGTCGGCGCGATTGCCCAGAGTTGCGATGTCTATTTTTATCAGGTGGGTGGTGGTAATCCCGATGTTTCGCCGCAGGTGTTGCGCCCTAACGGACTGGGGCCAACCGATCTGTTTCGGTATGCAACCGCGATGGGCGTTGGGACGGAGCTGGGCATTGAACTGCCCGGTGAAGTGGCAGGCCGCATGCCTGACCCCGACTGGAAGCGCCGGATATACGGCGAAAACTGGTCAACGGGTGATACGTACAACGCCGCGTTTGGTCAGGGCTACGTGACGACCACGCCGCTGCAATTGATTAATGCCGTGGCTGCACTGGCGAATGGCGGCACACTCTATCAACCGACGGTGGTGCGCAATCTGCTGGACGCGGAAGGCAACGTGGTACAGCCGTTCAGGCCCAAGGTGATGCGCAATCTGAATATTGATAATCTGCCATCGGACGAGCCGATTAAGCTAACGATGGTTGAAGACATGATTATGAAAGGCCCCAACAGCCTCGCCTGCACCTGTGAATCCGACGCACCGCGCGATTTTTATAACCCTGTGCGCTGCAACCCGGAGACTTATGTCAATACGGTCAACGTGGGTCCGGATGAATTCACGCCTGTTCTGCGCGAATATTCGGTGCATGTGCCTTACAATTACGTCTTTAACGGCAGCATCTGTGATGAAAACCGCTTCGAGCCGGACTATCAGCCGCCTTTTGTCAGCACCGCCAACATCCAGGTGATCGAGCAGGGTATGCGTTCTACCGTGACAGTCGGTACAGCCCAGGCGGCCAATCTGCCGTATGTGTTTGTGGCGGGTAAAACCGGAACTGCCGAATACTGTGATGATGTGGCGCGACCCCTGGGCCTGTGTGTCCCGGGTAACTGGCCGTCTCATGCCTGGTTTACGTCCTATGCGCCTTATGAAAACCCCGAAATTATCATCATCGGTTTTGTCTATAATGGTGGTGAGGGATCATTGGTGGCGCTGCCGGTCGTGGTCGAAACGCTTGAAGCCTATTACCGCCTGAAGAATGAACGTCAACAGGGCGGGCCGATTGTGCTGCCTTCGACCAGCATCCCGCCCACGGCTGCCACACCGCTGCCGGATGCCGACGCGGATATAAACCCGGATGCAGGTACTTAAGCATGTCAGAACTGACCGGAGAGACGACAAAGGGAGCCGCTTTGACTGAGGAGCAGTGGAAAATTGCGCGCTACTGGCTGCCGGGTGTTTTTGCCGGAGTCGTCGCGGCGGTGATTTTTATGACGCTGGGGCATACGTCGATCATCCGCGCATCGGGTCTGGCGCTGGTGATCGTCGGCCTGACGATGACGCTGCGCCGGTCAGGGGCGGTGTTGGCGGTGACAGGTGGCCTGGCTCTCGCCTTCAGCCCCGCCTTCTGGACGCAGATGGGCGGGTCAGACAGCCTCAGCCTGCCTGTCACCCTGCTGGTGATTGCGGCTGCGGGCGTAGTCGCACTGCTGTTTTTCTGGCTGGGCGAGCGGCCTTATCTGGGTGTGATTGCTGGTTTTGTGATCTTTGCGATTTTGTTCTGGAGCCGGTTGGCTGAGGTCGGCAGTTTACGCCTGAATACGCTGACGACAGCCTGGCTGCTGTATCTGCTGGTGGACAGCCTCTATCTGACCAATCCGCGCCACGACGAAGCGCCCTCAACCCCGCTGCGGCTGTATCATAAAATCGGCATTCTGGCGCTGTTTGCCGTTGGTGTGACCAATGACCCGTTGTTTACCCTGTTGGCTCCGGCGGTGGTGCTGAGTCTGCTGCTGTCACATGCGCCACTGTCACGGCTCTACTGGATTTTGCTGAGCGCTTTTGTACTGCTGGGCCTGTATGGTCTTGTCGATACCTATGTGTTGTCGACATGGTGGACGTATCCAGCGGCACAGGCGGACGCGATCAACTTGCATGTACCCTATATTATGGCCGATGGCTGGCACGAGGCTTCGCGCTGGATCAACCTGGTTGAACTGGTGGTCGGGCAATTTACGGTGTTTGGCGTGGTGCTGGGTGTATTTGGACTGGCCCGTTTATCGCGCTGGTATCCGCCGTTAGGTACGGTGACTATGATCGCCTACGCGACTTATGGCATTTTCGGACTGGTCTATTTCGGTAATAACAGCGCGGTTTTACTGCTGCCTCTGCTGATGATTCAGGTCTTATGGCTGACGTATGCTTTTGCGACTTTCCGCGCCTGGTTGCAGCAGAGTGTCAGCCCTGCGCATGGCGTCGTGGCGTGGTTTGCACCGGCTGTTTATGTGCTACTGCCACTGGTTATGATTCTGCGTATTACAGGCAGCCTGTAGCGAAGAACTGAAAAACCAGTATAGTAGTAATGAAAGTCAGATTGAGTGCGAATGTAAGGTGCTGTGAGAATTGTGGGCAAAAGCAGCGTGCTGTACATTGCCTTATAAGAAATGTGGTCAGGTCATGCAGGAACAGACATTTGCGATCAAAGGTGTAAAAGACGGGCTGCTGATTGAGCTAAGCCCGACAGAAGAATGGAACCCCATGACGGCGGGGTTGGCGGCGCATCTGGACGAAAAGAGCGCGTTTTTCGCTGGCGCGCGTATCATTGTGGATGTGGGTGAACGGCCTGTCCCCAAGCATGAACTCACCTCGCTCAAGGCCTTGCTGGAACGGCGTGGTCTGCTGCTGTGGGCGGTACTCAGCGCCAGCCCGACCACCAATGATGCAGCGGAAGCGCTGGATCTGCGGACAAACGCAGGTAATACCGTGCCGGGTCGTGATGAAACTGATTATGAAATGGAGATCAACCCGGAGGAGAGCGGCACAACCGGCGTGATGCTGCGCCGTACGCTGCGCTCTGGCCGGACCGTCCACAGCGCCGGTCATGTAGTGGTCTATGGCGATGTGAACCCCGGTGCGGAGATTATCGCTATTGGGGATATTATCATCTGGGGGCGGCTGCGGGGCAACGCGCATGCCGGGGCGGATGGTGACGAAAACGCGGTGATCTGTGCGCTGGATATGATCCCGACACAGTTGCGCATTGCCGGGTATATCGTGACCGCGCCGACCGAAAAACGGCACCAACCCCGGCCCGAAATTGCATTAGTACGGGACAATCAGATTATTGTTGAAGCCTGGAAGTAAGCGGAAAGGGAAAAGTTATGGGGGGAAAAGTCGTTACGGTCACGTCAGGTAAAGGGGGCGTGGGCAAGACTACTGCAACTGCCAATCTGGGGGTGGCATTAGCCAGTATTGGTAAAAAAGTAACCGTGATTGATGCGGATATTGGCCTGCGTAACCTGGATGTGGTGATGGGTTTGGAAAACCGCATCGTTTATGATCTGGTAGATGTGGTCGAAGGACGCCGCAAGCTGCGTCAGGCGATGATTAAACACAAGCAGTTTCCGGATCTGTATCTGATTCCGGCTGCGCAGACCCGCGATAAAACTGCGGTGAGCCCGGCGGATATGATTCAGCTCACGGATAAACTGCGTCAGGAAATGGATTTTATTCTGGTGGATTCGCCAGCAGGGATTGAGCGGGGTTTCCGTAATGCGGTGGCTCCGGCGGACGAAGTGCTGATCGTGACCAATCCCGAAGTTTCGGCGGTGCGCGATGCGGATCGCATTATCGGCCTGCTGGAAGCGGAGAATAAAGGCCCCGGTAAGTTGATCCTGAACCGGGTGAAGATGGATATGATCCGTAGAGGCGAGATGATGTCGGCCAATGATGTGACCGATATTCTGGCGATCAGCCTCATCGGTCTGGTGCCGGAAGATGAGAATGTCGTACCAGCGTCGAACAGTGGTGTACCGGTTACACTCAATGAGAATTCACGCGCAGGGCAGGCTTTCCGCAATATTGCGCGACGGCTGAATGGTGAAACTGTGCCTTTCATGCAACTGGAAGAATCCAGCAGTTTTCTACAACGGTTGGCGCGTCGAATTGCCGGTGGTAATGGTTAGGGAAAGGGCTGAGGATAATGGCTGGATTTTTTGACCGGATGCTAGGGCGCGGCTCTAACAAGGGCAGCGGGTCTATGGCAAAGGAGCGCTTGCAGTTCATCCTGTTTCATGACCGCATTAACCTGCCGCCAGAAAAATTGCAGGCGATGAAGCAGGAAATTCTGGAAGTGATCTCGAAATATGTCAGTGTGGACAGCGACAATGTGGATATTGCCTTGCAGCAACGCCACCGTGACAGCCTGATCGTGGCGGAGATTCCATTTTCCAAGCCTGCTGAGGGTGTGGAGAAGGATGACCCGGAGGTTGAGCGTCGTGATGGGCCCAACATTGAAATCGAATAGGGGTAGGGTTCAATTCTAATCAGGCTTCTACTATAATGAACCCAACTAACGGAATAGTTGCGGATGAATTATGCCTTATAGTGGAAGTATCTGGCGAAGATTTGACTATACCCTGTTCGGGCTTACCATTCTCCTGATTGTCTTTGGCATCCTGATGATTCGCAGCGCCACCCAGGGCGCTATTGATACCACACTGATAACCCGCGTCCCCGATCAGATTCAATTTACATTTGTCGGTATTGTGCTCATGCTTGCTCTGGCATTCATGGATTATCGCCTGCTGGACGGGTTACACACCTGGCTGTATCTGGTCATGGTGGTGCTGCTGGTGATGGTTTTTTTCCTGGGTGTGGAAGGGGATGCCGGGGCGCAAAGCTGGATTAACCTGGGTATCCGTATCCAGCCATCTGAAGTCGCCAAAGTGCTGATTATCATCACGCTGGGGCATTATCTGGCGAAACATTATGAAGCAATGGGCAGTCTGTCCACGATTATTGTCTCACTGGTGCATATCAGCGTTCCAACCCTATTGATTTTTATCCAGCCTGATCTCGGCATGACCACTGTGTTTGCCGCAATCTGGTTTACGATGATCTGGGCGGCTGGGCTGCGGCTGAAGCATATCGCCTTATTCGTGTTGATTCTGTCGATTTCGGCGCCGCTGATCTGGTCGCAGATGGAAGATTACCAGCGCAGCCGTATTACCACGTTTATCAGCCCGGAGAGTAACCCTGACGAGTATTATAATATCCGGCAGGCGCTCATCAGTATTGGTTCTGGCGGCACAGTCGGCAAAGGCTACTCGGTCGGCTCACAGAACAAAGGCCGTTTTTTACGCGTGCGCCACACCGATTTTATTTTCAGCGTCATCGCTGAGGAGTTCGGTTTTGTCGGCGGCGTAGCCGTGCTGAGTATGATTGGTTTAATTCTGGTGCGTATTCTATATGGTGCGCGTACCGCCGCAGATGCTTTTGGCAGCCTGATCTGCTATGGTGTGGCGGCATTCATCTTCTTCCAGACTGTGACCTCTGTCGGTATGAATCTAGGGCTTTTACCCGTGACCGGGCTCACGTTGCCTTTTATCAGTTCTGGCGGGACTTCGCTACTGTCGTCGATGGCCGGAATCGGCCTGGCGCAAAGTGTGATCGCCCGCCGCCGCCGCATCGAGTAATGTAGACTCTGTTAACATTCAAGCGTTATACTGATTTTTAGAATCTGTCGAAAATGCAGGGACACGGCATGCCGTGTCCGTACCAGATAGATTCAGACTACTATCCTCTATTCAAAGTAACTGAACCTGGAGATTGTTGTGACTGAAACACCGAATCGTCCCGTTCGTACTCGTTTTGCGCCCAGTCCTACTGGCCCGCTGCATATCGGCAGCGCCCGCACCGCTCTGTTTACCTGGCTGCTGGCCCGGCATTATGGCGGCCAGTTTGTTTTGCGGATTGAGGATACTGACCAAAAGCGCTTTATCGAGGGTTCGATCCAACTGGTCACAGACGGTCTGTCGTGGCTGGGGCTGGAATGGGATGAAGGCCCGGATAAGGGCGGCCCCTATGGCCCCTATGTACAGTCGGAACGGCTGGAACTGTATCAGACATGGATAGAGAAGCTGGTCAATGAAGGCAAGGCTTACCGCGCCTATGATACCTCCGAAGAACTGACCGCCATCAGCGCGGAACGTGAAGTCAGTAAACTGCCACCGGGATACGATGGCCGTCACCGTCGACTGACCGCCGCGCAGGAAGCGGAGTTTATCGCCGAAGGGCGTAAACCGGTGATCCGCTTCAAAGCGCCCGATGAGGGCAAAACCATCGCACACGATATGGTGCGTGGCACAGTCGAATTTGATAACAGCACGATTCAGGATATGGTGCTGCTCAAGTCTGACGGTTTCCCGACTTATCATCTGGCGCACATCATCGACGATCACTTTATGGAAATTACGCACGTCACGCGCTCGATTGAGTGGCTGCCATCGCTGCCATTACACGTGCATCTGTGGCAGGCGTTTGGCTGGGAAGTGCCGCAGTATGCCCATTTACCCGTACTGCTGAATCCTAATGGCAAGGGCAAGCTGAGCAAGCGTCACGCCGGTTTCAGCGAAGGTGGTAAACAGGTGCTGGTGCTGGCCAAAGAATTTCAGGATGCGGGGTATTACGCCCCGGCAGTTGTCAACTTTTTGACCAATATCGGCTGGAACTTTGGCGACGAGCGCGAAGTCTTTGATGTCGAAGAAGCGATTGCGCGTTTTGATGGCACTGGCATTAACCCGGCCAACAGCGCTTATCCGATTGAAAAACTCGACTGGCTCAATGGCGTCTATATCCGCGAGAAGATGAGCACCATCGAACTGGCGCAGCATCTGCGGGAACCGCTGGAAAAAGTCGGCCTGGAAGTCAATCACGATGTGCTGCTTCAGGTCACGCCGCTGGTGCAGACCCGCATCAAGACCTTTAATGATGTGGTCGATATGGCCGGCTTTTTCTTCCGTGAGGAATTTATACCCGCCCCGGCAGAAGATATTATCCAGAAGAAGATGGATGCTGAAAGCACCCACCATGCGCTGGAACTGGCCTATGATCATCTGGAAGCCTTGACGGATTTCAGCCATGATAGCCAGGAAGCTGCCATGCGCGCTTTGGCCGAAGAACTGAGCTTGAAAGTGGGCCAGTTATTCGGGGCGCTGCGCGTTGCCGTGACCGGTCAGACCGTCTCCACGCCAACATTTGAGACGATGGCGGTGTTAGGCAAAGCGGAATCGCTGCGGCGCATCAAGCTGGCGCTTGAGCAACTGGTGCCTGTGAAGTAAGGTTAAATCCAGCTCTGCGGATTGACTATCCGAGTATGTGGAAAAAACCCTTGAAACAGGGCAGGGGTTATGTTAACATGCTCATCATTCGATGGGGGATAGTTCAACGGCAGAACGGCAGGTTCTGGCCCTGTTAATCTTGGTTCGAATCCAGGTCCCCCAGCTCACTTGGATCCAGTTCGAATATTGATCCTAAAAACAAGCGGAAAATTCTCCGCTTGTTTTTATTTCCGACCTTTTGCTTATACAGTAAACTAACCCCGCCTGCACCGGAAACTCGATAATATCCATCTTGGTGACCGGCAGTTTCGACAATTCTTAAACATACGCCCTTAGAACTATAAAGATCACACGCTATTCTCCTGGCTTGCGCTGGCACGGCACACACGTGTTGTGTGTCTGTGCTTTCACACCTTATTAGATTTAAGAAGGAGAATTTAATGCGTCATCGTTTAGTTGTTTGCGTGTTGTTGGCATTCATCGCCTCCCTTTATGTGTCTGTGGCTGCACCCAGCCTGACAGTCGCCCAGAACATAGACATGGTTTTCAACCGGGTCGCGTCTATCCCGGTTTACCTTAATACCGATATCGAGATCGAAACTGTCGCCGAGATCGTCTCCGTAACGCCAGACGGCAACACGCTGGTTTACACAGACGCCCTGAGCAACAGTATCGGCTTCGTAGACATCACTGACCCGATGGCTCCCTCAGCCCTGGGTGCACTGCAGGTGGCTGGTGATCCGACTTCCGTTGCTGTTGTTGGCGAGCTGGCCTATGCTGGTGTCAACACGTCCGAGACTTACACGGAGCCAAGTGGAATCCTGTACGTGATTAACGTGGCCGATCAGGTTATTGTGGGTGAGTTCGATATGGGCGGCCAGCCGGACTCTGTGGCGATTAGCCCTGATGGCGCATATGTAGCGATTGTCATCGAGAACGAGCGCGACGAAGAACTGGGTGAAGGTGAACCGCCCCAGCTTCCCGGCGGCTATCTGGTGATTTTTGATACGGCAGATCAGTCCATGCGCACCGTCGACATGGTCGGCATTGCCGATCTTTTCCCGGAAGACCCTGAGGTGGAGTTCGTGGACATCAACAGCGAGAACATGGCGGTTGTCACGCTGCAGGAGAACAACTACATCGTGCTGGTTGACCTCGCCAGTGGCGAAGTGGCCGGTAGTTTCTCCGCTGGCACTGTCGACCTCGACCAGATCGATACTATAGAAGATGACGTGATTACTCTCAACAGCAGCCTCACAGACATCGCGCGTGAGCCTGACGCCGTAGCATGGATTTCCGAT
Source organism: Aggregatilineales bacterium (assembly GCA_038258185.1). GTDB lineage: Bacteria > Chloroflexota > Anaerolineae > Aggregatilineales > Phototrophicaceae > JAIOHN01. The sequence continues at coordinate 783 of JBBSQD010000256.1, read as the reverse complement.
TCGTTGTTTGCCACTGCCAATGAGGGTGACCTCTTCGGCGGCTCGCGCGGCTTCACCATCTTCAATACAGATGGCACAATTGTCTACGATTCGGGCAGCACGGTCGATCACATCGCCGCCCGTCTCGGACACTATCCCGAAGCACGCTCCGAGAACAAGGGCAGCGAGCCAGAGGGTGTAGAGTTCGGTGCTTACGAAAGCGGTGACTATCTCTTCGTTGGCTTGGAACGCTCCAGCCTGGTGCTCGTCTACCGCCTTGGCGAAGATCCGTCTGCTCCGGAATACATCCAGGCACTGCCAGCGGGCATCGGCCCGGAGGGTTTGCTGGCAATCCCCAATCGCGACCTGCTGGTCGTTGCCAGCGAGAACGATTTCCCCGGCGGCATTCGTTCCATCATCAGCATTTATCAACTGCAGGAAGGCCCGGCTAACTACCCCACCATTGTAGCTGCGGACAACGAAGACGGCACGCCGATCACCTGGGGTGCTCTGTCCGGCCTGGCTGCTGACCCTATGGACGCGGGCACAGCCTACACCATCCGCGACAGCTTCTACGGCTCCAGCAGCATCTATGTGGTGGACGTCACCGGTGAGCCTGCTATTATCACTGATGAAATTTTCCTGATGGACAGCAACAGCGTGTTGGCCGAAGTCGCATCCGATCAGGTGAATGAAGATGGCACCGTGAACCTGGATGCTGAAGGCATTACTGTTCGCGCGGGCGGCGGCTTCTGGATTGCCTCCGAGGGTGGCGGTGATTTTGGCAGTGAAGAGAACCCGGTT
>JBBSQD010000255.1:0-9619 GCA_038258185.1 Aggregatilineales bacterium | reverse complement strand
TTCACCGTCATACACCATACGGCTGGTCACCACATCGAAACCATTTTCTGCGGCAGAGCTGGTGATACCACCGGCGCTGGCGCTGCTGGTCATGATAAAGGGTACCTGTTGGGTGGAGAAAGCCTGTACCACGCCCGTCCAGTCGCGCTGCACGCCACTGTAAACGAAGTAACCCTTGTCGTACATGTCCTTGTGGAATTGCACGGTGTTGACGGCGGCATCACTGGTCAGGTTAACTTCGGTCGGACGGCCTTCGCGACCATTACCATTGTTGACCATCAGCTCATTTTGCTGGGCCAGCCACTGCTCGAAGAACCAGCCGTGATTCGGCCAGGTCACGCAGCCAGTGATGGTGCCGGCATCGACCATCGGTTGGAACTGCTCGCAAGCGGCTTCCAGTTCCTGCCATGTGCTGGGGATGGCTTCCACGCCAGCTTCTTCCATCAGGGTGGTGTTGGCATAGAAAATGGGGGTGGAGGTGTTCCACGGGACGGATGACCAGTCACCGCCGATGGTGTAGTAAGAAGACACTACGCCGACGATGTCGTCAAACGCTACGGTCTGACCGTTCACTTCTTCGCGGCCATTGATGATGCTGGCCACCGGGGTGAACCAGTTGCTGTCGATGGCGAACTGGGTACCCACTTCAAACAACTGAATGGCCTGGGGCGCGTTGCCCTGTTCCTGTGCCAGTGTGTAGGCATCCAGCAGGGGTTCGTAATCGGTATATTCGGTGATGATTACGTTGTACTGCGGGAATTCTTCGTTAAACTTATTGGCGACATCAACAGCCCAGTCCAGACGGAAGTCTGTAAAGGCAATCCACACATTAATGTCTGTTTTTTCCTGTGCAAAAGAGGGTGCTACGGCCAGCAGCAAGCTGGAAATAACCAGTACTGCGACCAACAAAGAAACTTTACGCTGGGTCATGGATATTATGCTCCTTATGAACGTATAATTTGACCGAGAGGCAGTTTAAAAGATCTAAGTTAAGTAACCACGGCTGATTTGGTTAAATCTTGCCCCTCGTTACCCTTAATATACTTAACATCTTCTTAAAATAAAAGCGCTTTTTTAGCCAATATAAATAAAATGCCTTAAATCCCGCCCTTCAGAGCGGCAATACTGTACTAAGTGCACATATATTCCAGCGCCGGATTGTCCTCAAGTTCGACCTGACGCAGATTGGAGATCGCCAACTGGCCGTGTTGATAAAGATATTCAACATGCGCCCCAATTTCCTCGATTGCCAGCAGAATGTCGTAACCACCCTGGTCAGGATAACTCAGTTTCGAGATTTCGCTGACGGTCAGCGGCTTGTCGCTCTGTTTAATCAGCTCCAGAATGCGATTGAGTTTGCGCTGATGGCTGGCACGGATAGCGATGACACGAGCGTAAATATCCTCAATCGGGTCTTCATGCCCCCCAAGCCCCAGCCGAACCCCATCGACCCGCGCGATCTTATACAGTGAATCCAGATAATGCCCCAGCCCGGTGTAGTGCGTGATGCTTTCCGGTGCCTGATGCGGCGTGATCCGAGCGAGGATATGATCGGCACTCAGCAGAATATCGCCGATTTTTATGCAAACCTGACCGGGACAGTGACCCGGCGTATGGATAAAGTGCATGTCGTCAATCGATTGGTATTCTTCCAGATTTATATCCACCTGGACGGAATTGACATGCTTTTTTGCAAACCCATACATTTCCATCATCGTATTGCGTGATTCAGATTTGACCCCCGCGCGTTCCAGATACACCCGCAGGTCTTTAGAGGCAATAATCACCCGTTCTTCATAAGCCGTGAGAATGCGCCGGTCAAGCGCGTGGATACCGACCTGTGCGCCGGTATGCTCCAGTGCAAAGTTAATGCCGCCAAAATGATCAATATGCCCGTGGGTGATAAAAATCCGCTTGATATCCGCCGGATGAAACGCCTCGCCAAAGTCCATATGAAGCGATTCCAGGCCAGTTAGCAGCTGTTCATTGCTGTTTCCAAAACCCGAACCGACGTCAATCAGAGTAGGGACGCCTGCTTCCAGTACAACATAACTATAGACGATAAAACCGGGGAAGGCTTCCAGTGGAATGCGGTAGATTCGTGCGCCGTTGCTGGATTGAAAACGTTGAATCGGGGGCAGTGAACTCATTGACACTGACCTTTCTTTGCAGGTAAGGGAGGGCGTAACGATAACCTGTCAATAAGGTGATGAGCATACCACAGAAGTGAAATATTGCAGAAGATTTTTTTAGAGGATGTCACTGAGCAAAATCAGCCCGATCAGGGTAATTTCGATAGCCAGGGTGGTGAATAAAATGCGGTTGGAGCGTCGTTGGCCGCTGTGGCTGAGATGATATTCTGCCCCGCCGATGAACAGCCCTAACCAGATTATCCAGCCCAGCGCGAAGGTGCAGTTATAGACGAGGCCGACAGTGGCCCGTGCGCGGACAGTATCCATTTCTGTGATTGCGCCAATCAAACGGGTTAACACCAAAACCAGTCTGCCCTGACCAAAAACGACACACGCCGCCCCCAGTATCAGGGTCAGCAACCATAACACGACAACGATCAAGCGTGTTTGCAGGGTTACTTTTCTGGGAGAACTCATGGAGTTTGCCTTTATCTAAGGGGCTTTAATGACGGCCTTAGATTAAGCAGGGCCGCAGTAGAGCAGATACAGGCAAATTAAAACACAATTATGGTAAGGGTACCACTTTTAATGTGAACAGAATTTCAACCCTGAAGTGAAGCTGGCTATGGCTTAAGCGCGTACCATCTGTGCTTCGACCCACTCATGCGCCTCATCCAGGGTTTGAACATAATGAATATACGGCATAGTCGGCGAAACCCGCTTGGCGATGGCCCCCATTGTCCGCATATAGGAATTGGCCCCGACAAAAATCATGAGGCGTTGATTTGGGGAGACATACTTCTCCAGGTGGCTGCCCAGGGTCATGAGGTGAACCGGCCCCCTGGCACTTTTTGTAAAGTCACTGATCACGTCGACAGGATGACTGACTTGCTTGATCATTCTGTAAGTCCGGTTAACTGTCGCAATGAAGTCTTTAATCGTCCAATCTCCCTGATAAGTTTGGACAACAATTTGTTTTTCCTCGTTCAACCAGCGAATCTGTACTGCCATGATCGTTTCCAAGTTCCTTTGTGACTAAACCTTACACTTAAGTATAACGGTGTATAACGTGTATTTGTATAGGTTAAGTGGTGGATTTATTAAGATTTTCCACCATTTGTTCGTTATTAACGCTTACCGTGCAATTCAGTAAAGCGTTACCCCCTAATTTCTGGGGGGTTATTCGCTTGACTCGTCATCAGAATAGCAGTACTATTTGACCAGATATGCAAAATTGGTCACAAGGTCAAAAGGACATTTATGGCAGAAGCCAAATCAACCAACCCAGAGCGTGAAGAACGCATTCTGGAAGCAGCAGCCCGGCTCATTGTTCATTATGGTTACGACAAAACCACCGTCAGCGATATTGCGCGTGAAGCGGGTGTCAGCAAAGGTGCCATCTATCTGCACTATGACAGCAAGGAAGAATTGTTTGAGGCGCTCATTTATCAGAAAACGTTTCAATACAGTGAGGACTGGTTGCAACGTTTTGAGAATGATCAGGACGAATGGAGTTTCATCAGCATGTTCAAACTCATGCTGATGACCATGCAGGATCATCCGTTTATGGTGGCGATCTTCAAACGTGACCCGCAGGTGTTTGGCAGTTTTCTGCGCCGCGACTCAAGCGCGCTCCAACGCAAGGGTGCGGCCAATACGCAGCTCTTCAGCATGTTGCAGGAGGTCGGTGCTTTGCGCGCTGACATGGACCCGCCCGTGATGGCCTATTTGCTGAATATATTCGCTTATGGGCTGGTCAGTAGTGAGGCAGTTGTCCCTGCTGAGCAGACACCGCCATTTGATGATGTGATTGAAGGCCTGGGCAAATTGCTGGATCGCGGAATGTCATCAGATGATGGCGGCGACCGGGAAGCAGCCAAAGCATTGGTACAACAGATTTCACAGGGACTGCAAATGCAGTTGAAGCAGATGCGAGAATCAAAAATGACATAAGGTTAAAACCCACAATTAAGGGGGAGATGCAATGATTACAATCGAAAACCTGACATTTACCTATCCCGGTGGCCGCACACAGGCCATTAAAGGGCTGGATTTTGAAGTCAAGACCGGCGAGGTTTTTGGCTTTCTGGGGCCCAGCGGTGCTGGTAAAAGTACCACCCAGAAAATTCTGATCGGTCTGCTCAAAGGTTATCAGGGCCATGTGCAGGTGATGGGCAAGGAATTGAGCACCTGGGGACAGGACTATTACGAGCGCATCGGCGTGGGCTTTGAACTGCCCAATCATTATCTGAAACTGACCGCGCTGGAAAATCTGAATTATTTCCGGTCGCTGTACAGCGGCAAAACAGAAGACTCGCTGAAGCTGCTGGAGAAGGTCGGTCTGGCGGAAGATGCCAAAACGCCGGTCAGCCAGTTTTCCAAAGGCATGAAGATGCGGCTGAACTTCGCCCGTGCTCTGGTGCATAACCCGACGCTGCTGTTTCTGGATGAACCAACGAGCGGGCTTGACCCGGTCAATGGCCGCATCGTGAAGGATATGATCCGCGAGCAGCAGGACAAAGGCACGACAATCTTCCTGACCACCCATGACATGATGGTGGCCGATGAACTGAGTGACCGCGTTGCTTTTATCGTCGATGGCGAGATCAAAACGATGGACGCGCCCAAAGCCCTGAAAATTCGTTACGGGCAGCGCAAAGTCCAGGTGGAATATCTCAACGGCGGCACAGAACTGAAAGCGGTGGATTTCCCGCTGGATGATCTGGTGAAGAATACTGATTTTCTCGATGTGCTGCGTCAGTATCGCATCGAGACGATCCACACGCAGGAAACCAGCCTGGAAAATATCTTTATCCAGGTGACCGGAAGGGAGCTGGCATAATGGCCGTTAATCGACTCACTGCCACCATGCGCCTGGACATGACCGTTCAGTGGCGCAATAAATTCTATTATATCGGGGTGGGCTTAAGCGCGTTGATCGCTTTTGGCTTGATGCGGTTTATCAGCCCCCAGGCACTGGGCGCGACCCTGCCGATGCTGTTTCTGTTCACCGTTAGCGGCACGACTATGCTCTATGTGGCCGGTCTGGTGATTTTCGAAAAAGACGAGCGGACGCTGGAAGCGGTCACGGTTTCACCGATTCGCCTGAGCGAGTACATGCTCTCCAAGCTGGTGACGCTGACTTTTCTGGCAGTGGTTGAATCGCTGGTCGTCGTCGGGCTGACTTATGGCCTGTCCGGCCTGAATATCGGCTGGCTGGTGCTGGGAGTCATTCTGCTGGGTGCGATGCTCACGCTGCTCGGTTTCATCATGGTCGTTCGGTACGACAGCATCACCGACTTTCTTATCCCGGCAGTGGTGGTGAATCTGGTTTTGCAGCTACCCAGCCTGTATTTTACCGGCGTGTCCGATAGCGTGTTATGGCTGCTGTTGCCGACTACCGCCCCTACCATGTTGATGTGGGCGGCGTGGTGGCCGGTCGAAAGCTGGAAACTGGTTTACGGCGTGGTCTACTCACTGGTCATCATCGCCGGGTTATATCGTTGGGCATTGTCGGCATTTAACAAGCACATTGTCTTGCGGGAAAGGAATTAAGCGATGGCACAGGTCGTTTCGAATCAGAGACAAACTGAAGAAATCCATTCACTCGGGCTGCCAGCGATTCTGTCGCGGCTGCTGCGCAACGATGCACGCCTGATCGGGCGCGATTCCTTCCTGACGATGTTGGGCGGCTATATCTTCTTTATCGCGGTGCTGCTGCGCTTTGGTCTGCCAGCGCTGGCGGAGAATCTGGCGACAAATCCCGATGTGCCGTTTAATCTGGCGGATCATTACCCGATGCTGGTGGCCTATATGGTGGTTTTCCTGGGCTCGGTGGTTTCCGGCATGATTATCGGCTTTATCATCCTGGATGAGCGTGATGATAACACCATCAAGGCGCTGCTGGTGACACCCGTACCGATCAATTTCTATATCGCCTACCGGACAATCGTGCCGATGGTGATCGCGTTTATCGTGACGATTGTGGAAATTCTGGTCATCAATCTGGCGATGATTCCCTTGTGGCAGTTGCTGATTATCGCCGCTGCCGCATCCTTAACCGCGCCGATGGTGATGCTGTTCTTCGGCACATTTGCGGAGAACAAAGTTCAGGGTTTCGCGCTGAATAAGATCGTCGGCATTCTGGGTTTGCTGATTATGGCCGCGTGGTTCGTACAGCCACCGCTGCAATATGCCATCGGTCTGTTTCCGCCTTACTGGTTTGCCAAAGCCTACTGGCTGGCTTATGCCGGTGACCCCAATTGGGGTTGGGCGGTCTTGATTGGCATTGGGACTTCGTCCATTGTGCTGGCCTATCTGGTCAAACGCTTCCACACCATCGCCTATCGTTAATCCCCCACGCAAAAATGTGCCTGTTGTGATCTTCACGGCAGGCACATCACCCCTGATGCTATACTGATCTAAATCCCTCGCTATCCCTACTGAGGCTGACCATGCTTGAAAATCTGGATTCCATCGACTGGAAAAATATCAAATCGGGCGAGGGAACCGCGGAGGAAATTCCTCAACTGATCCGTGATTTACGCTCAAATGATGAGCGGCAGTGTGATGTAACCTACATGAAATTAGAATACCTGATCAGTCAGCAAGGGTCGGCTTTTGAAGCCAGTCCTCTGGTGGTTCCGTTTCTGCTGGAACTCCTGGCTGAGGAGGATGAGCAAATCTGCAAAGCCCAAATTCTACGGCTTTTAGGCAGTTTTGCTGGTCCAGCTACATACCCCGGAGAAACTGGCCAATGGCAGGATGCGGCCTATGAACAGATGGTCAAGGGATTGGATCTCTATCTGAGTTTGCTGATCCACGAGCAGAATGCTGTTCGCAGCGCAGCCATGAATATACTGTGGCAACCCGAAATCTATCCCCTTGACCGCTTGCCGGATATTGCTCAAGCCATGCTTGAGAGGATTAAGAATGAGTCGGTAGTCTGGAATCGCGTATTCGCCTTATCCAGGTTTGGCACTTTTGTGGATAATCATTGCACCCACCTTCAACAGTCAATACCTGCCTATGCGCAGGTCGTGGAAGGGATCTGGCGATCAGAAGCCGAGTTGCTGGTACAGCAGCAGGCAGCCTATACCCTGGCTGAGGTGGCTGAGGAAAATACGCCGTCAGACCTCGACAGGTTTCTGGCGGACATGGCGGCTCATCTGGATTTTGGGCAAGTGAGTTTCATTAAGGGCATCTTGGGTCTGTGGCATCTTGGTATAGGGCGGCGTGTGGCAGGTCTGGCCCAAGCTATGTCAATCTCATCTAGTACGGACCGTGCCAGAACGATTGCAGAATATCTGTTGGCCGGTGTCTTTAGGGATGATCCGCTACAACATCCTGATCCTCGATTAACAGCGTCAGGCTTTTATGAATACCCCCCCGCTCGTGAGCAGGTGGATTTAGCCACACTGACACCAGAGCAACGAGAAGCGTTGTGGGCGGTGGTCAATACCGACATCATCTGGCAGGCAAAACACAATCTACTGGAAGCGTATGGCTTGCCGTCTCGGAATGTAGTCTGGCGCTGGCTTTGGCAATCCAAGGAGGATCTGTATTCTGTAGTCAGGCTTGGCACGGACATAGATCCTACTTCTATGCCCGAAAAATTGGATACCATCGACTGGAATAATATCAAAGCGGGAGGTGGAACCGCGGAAGAAATTCCCCAGTTGATCCGCGATTTACGCTCAAATGATGAGCACCCGTGTGATGAAACCTACATGGAACTGGAATACCTGATCAGTCAGCAAGGGTCAGCTTTCGAAGCCAGTCCTCTGGTGGTTCCGTTTCTGCTGGAACTCTTGTCTGACGATGATGCACAAATCTGCAAAGCCCAGATTCTAGAGCTATTGGGTAGCTTTGCCGGTCCAGCCAGATACTCCGGAGAAGCTGCCCAATGGAAGAATGCGGCCTACGGGGTGATGATCACGGGACTGGATCTCTATCTGAGTCTACTCACCCACGAGCAGAATGCTGTTCGCAGCGCAGCCATTAATATACTGTGGCAACCCGAAATCTATCCTACTGACCGTTTGCCGGACATCGCTGAGGCTTTCCTTGAGAGGATTGAGAATGAGTTGGTAGTCTGGAATCGCGTATTCGCCTTATCCAGGTTTGGCACTTTTGTCGATAATCATCGTACCCACCGTCAGCAGTCAATACCTGCGTATGCACAGGTTGTGGAAAGCATCTGGCGATCGGAAGCCGAGTTGCTGGTACGCCAGCAGGCAGCCTGTACCCTCGCCAGGGTGGCCGAGGAAAGTGCCACCTCAGACCTCGACAGGTTTCTGACGGATATGGCGGCTCATGTGGATATTGGACAACAAGCGGGTTTCACTGATGCAATCCTGGGGCTATGGCATCTTGGTGTAGGGCGACGGGTGCCGGATTTAGCTCAGGCGATACCTATTGCCATTAACAGTGTCCGTGCCAGAATGATTGCAGAATATCTGCTGGCCGGTGTCTTTAGAGACGATCCGTTACGATGTTCGAGGGCTCGATTAACAGCGTCAGGCTTTTATGAATACCCCCCCACTCATGAGCAGGTGGATTTAGCCACACTTATACCAGAGCAACGAGAAGCGTTGTGGGCAGTGGTCAATACGGACATCATCTGGCAGGCAAAACATAATCTGCTGGAAGCCTATGGTCTGCCATCGCGTGGGGAAGTCTGGCGCTGGCTCTATCACGCGAAATAACTATACAACCACCCGCACTTAAAAAGGCTCACCAGTCGATGGTGAGCCTTTTTTGTGCCTATCTCCTGTTAATTCGAGCCTTCCTAACCCTTTAAGGCCCACTTTTGAGAAATTTGTCCGAATGCTGTCCGTTTTTTGTCCGGCCAGCGTAGAGGCGACACCCCTCACTTTGCGATGCTGATTTTATCGTTCGAGATCAGCTCAAGGAGTTCGGGATGTTTCATAAAGATCCGCCGCTTCCGCAGCCGCCGACCACCCCACCCATCGGTGGTGGTTAGGTAACATGATACCGGCTCATCTCAGGATGGGCCGGTGTGCTTTTAAGCCCCCGTTCCGGCATTTCACGAAAGTTCATTCGGGTTATTTTCCAGGTCTTCGATACTCAACTCAATATCACGGCGCAGACGATTCAATGCAGGGGATGGGTTGGCCTTTTTGCAGTATTCCAGTGCCTCATAATAGCGCCCCAGCCCCCACGCATTATCGCCTTCTTTATAAGCCAGATACCCCAGCGCCTGAAGCACATTCGCCTGTTCCAGCCAGTTATCTAATTGTTTCCAGTTTAATAAAGCTGTTTTTAAATGAAGGCGGGAGTCTGAATATTTCCCCGTGTGGATAAACGCCAGACCCAGCGAATGATGTGCCGCACCTGTCAGATAGGGGTAATTGAGTTTTTCAAACTGAGCGAGAGACATCCGCAGCCAGCTTTCGGCCTGCTCATAATCCGCAGCCTGAAGATTATCCAGACCTTTCTGATAGGCAAATAAAGCTGATTTATGC
>JBBSQD010000254.1:0-9625 GCA_038258185.1 Aggregatilineales bacterium | reverse complement strand
TGCCTAGAGCATCCCCGTGGGATTGATGATAAAAAGTCCCTCACCATAACAGGCTGAAATCAGAAAGTTTTCTTTGCTTCAGTTCTCAGCTCACGGCTTTCTTTACGAGCGCGATAATCCTCTCCTCATCAGCGGCGGTCAACTCCTTCAGCGCGAAAGCGGTCGGCCACATCGAACCTTCGTCGAGGTTTGCTGTGTCGTTGAAGCCGAAGGTAGAGTATCTTGCATCGAACTTATTTGCACTTTGGAAGAAGCAAACGACCTTGCCGTCTATGGCATAGGCGGGCATCCCATACCAGGTTTTCGGCCAAAGATCCGGCACAGTTGTTGTGATGAGTTCATGGATCCGCGTAGCCATGCTACGATCCAGTTCTGGCATTTCGGCGATCTTATCAAGCAGATCCTTTTCTCCATCAGCTTTCTTCTTGTTCGCTTGAGCTTCTGCTTTCAGCTCTCTGGCACGCTCCTTCATCGCGGCTTGTTCCTGATCCGTGAAACCCTTGGAATTTTTCTTGGGGGTTTTCTTTTCGTTGCTCATGTTAATCTCCTATGAGGTACTGGACTTTAGCCAATTTAGTTCTATAATCAAAATATTTGATATTCTAAGTATTATCAAGGGAGGCTTTGATCATGGATTCAAAAAAGGAGCTGGAAAAACAAATACTAATCGCCGCTGCCGATTACGGCATCAGTGCTGTGTTGTTTCGCAATGCCATGGGCAGGAAGCTTGGTCTTAACATAACTGATTCGCAGTGTCTAAGCCTTTTAGGCATAAAAGGAATCTCAAGGCCTACAGAACTCGCCCGTTATACTGGCCTAACACCAGGCTCAACAACAGCCATGCTTGATAGATTAGAGAAAGCGGGATTCATTACACGGAAGCCCAATCTCAGTGACAGGCGCGGCACATTGATTGAGATCAACAGAGAATCGGCAAAAAATACTATGCCATTGGTTGCAGGGGTGCAGGAAGCACACAGGAAACTAATAGAAAGTTACTCATCCAAAGAACTTGAAATTATCGCTGATTTCTTGACCCGTTTTACACAAAACGTGAAGGAACACACAAATACGATAGAAGATTCGATTACTTAGCTATTGACACTGGCGCTACAAAAAATGAGCCACATGCAAGTAGTAATCATTGACATCTATACAGCCGCGACACTGTGACAGTGTCTTAGCAGCGGCGCTAAAGGTTTTCAGCCGTCCAGGGTATGCGGGAACGCGCTTAGAACACATCGCTTTAGAAGGTGATGTTCTTCTGTAAAATGAACTGTGAAAGCCTGATGCTCAATTTTGTGATCCGGTACGGCCAGTGGGTCCAGCTTTTACGCTTGCTTAGCAGATCTTTCGCTGATGCGCAGACCGGTCACTCACCAATCGCCCGCATAGCCAATATAGTAAGGAGCGCTGATTTCTTGCACTCTGAATCGCCTTAGCTCGACAAGTTGGCGCATATGGAGATTGTCATGTGCCACCCAGGAACCGAGCAGATCGCCCGCTTTTCTCTCCCCAAAGGGCGACAGATGGCTGGCATCCCAATTTGCGCCTTCCAGACCCTTCAGAAAAACCAGTGATTTGTCGCGTTCTGTGAGAAAATCACTTAGTGACTGTTCAAGATCACGCTCGTTGTACTTTCGATCTGTGACCCAGGCGTCTGGGTGAATAGGAGGCCATTCCTCGCCGGGACGGTTCAGGGTGAAATCGACACGCTTTCGAAAGTCATCGCGTTCCTCATCGGCCAGGTGGCAGATAACCTCAAGTATCGACCACGACTCAGGCGTGGGCCTGACCTGCGCCTCTGCCTGCGTGATACCTGCGACCAGTGCCCGGATTACTTCTGCGCCATGCGCAAGGTCGTGATAAAGCGTTTCAAATTCCATTTGCATGTGCCTCTATAAGTAGAATCGGCAAAATAATCACGTCCTAAAATTATTGGAGCATGTCATCACTCACTTATTCTGTTTACACCCTCACCCTTTGCCACTCCACAGTGACTTCAAAGGTTCAAAATAAATCAGAAAACGTGTTACTCCCGCAACGGACGGGGTGTATATATAACTTCTGAAGATGGTCATGCGAATGTTCAGATTAAAGAGCAAACAGTACCAAAAGGTCATAAAATGACGCCACAACCCCGATCTTTCCCCGCAGATTTAGGGTGCTGAAAGTTTGGGCACGTTAGTATAATGAAAAGTGTAAAAATTATCGGACACACTTAAGGATAGGATTTCAATGGACACCGCACTCCAACAAGGTGAATTTCAGTTAGGGCGTTACAAAGTACGTTATGCCGATTTCACCAAAGCAGGCTGGAATGCGCGCGGCCCGTGGATGCGAGCGATTATCACCAGTCGCCGCTTGATTCTCATTCCGGACGATGTGCACAGTGACGTCACCCCGTGTGTCATCACTGGACAAACCATCAAATATGTATGGCATGTGTGCCTGGGTACACGTGACGGCACTATTCTTTCACTGAGCAATGGTCAATTGATTTATCTGTTTGTGGATTGGGCGCAAGGGCCGCATCTGGTCAAAGACCTGCGTGAAATGATCCTGCCACCCAACCAACCCCGCATCTCACCCCGTATGCCCGATAAAAAATATATCAACTAGCTTTTTAAAACAGTGACAACTGCTCTGGTGGCTCGTTCTGGTCAGGCTCATTTTTAGTGGGATTATCCTCCACTTTGGGTGCTGACATTTCCCCTGAAGCACGTTTGGACTTCACGGTATCAATCACCTCCAACAGGCGCTTGATATCCTCTTCCATCGTTCGCCGCAAACCGGGATTTCTTAAGACCGCCGCTGGATGATACAGGGGATAATAGGCACGGCCATCTTCATATTTAGGCTGCCCATGAATCTGGCTGATTTTGCCGCTGGGAAAATAGCGCGCCATGCTAAAACGCCCCAATGTCGCAATCACCATCGGGTCAATCAAGGCAATCTGCTGGTCGAGATACGGCTTGCAGGCGGCCATCTCATCGTTGGTGGGGTCGCGGTTTTCCGGTGGACGATGCTTCACCACATTGGTGATAAACACCTCCTCACGCTTGAGGCCGATCAGATTCAGCAGATAGGTGAGATAATCGCCGGAGCGCCCGACAAATGGCAACCCCTGCTTGTCTTCATGAAAACCCGGCCCTTCGCCGATAAACATAATCTCCGCGTGGATATTCCCCGCACCCGGTACGGCGTTGTTGGTGCCCTGATAAAGATCACACAGTCTACAGGTTTTGATCTGCTCGGCAATCTCAGCCAAAGCAGCGGCACGATCTTGCGTCATTGAGCAGCTCCTTTGTTTTGAAAATATTCCAGTAAAAGTCTGAGCGCTATTATAACAGTTTCGATTAAGTGACCAAACTTCACGAGCTGAAATGCTATCAACCTGCCTGTTTTACGTTATAATTTTACACTATGGATACGAACTCGATTCTCAGATTTTTAGAGGTAACACCCGCTGCACCTGATAACGCTTTGCTGGATGCGCTGGTCAGTGCGTATGTCCGGCATGTGCCTTGGGAGAGTGTGTCGCGGGTGGCGGCAAAATTCGCCGGGGCATCGCCTTTTCCACGCTGGCCGGAGATTTTCTGGCAGCAGGCGCTTGATCAGGGAGCCGGTGGCACCTGTTTTGAAAGTAATTATGCCTTTTTTGACCTGCTGCAAAATCTGGGCTACAGTGGCTATCTGACGGTTAATAATATGGGCGAGTCGATTGGCTGTCATACCGCGATTGTTATCGAACTGGCGGACAAGCGCTGGTTAGTCGATGCTGGCTTGCCTCTGTATCTCCCGCTGCCGCTGGAAGCTGATGCCGTCACCAGCCGTGATGCGGGTTTCCAGTCCTATAAGATTCGGCCCCTTGGCGATCAGCGTTACGCTGTGGAACGTTATCCACACGCTAAACCCGTGGCCTTCACGCTCATTGATCAACCCGTGAATGACGCAGATTATCGCGCCGCTACCGTCAATGACTACGGTGACAGTGGCTTGTTTTTACAGGAAGCGGTCATTAACAAGGTGGTGGATGAGGCGATTTGCCGCTTTAACAGCCGCGAAGAACCACCGCATCTGGAAACATTTCACGGAAATCAACGGATTGATCAAACACTCACCGGGGATATAGCCGCAGCATTAGGCCAGCGTTTCAGAATGGATGCTGGATTGATCCGCCAGGCACTTGAGCTGTAGATTAAAGACCAGCGAAAAGGAATTATTTGTGACTGATTTTCCAGTAAGCCCAGTGCTGCCTGAAGAAATACTCAAGCGCCGTGATGAACTCCCGCTCAAGCCAGACCCGGTGATTTTAAACGGGCAGCGTGTCCATTTGCAGGCGCTTAATCTGAGTCAGGATGCGGCGCTGCTGTTTGAACGCTCCAACGGACACCCAGCCAGTTTAGGAGAGCGCTCGATAGAAGCCTATGATGCGGATGAAATGATCTGGCGCTATATGTCTGGCGGCCCCTTTGCGGATACAGAAGCGTTCAGTGCGTGGCTACAAATCCAGATTAACGCGCCGGATCGGTTGGCGTTAGCCGTTTATGATCTTCAAACAGCCAGCCCCATCGGCGTGGTGAACCTGATGAGCAATGACCCGCGTAACCTTTCGATTGAACTGGGTAATATCTGGTACAGTCCGCTGGCTCAGAAAACCGGAGCCAATACCGAGGCCACTTATCTCATGCTGCGGCATGTGTTTGGCCTCGGTTACCGGCGGGTGATCTGGAAATGTGATGCTTTAAACACCCGTTCACGCAGGTCAGCCCTGCGCTTCGGGTTTCAGTTTGAGGGCATTCACGAAGCGCATCTGATTGTTAAAGGTCGCAACCGGGATACCGCCTGGTTTCGGATGCTTGACCGCGAGTGGGACACTGTTCGCACGCAGCTTGAAGCCCGTATTCAGGCACTGTCTGATTGACCTGAATTCTATTTTTTCTCAATTTCATCCAGGGATAACAGGACTGCACCGTGTTCGACTTTGTAATTGTTAACCTCCTGACGGCGCGGCTCAAACACCAGCGTGCGCAGCAAAATCGCGATGGTGCTGATAACCGGCACAGCAATGATGGCGCCGATCACACCCAGCATCACGAAGCCGGTAAATACCGCGACAATGATCAATAGCGGATCGAGCCCGACACTGCGCGACATCACGCGCGGGGTCAGATAATGGGTTTCGACCTGCTGCACCGCAACAAATGTCCCAAAGACGATAAGCCCCTGAAGGGGTGAACCCAGCACCGCGATCAGCGTGGCCAGACCTCCGCCGATAAAACCACCGACTACCGGCAGCATGGTGGTTGCCCCAATAATAAAGCCTAATGTCGGGGCATTGTTGACGCGTAACAAACTCAGAATGATAAAATTCGCTAAACCGACAAAGGTCGCAACGGAAACCATGCCCAGCAGATAAGTACCCATCGATGATTCAATTTCCAGAACCACATTGCGCACCTTCTCGCGGTTTCTTACCGAGAATAATTCCGCCAGAAAATTGACCGCACGGTCGCGGCTGGTGAGCCAGTAAACACCCATCACCAACACTAAGACGCCTTCACCCAGCGTGGCGCTGGCCTCGTTCAGCACATTAGGGACGCTGACGCGGATCTGATCGACAATATCGCCGATGGTGGCTCGCAACTGATCCGGGTCAATCAGCGAAATCTCTGAACCGGTTAAGGTCTCAAAACGCTGCTGCAGCCAGAATTGAGCCACAAGAATGCGGCTGGCGAGCAGATCTTCATTTTGCAGATAATTGGCAAACTGGTTGACGACCGGCGGCAGCACTACCACAAACAGGGTGATAATCAGAATGATGGTGACCGCGTAAACCAGGAGAATTGCTAAACCCTCCGGGACGCGAATCTGGGTCAACCGGATCACGACAGGACGTAATGCAGATGCTAAAATGATAGCTACTGTCAGGACGACCAACATTCTCAGGGTGTTAAGTAATATAAAACCACCAATTAAAGTGGCAATTACCACGAGAGTATTTTTAAATACCTGGCTTGTGGACATATGTCTAATGATCTTTTCGTACTGTAGAGTCGGTTAATCACTAAATATATCGCTAAAACTTCACAAAATAAAGCCCCCTCGTTATTTTTTTTGTTATATTCTTACACAGGCTTAATCTTTTTTTACCCTGGGTTAGATAAAATAAGCCCGTTTTATACAGGCACCCCGTCTGATTTATGGGTGTGTTTTTCTGGCAGATCTTAATCAAGCAAGAAGGAATAGAAACATTCGATGATACGATCATTGGTCGCCACTTATGACGAGGATAACAATTTCAAAACGCGGCGCAATCTTAAACAGGAATCACTGGCTGAATCCCTTAAAAATGGCGATACAATGTGGATTGATTTTGTAGACTCTACTGTTGAAGAAATTGAATGGCTGGAGCATCAGCTTAATCTCAATCCTATCGTGGTGGAAGATTTGATGCGCGAAGATCGTCGTCCCGCTTTGCTGGTCTACCCCAATTACCTCTTCCTGTCTCTTTTTCAGGTGCATATCCACGCCAGCAAGGTGTTTGGCAAAGAGATCCATTGCCTGATTGGCGAGAACTTTTTCGTGACCGTCCGCAAAGGTGATGCCGATGCAGTCGATGAGGCTTATGACCGCGCTGCCCTCAATCCGGAATCGTGGAAACGGGGCGCGGCCTATTTTCTTTATCTGACTTCCCAACAGGTGATTGATGCCTATTATCCTTTGCTGGATCGCATCAGTAATCAGTTGAATGATCTTGAAGAAAAACTGATCACCAATCAAAAGCTGGATAAACAGGCCAAACGCCCGCTGTACCGTATCAAACAACAACTGATCAATCTGCGGCAGATGGTCGCCCCGCAACGTGAAGTGCTGTCGAATGTCATCGGTGAGCAGCGCCTGACCAACACTGATGACACGCGTGATTTGTTCCGCCATCTGTATGAGCGTTTATTGCGCGTCTATGATGTGATCGACTCACAGCGCGACCTGTCCAGTAATGTGCTGGATATGATGCAGAATCAGGAATCGCGGCGGATGGTGGAGGGGGTCAACCGTTTGACCATTCTGTCCATGATCTTCTTCCCACTGACCTTTTTTCTCAGCCTGTTCGAGCTGGGTTTTGCTACCACGGCCGAACCACTGATTCTGCCGATTACCGGCAGGACGATGTTTATCGGCGTGGTGAGCCTGATGATTTTTTCGGCGGTCGGCATGGCGGCATTTTTTCGGCGGCGCGGCTGGCTCTAGGCGCGACATCGTAAGCATTTGCAACTAATCAGGGCAAACAGACACAATCCAATGGTTGCTGCCCCTATGTGTTGCGAATATTTAAATTAGCGGATGGAAATATGATTCAGGAGATACGTATCGAAACCAATGTCGGTATACCCGGAAAGATGGTTTGGACTTGCGAGGGCAATAAACTGGTTTTGCTGGATCACCATTATCGAAATCCGTTTATTAAGGTATTGACTTAGCAAGCGCCGAGATAGGCGATTTTGAATTAGAACAGACTGAGATAACGGATATTACTGTGACTTAATCCTCAAAATTATATCTTTGCAAAATCAAAAACCCCTCTCCAAAACAAAATCGAGAGGGGAAGGAATTGCTACAGGCATGGAAGAGATGAGACCACCTACCGGGGTGTAATCCGAGCGTAATTCGGCCACTCCAGCACAAAGCCGAGCTTGTCCACCAGCAAATTCTGGAAATCTTCCAGATGTGCCTGTGTGTTGCGCACCTGACGTGGCGCGAGGTCATTATCCAGGCAGTAAGCGGCTAATGCGCCTGCCGCCTCACCGATATTCCACTCCACCGGATGCAGGCGATAACAGCCGTTGGTGATGTGCGTCACGCCCAGATTTTTACACGCCGGGAGCAAATTCTCCACGCGTACCGGAATCAGTGATCCCAGAGGAATCTGGAAGGGGTAGCTGCTGATATCGACATACGTCCGCAGTCCTGTGCTGGGATGCAGGTCAATGCGATAACTGCCCGTACCCACACTATCCGCGAAGACCGCCGCGCCTTGTGGATCCTGGCGCTGCTCCACGCCGACATGCGCCTCGGTTACGATAAACTCGGCCTGAATGCGCCGTGCTTCGCGCACATACACATATTTCGCCAGTCCATCGTCTGTGCCGACGATATCATTGCGCAGCCGCAGACCGGCATACCCCGCACCGCCATCATGCCGCGGCGCTTCGGTCTGCATCCAGTAGAGCATGCTGAAACTCAGGTCACGGCAGGACTTGAGATTTTTCTGCTTTTCTTCCTCGGATACACCCAGCAGCGGCCCCAGCCAGTAATCAATCTGCGGCCAGTTGACCAGTGTGATATCACTCTTGAACATGCCCGCCGGATAATAATCCTTGGAGAAGATGCGGCGGTAATGCCAGAAATCATGATTGCGCTTAAAGTCGGTGTTGCCGTCGGCATCGAACACCGCCCGATAGCGTTTTTCCAGCGAGATTGGGTTGACATCGTGCCAGCCCAACTGCGGCCCCGGCCAGAAATCCGCCTGATAACCGCGCCAGAAATCATAATTGTCCGGCTTGGCAATGGTGTGATCTTCACCCGGCAGATAATCCATCGCAAAACACCACGAGATCGCCTGCTGATCCATCGGGTCGGCATCGCCTTCCAGCGCATGCAGTTCGCCGGTTTGCGCCTGACTTTCCGCGCCGATGACATGCTCGACATTTGCCAGTTCCAGTAAATCGCCCAATTCCGTCGCGTCGATGATATACGGCGCAGTAATGACGGTTTCGGTGCCGGTTTCATCGCTGACCACCGTCACAGCCGTTACCCGGTCGCCATCGGTTTCCGCTGCAACAGGCCGGTGGTGCAGCAGCACAGTCAGTTGGCCGCCACTCTGATACGGTGCCAGCATGCCCTCGATTACCGCCAGCGCGACTCGCGGCTCGTGACACAGGCGGCTGACATTGCCATCACCGGGGTTAAAATGGACTTTTTCGCGCGCTTCCGGCAGCAGTGGATAATAACGCCGGTAGTAATCGCGCACACCTTCGGCCCAATGACGGTAGCTGAGCGTGCAGCCTGTCGTCTCAATCCACGGATGCTCATCGGGGGGAACGGCCTGAGCAGTCAACTGACCACCGAGCCAGTCGGTTTCCTCGGTGATGATCACGCGTTTGCCCAGCCGTAACGCCGCCAGCGCCGCCGCGACTCCGCCCGTTCCCCCACCTACAATCAGAATATCGGTATTTTTTTCGTTCATGAATGTAAACTTTCTAATGGTAATTGCACAAGTAAATTTTTAAGCCTCTGGTTGCTGATCAAAAGATCAATGGGTTATGGAAATGGACAACGCGGGCGTTGTCCCTACGACCTGCTGTAGGGACGAGGCCTGCCTCGTCCGGTCAACTCAATACTTACTATCTATCCGTAAATTCATCTGGTACGGACACGGCATGCCGTGTCCCTGCAATAAACTCGAATTTTTGGATGTTACTGAGTACTTCTCTTATCCCTTCAACCCGCTGGTCGTCACACCCTGAATAAAATAGCGCTGACCAAAAGCGAAAATAATCAGAATCGGGATAATCATCATGACCGACATCGCCATCAGCAACTGTGTCTGTGCGACCTGACC